>KL571197.1:57771-62109 GCA_000715855.1 Actinoplanes liguriensis
CCGTGGCCGGCCCAGAACGCAAAGCCCTCCAGGGCGGCCTCCGTGGGTGGGCACGGTCAGACCACAAAACCCGTCCCGCCGTCCCGTGCCGCAGTCCGTGCCCGCATCACCGCCGGCGTCCGTCCGGCTCCGCGACGCCCAGCGAACTCAAGCCGGCACCGCGCCGCCCCGTCCCCGGCTGGTGCTCACTGTGCTTATTCGTGCCTCATAACCACAGCGAGCACCAGCCGACCAAGCCCAAGCCCCGCCGCACCCCAGGCCCAGCCGGGCCTCACGCCCCCCGCTGGCACTCACGGTCGGAAACAAGCCCCGGCACAACCCTCAGCGCCAGCCGACCAAGCGTGAGCCGCGCCGCATGCCAGGCCCAGCTGGGACTTGCGCTCCCCGGCTGGTGCTCAGGGTTGAGAACGAGCTCCGGCACGACCCTGAGTGCCAGCCGACGAGCGGCAGTGCGGGTCACGGCAGCTGAGTGGCTGGTTCTCACTGTGGTTGTCCGGGACGGATGACCACAGTGAGAACCAGCTGATTTAGAGCGAGGGGCGGACGGCAGGGACCAGGCGGCGGCGGGCGATCTGCTCGGCGGCGGTCCAGGCTGAGGACGTGACCAGGTAGAGGCCGCCGGCCAGGGGGAGCCAGGCGACGGCGAGGACGCTCAGCCACGGGAGGTACTTCAGCATCCGGGCGGTCAGCGCGGCCGCCTGCTGGGTCGGATCGGAGGACTGCGGGGCGACAGCGACGGCGGCGGCCCGGCGGGACGACCACCAGGCGATGGTGGCGGACACGGCCAGCAGGACGGCGAAGACCGGGACGCCGGCGGAGAGGTGCGCGGTGAGCGGGACCCCGGCGATCGAGCCGGACGGCGGGTTCAGGGCGACCCGGTACATGACCATGAAGAACGGGGCCTGGACCAGCGCGGGAAGGAGCCCGGCGAACGGGCCGATGCCGTGTTCGCGCTGCAACGCGAGGGTGGCGGTGGCCAGCTCCATCGGGTCCTTGTGCTTCTTGCGGAGCTTCGCCAGCGCGGGGGCGAGGACGGCACGGCGGCGTTCGGTGCGGATCTGCAGGTAGGTGAGCGGGGTCAGGCAAGCCCGGACGAGCAGCGTGAAGACGACGATCGCGACGGCCGCCGCGAGGCTCCCGGCCAGCGGGTCGAGGTGGGCGGCGAGGCTGGTGATCGCGGTGTGGGCGGCGTTGACGACAGCGTGGAAGAGACCGGTGACAGACATGGACGTACCCCAAGGGTCCGGAACGGAGTGGACACCGAGGCGGCAGCCCGGCAGGGCGCCGTGACGAGGACGACGGGTGCTAGGCGGCCGCGGGGAACGCGGTCGGGGCTCTCGGGCGCGGACGCCCGGCGGCGTCGGGGTCGAGCAGGCGCGGGGGCGACGTGCGGGACCGGCGAGCGTAGGCCCGCAGACCGGGGATCAGCCCGGCGAACAGGACCGGGACGGCAACCGCGGCGACGACCAGCAACGCGGCGGTGACCAGGGCCAGCGCCAGGACCAGACGGGGCCCGCTGCTCAGGCCGGGCTCGAGCAGGGCGGTGCCCGCCAGCGCCCAGTACCCGAGAAGCAGCATGAGGAGAAGCTTATCCCTGCTCGGCAAACGCGCTTGAGCTGCGGTTTCCCGGGAGAACGGTACGGGTATCCGCAGCACATGGAAGCCGCTGCCGAGGGCACGACGACTATTGACCCGCGACTGGCCGCACGCGCGGAACGGCGGGACCTTCTGACGCTCGGGATCGAGGAGGAATACCTGCTCGTCGATGCGGTGGAGCCCCGCGGGGTGGAGACCGTGGAGGCGGTGCTGGACGAGGTGCCCGAGGAGATGCGGGCCAGCGTCCAGCACGAGTACATGCGCAGCCAGATCGAGGTGGCGAGTCCACCGCAGCTGGAGCTGCTCGGGCTCTACGAGGCGATGACGAAGCTGCGGACCGGGCTGGCGGACGCGGCCGAGCGGGCCGGGTCACGGCTTGTCACGGCCGGGTGCGGGCCGGCCGCCGGGCCGAACACGCGGCTGGTCGACAAGCCGCGATACCACCAGATGCGTGAACGGTTCGGTGATCTGTCGCCCGGTCAGGGCCTCTGCGGGACGCACGTGCACGTGAGCATTCCGGACGAGGAGACCGGCGTACGGGTGCTGAACCACCTGCGTCCGTGGCTGCCCGTGCTGCAGGCGGCGACGGCGAACTCTCCGCTGTTCGGCGGGCGCGACACCGGGTACGCCAGCTGGCGCTCGATGATGTGGGAACGGTGGCCGACGGTCGGCCCCACGCCGTACCTCCAATCGTTTGACCACTATTCGACCCTGATCGCCGATCTCGAGGCGAGCGGCGCGATGCTCGACGAGGGCATGCTCTATTGGTACGCGCGGCTCTCCGCCAACTATCCGACCGTGGAGATCCGGATGGGCGACGTGACGCCCACCCTGGACGACGCGATGCTGCTCGCCGCGCTGGCCCGGGCGCTGGTCGCGACCCTGCTGAACGAGGTGCGGGACGGGATCGACGCGCCGGACGTGGCGCATCCGCTGCTGATGGCCGCGCACTGGCGGGCCGCCAAGGGCCGGAGCTGGAACGGCACGGCGACGCGGAGCTGGTGACGATCCTCAGCGACCGGCTGCGGACCCGCGGAACCGGTGCGGCACGGCAGCGGGCGTTGCTCGCGAAGGGCGTGCCGGTGGCCGGGGTGGTGGACTGGCTGGCCCGGACGACCCGCGGCGAGACGGAACGCGATGAGAATCTCAGCTGAACGACAACAGATATTGCTCACAGCTTTACGGTGAGTGACCAGCCCAAACAGCGATGAGTGACGGCGCGATGACCGATCTGGTATCGCGCCTGATCTTGTCAACCGGTAGGCATGACGAATGCCGCCGTATACCTCGCCGCAACTGACGAGCCCCGGCGACGTAGCCGCGACGGGTGGGCGGCACCGTCGGCCGGATTCTGCCGACGGCTCGGAGACCGTGTCGCGGGCAAAACCCCGCACGGAGATCCTGGGGCCGTCGCTGCGCTCCGCTGTGGACGCTCCCGCCCCGGCCAGGTCCGCCCGCCATCGCGCGGGTGACACCGGGTCGTACAGCACCGTGCGTACCGTCGAATCGAAGCAAGCGCGACGCGCGCGGCACTCCTCGGGCCAGCCGCGAGCCCGCGCGAAGCGGCCGGTCACCGGTTCGCATCGCGCGCCCGGCACGCTGCCGCTGGAAACGTGGCTGGAAGCGGCCAAGAATCGGCCGACGACCGTGCTCGGCACCCTGGTGGTGGCCGGCCTGCTGATCACCGCGGTGCCGCTGTCGCAGCCCGGCAAGTCCGACCCGGGCGCGCTGACCGCGGCCGCGCAGGCCGAGGCCTCGGCCCAGGCGGCGCAGCAGCGCGGCAAAGCCGGTGACACGGCCGGCAAGCAGGGCGGCGCGCAGGCCGACCCGGTCGCCGGGAGCACCGCCAAGCCGACCCCGGAGGCGACCGTCACCGGCAAGCCGGCCGAGTTCAACCCGGCCACCCCGGTGCCGCTAGGCGCCGGGCCGGGCAAGTCGCTGCTCACCACGGGCGGGCAGCAGGTCGCGCTCACCTTCGACGACGGGCCGGATCCGGAGCAGACGCCGAAAATCCTGGCAATGCTCGACCAGTACGGGGTGAAGGCCACGTTCTGCCTGGTCGGCTCGCAGGCGCAGAAGCACCCGGAGCTGGTGCGGCAGATCGTCGCGGCCGGCCACGCGCTGTGCAACCACACGTACAACCATGATCTGTCGATCGCGAAGAAGACCCGCCCGCAGATCCGTGCCGACCTGGCGAAGACGAACGCCGCGATCCGGGCCGCCGTGCCGAACGCGACCATCTCGTTCTTCCGGGCGCCGGGCGGCAACTTCAACGACAAGCTGGTGCAGGTGGCGCACGGCGTCGGGATGGCCTCGCTCTACTGGGAGGTCGACCCGCGCGACTGGGAGCACACCGAGAACGAGACCGACGCCGAGCACATCAAGCGGGTGATCTCGTCGGTGAAGAAGGGCGTGAAGCCGGGCGCGATCGTGCTGTCGCACGACTTCAACCAGCCGGACACCATCGCGGCGTACAAGGAACTGCTGCCCTGGCTGGCGAAGAACTTCCAGCTGGGCGTGCCCTCCGGCACCGGCGAGACCCCGCGCAAGCCGGCGACCACCGAGCCGACCCCGGCCACCCCGACCCCGTCGGCGAGCACCTCCCCTGAGCCGGCCACCCCTGCCTCGGCCCCGGCGGCGGCGCCCAGCGGCGACGCCTGAGTCGAGTCGGTTCGGCAGCAACCACACGCATTACGACCGCCGATGTCGAGAGGTTCGACAGCAACCACACGCATTGCGACC
>KL571198.1:0-296 GCA_000715855.1 Actinoplanes liguriensis
GATGTGTATAAGAGACAGAACACGAACGGCGCCAGCTGCGCGACCAGGGCGATCACCGCGAGGCCGGCGTCCACCGCGATGGGGGGCAGTCGCTCGTACACCCTCTGATTTTGACCTATGCCGATAGGTTCGCCTCAATGGACCGCCCGGTACGCGCCCCGGTGGAACACCAGCGGCGAGCGCTCCGGGTCGATCCGCATCGACGTCACCTCGCCGACGACGATGGTGTGGTCGCCGCCGTCGAACTCGTCGTGCAGCCGGCAGGTGAGCCAGGCGCACGCTCGCCGCAACAACGG
>KL571198.1:584-990 GCA_000715855.1 Actinoplanes liguriensis
TGTATAAGAGACAGCCCGCGAACGCCGCGCAACCTCGGTCACCGGTCCAGTCTGACGCACGGACCGCATCTCCCCGCGGGCGAGCGAGCTGTTCACACCGCGGAAACATTGACAGGCGCGAACTCCTTGATGAGGATGTGAGAGCGCTCTCTCGACAGCTCCCCGCGTCGCAGGGCATCCTCCGCATCCACCCCCGAGGAGTCCCCATGTCCACCCGAAACAGGCTGCTGGGCGCGCTCGCCGCGCTCGTCGCGGCGATACCGGTCGGTGCGGCCGTGGCCGCACCCGCGGCCCAGGCGGTCGGCCCCAACCTGCTGCCGTTCACAGTCACCAACACCACCGGGCGCGGCGACGCCGTCTACCTGTACGTCATCGGCGTCAACCTCACCCTGTCTCTTATACACAT
>KL571198.1:1263-3299 GCA_000715855.1 Actinoplanes liguriensis
GCAGCAGCACCGTGCAGGTGCCGCGCAACTTCTCCGGCCGGCTCTACATGTCCCTCGGCACCAAGCTGAAGTTCTTCCTGACCCCGGACGGGCTGGTCCAGCCGGCGCCGTGGGCCTCCGGCGACCCCAACCACGACATCCTGTTCGACTGGAGCGAGTTCACCTACAACGACTCCGGGCTGTGGCTCAACAGCTCGCAGGTGGACATGTTCGCCGTCCCGCACGTGGTGACCGTCTCCGGCAGTGACGGCACCAGGAGCACCGGCGCGGTCGTCGCCAACGGCCGCCAGAACGTCATCGACCAGGTCCGGGCGCAGTCCGGCTGGGCGAACACGGTGGTGACGCGCTCGGACGGGACCGTGCTGCGGGTGCTCTCGCCCGGCAAGGCCGCCGGCGCGGGCCTGTTCAGCAGCACGTACCTGGACTCCTACATCACCTCGGCGTGGAACGCCTACACCGGCAAGACGCTCACCGTGGTGCCGTTCGGCGACCAACCCAACACCAAATACTTCGGCCGTACGTCGGGTAGCACCATGGTCTTCACGAACAGCTCCGGGGCGCAGGTCGCCACGTTCAACAAACCGTCCAGCGCCAACGTCTGGGGCTGCGACGGCAATCTCGCCGCCCCGAACGACCTGGTCGTGGGCCCGATCGCCCGGACGCTGTGCGCGGCCCTGAACCGGGGCACGCTGGGGACCATCGACACGCAGCCCGGCGGTACGGCGGCCGACTTCTACAAGAGCAACCCGACCAACCAGTACGCGCGGATCATCCACGCGAACATGGCGGACGGGAAGGCGTACGCGTTCGCCTTCGACGACGTACAAAATCAGGAATCTCTGGTCTATTCGAGTAACCCCTCGTCCGCCGGGATCACCCTCTCCCCGTTCACCGGCGGCAGCGGTGGCGGTGGCGGCACGACCACCGGAACCACGGTGATCGGCCCCGGCGGCAAGTGCGTCGACGTGGCCGGTGACGACACCGGTGGTGACGGCGCCGCCGTGCAGCTCTGGGACTGCCAGGCCGCGGCGAAGGACCAGCACTGGGCGTGGACCGGCCAGTCGCTGACCACGCTCGGCATGTGCCTGGACGTCGCGGGCGGCGGCACCGCCAACGGCAGCGTGCTCCAGCTCCACAACTGCACCGGCAACGCGGCGCAGACCTGGGTCGCCAACAGCAACGGCAGCATCAGCAACCCGCAGTCCGGCCGGTGCATCGACGCGCCGTCCGGCAACACCGCCAACGGCACCCGGCTGCAGATCTACGACTGCAACGGCACGGCCGCGCAGAAGTTCGCCAAGTCCTGACCGGCACGGCCCCGGGGCATCGTCCCCGGGGCCATCCCCCGTGCGGGGGACCCCTGATTGCTTACCCGAGGGTGACTATCCGGGACGCGGTTCTTCCTAGTGTTCTTCCTGTCGACGCGGGACATTCCCGCAGGTCACAGAGGAGGAAACGATGAGCAACGAGACCGCTCCGGCATCGCCCGTCCGTTCCGGGCCGCCGCGCTGGTTGCGTCCGCTCGGCGCTCGGCTGGCGTTCCTGCTCGTCGTATTCGCGATCTTCGAGTCGCTCTTCACGCCACTGCTGACGACGGCCGCGAAGAACCCGGTCACCGGCATCCTCGCCGGCGTGGCGACGATGGTGGCGGCCCTGTTCGCGTACGCCAAACTGGTTTCCTGGCTCGAAGAGCGGGAGACGCCGGAGATCAGCCGGGCAACGCTGCGACCGCAACTGATCCGCGGCACCCTGATCGGCGTCGGACTGTTCTGCGCGACCCTGGCCCTGATGTTCATCAGCAACGCCTACCGGCTGCACGGCGGCGGCTCGTTCTGGGACATGATCGGCACATTCGGCATGATGCTCGGCGTCGCCACCATCGAGGAGCTGCTCTTCCGCGGCGTGCTGTTCCGCATCGTCGAGGAGCGCTGGGGCAGCATGGTCGCCCTGATCGTCTCCGGCCTGCTCTTCGGCGGTCTGCACCTGATCAACCCGGAGGCCACGATCTGGGGAGCGCTGGCCACGCGATCGAGGGC
>KL571198.1:3594-3970 GCA_000715855.1 Actinoplanes liguriensis
ATGTGTATAAGAGACAGCACCTGGGTTGGAACTTCGCCGAGTCCGGCATCTTCGGCGCCACTGTATCCGGCTCCGACACCACGGTCGGCGGCCTGTTCACCGGCACCCCGCACGGCCTGACCATCTTCAGCGGCGGCGACTTCGGGCCCGAGGCGAGCATCTGGGCGGTGCTGGCCGGCGGCGTCGCGGCGTACCTCCTGATCCGCAAGGCCCGCAAGCAGGGCACCTGGCGATAAGAAACCTCCGGCCGCCCCCGTCATCCGATGGGGGCGGCCTACGTCTGTGTGCGGATCAGGCTGCCTTGCGGCCGGCGACCGGATTTGTGTGCGGATCAGGCTGCCTTGCGGCCGGCGACCGGCCAGAGCCGGACCTTGCC
>KL571198.1:4219-6846 GCA_000715855.1 Actinoplanes liguriensis
GGCCAGAGCCGGACCTTGCCGTCCGCGCCGGCCGAGATCAGCCGCTTGCCGTTCTTGCTGATCCGCAGGGACCAGACCGGCCCGGTATGCCCGGTCAGCGGGGATCCGATGAGATCGCCGCTCAACGTGTTCCACAGCCGTACGGTCCCGTCGTCACTGCCGGTGGCCAGCATCTTCCCGCCCGGACCGAACCGCATGGCGCGCACCGGCCCGGTGTGCCCGGCGAGCGGCGCGGTGGTCGGCCGGCGGGTCGCCGTGTTCCACAGCTGCACGGTGTTGTTGCCGCCGGAGGAGGTGGCGAGGAGCTTCCGGACCCGGCTGAACGTCAGCGCGTAGACGGGCGCGGAACTGCTGATGATCGGCTCGCCCGCGGGCTCACCGGTGGTCGCGCTCCAGAGCTGTACGACATTGCTGCTGCCGGCGGCGGCCAGCAGCCGTCCGTCGGGGCTGATGCTCATCGCGTTCACCGGCCCCGAGCGCACGATCATCGCCCCGCCGATGGGCCGGCCGGTGCCAGTCTGCCACAGTCGCACGGTGTCGGCGGCGGCGGTCGCGAGGCGCTTCCCGTCCCGGCTGAACACCACCGATCGCGCCCCACCGACGTGACCGGTCAGGGTGTGCAGCAGACGCCCGGTGCCGGGATCCCACAGCCGGACCGTGCCGTCGTCCCCGGCGCCGGCCATCAACTTGCCGTCCGCACTGAAGGCCACCGCGCGCACCGCCCCGTCCGGGCCGCTCAACGGTGGACCGGACCGCTGCCCGGTGGCGGCATCCCACAGCGACACCCCGGTGTCGCCGGCGACGGCCAGTTGCTTGCCGTCCGAGCTGAACTCGATGGCATGGACGCGCCCGCCGAGACCGGTGAGCGGCGATCCGGCCCGGCGCCCGGTCGTGGTGCTCCACTGCCACACCGTCGCGTCGCTCACGGTGGCGAACACTTTTCCGTCCGGACGCATCGTGATCAGGCCGTCCGCACCGGGCACGACGGCCCGGGCGGCCTCGATGGTGGTGCTCGCGGCAACGAGCTCCGGCTTCAGGGCGAGCGTGGATTGCCGGACGGCCTGCGCGGTGGTGACAGCAGCCGGCGCGAGCGCGGGTTGCTGGCCGGCCTGCGCGGTGGTGACAGCAGCCGGCGCGAGCGTGGGTTGCTGGCCGGCCGGCCCGGTGGTGACAGCAGCCAGCGCGAGCGCGGGTTGCTGGGCGGCCAGCGTGGTGGTGACGGCGGTGAGCGCGAGCAGCCCGAGCCGGGCCACGGTCCCTCGACCGGCTTTTCGATCTCTATTGGTAGCCACCCCCGCACGGTAATGATGCTGTTCGGAGGGTTTTTCTACTGTTTGACGCATTTCATCCGGACGTGCCCACCCGCAGGTTCGCGGACGTTCATCAGCACCGCGCGAGTGTCACCTCGATCCACAACGCGGCGCCGTGGGACCTGCCCTGGATTCCACTCTGGTTCCGGACCGAGTGCGCGCCCTCACCCCGGCATGCGCGGCGCCTACACGTCGGTGTCGCTCTATGCGACACGGCCGACTTCCGCTAGCATCCCCACAAGCCGATCACGGGGGATCGATGAAACAAAGTTCAAAATTGCGCGCGCTCGCTGCACCAACGTCAGGAGTGCGCGCTTCGTCAGGTCCGGCAGTGTCCCACTCCCTGCCGGTTGACATGCCTGTAGCCAACAGGGAGCTCAGCCGTCGGCTGACTTCCCGGCAGCGATGCTCCGACGCCGCCCTCGGCCGCACCAGCAGGCGCGGCTGATCCGTCGCTACGGTCACGGCGAGGCTCGGCACACGAACAGGCGGCGACCGCACCCTTTCCGGGAGCGGCGTCATGCCACAGCATCCTGGGCGCCGGCTCCCCTCTCGATCAGTAATGCCCAACATTCAGGCGTTACTGACCCTTACCCATGCCCAAAAATGCCTAATTGCCAACCGGCTACCGCCGATGCGGGGAGAACGGTTCGGCAGCCATATCACGAGACTTTAGAAAATGTCAAAAAGCTGCGCCCGAAGAAACCGCGAAACGGCGAGGCATCGACGAGCCAGGTCCCGTCAGCAAGATGGGTGTTGATCTTTCAGCAACCTTTCAGCTAGCGTCTAGCCATCGACCGACGCGCACTGCGTCGGGGAAATGGGGATCCTGCAGTGACCAATAAGCCGTATTTCGCGCGCATGCTGACCGCATCAGCAATGGCCGTTTCTGCTGCCGCCTTTGCCGTTAGCCTGGCAAGCCCGGCGAATGCCTACACCAACCACAGTGACAACTGCGAGGGTGGCGAGGTCTGCCTATGGGAGGCCACCGGCTACGCCGGTTGCGAGGACAACTGGGGCAGTGACGTCTCGAACTACTCGGGCCGTTACTACGTGGACTGTGCCAGCAAGACGATCAACGACACCGTCAGCTCGCTGAACAACCAGGCGTCGTTCTACGACGTCACGGTTTACGAGAACAAGAGCTACGCGGGTGCCGAGATCACGACTGACGCGGGCAGCAGCCGGTCGGCCAGCCTCGGTGTTCTGAACAACCACATCAGCTCGCACTACTGGTGATCGAGCCTCACCGCTGGTGAGCTGATCCGACGCATTAGCTAGTCGAGCCTCCGAAGCGCCGATCGGCGCTTCGGAGGC
>KL571198.1:7087-9071 GCA_000715855.1 Actinoplanes liguriensis
AAGCGCCGATCGGCGCTTCGGAGGCTCGGTTCCTGAAAGGAAACAACACCTCGATGAACTGGCCTGTACGGCGGATCACCGCAGCCCTGATATCGACCATGGTCCTGGCCGGCGGCTGCGACTCGACGACCGAGGCCGCCGCAGAGCCCGAGGTGCAGCCGACGGTGGTGTCCGACGTGCGCTCCCTGAGCCTGCCGCTGGACTCATATTTGCCGGACAGGAAGCAGGAGCGGCTCGTGGAGTACGGCAGGATGCTCCTGTCGCTGAAGTGTCTGCGGCAGTTCGGCTTCGACGTCGAGGCGCCACCCATGCCGAAGCCTTTCGCCTTGAGCCTCAACGAACGGCGGTACGGCGTCACCAACGAGGCCGAGGTGGCCGTGTACGGCTACCGACCCCCCTTCTCGGCGAACGCACGGCCGGAGGAGCCGGAGTTGAGCCAAGCGGCTCTCGCAGTGCTTGCCGGCAAGGACGTCGCGGTCAAAGACGTGCCCGAGGGCGGATGCCGCGGGAAGGCCAACCGTGATCTCTCCGAGGGTGCGGATCCGGATTCGGTCGATTGGGACCTCGCCCAGATGCTCGCCGTCGAGTCGTACAAGCAGTCCGAGGCGGACAGCCGGGTACAGGCAGCGTTCAGCAAGTGGAGCGAATGCATGAAGCGCTCCGGATTCAACTACAAGAATCCGGATGCCGTACAAGATGATCCTATTGTCGACTCGGCTTCGGTGACGCCGCAGGAAATCAAGATCGCGGTCACCGACGTTCGCTGCAAAAAAGAGGTCAACCTGATCAACACCTGGGTTGCGGTAGAAGTCGCCTACCAGAACCGACTCGTCGAGAAAAACGAGGAGGGTCTTTCCGCGCTCAAAAAGCAACTTGACACAAGAATCCGCGTGGCAGCGTCTTTGGTGGGCCAGAAATGATTCGTAGACTGACTACAGCTCTTCTTCCGGTGATCAGCGCGGCCGTATTCGTCGCTGCCTGCACCGCCGATCCGACCGCGGGTTCCGATGACGCCCCTGAGGTGCCGGTGCCCGGACGCGGTCTCGTCTCCCAGGAGCGTGAGCCCGTCAAGGCGTACGCTGCCTGTCTTCGCAAGGAAAAGGCCGACGTCACCGAAGTCATCGGGGTGTACGTCGTTGCCAACCAAGGGGCGGGTGGCAGCCTCGACAAGGCGGACTCCAAGTGCGAGAGCGAGAGCTCGGCCCTCTACAAGAGCCTGGAGGACGACCGCCGCGTCGCCGATGAAGACGGTAACCGTTTTTGGTACTTCGTCCGCGGATGCATGGAGAACGGCTTGGCGAGCTATCGCAGGGTCGACCACGACCTTCTGGTAGTCGCCGACCGCGACACGCAATACACCAAGGATTTCCGGCAGTGCGTCGCCATCGCGCGCACCTGGCCTGGGGAAACGCCTTCGCCCTCAGCTCCCCCGTGGCCCGACTACCCGTCGAAGTCTGCGAAGAGCCCGGCGGATGAGTGACGGTCTCAGCACCGCTGGCGCACCCCGCCGTCACAAGCGGCTGATCATAACCGTGCCCCTGCTCGCCGTACTGCTCGGCGGCGGGGGCCTCGCCGCGTCCGCTTTCATCCGATCGCCCGAGGAGCAGCGAGCGGCGGCGGCACCTCCGGCGGCGACGGTTCTGACAGCGCCTGTCGAACGCCGGGTCCTCAACAGCACGCTCGTCACTCGTGGCACGGTTGTGGCCGCCGGCCAGGTGAACGTCACTCCGGTCGTCGAAGGCGCGGACGCTCAGGTCGTCACCGCACTGCGCGTCAAGACCGGTGACAGCGTCAAAAAGGGGCAGGTTCTCGCGGCGATCTCCGGACGGCCGCTGTTCGTACTGCCGGGCGCCCTGCCGGGTTATCGCGATCTCAAACCCGGTGACAGCGGCTCCGACATCGAGCAGCTTCAGAAAGCACTTCGGACACTCGGCAGCTACCGCGGCGGCGACGACAGCGGCTACTTCGGGTCGGCGACCAAAGC
>KL571198.1:9272-30686 GCA_000715855.1 Actinoplanes liguriensis
CCAAAGCCGCCGTTCGACGGTTCTACGCTGATACCGGATACGACGTTCCGCAGACCGACAAGGCCGGGGGGCGAACTGACGCCACCACCATCGCCGATTCCGAAGATGCGGTGGATGAAGCCGTGGATGCCGTCACCGATGTGGACGCTCAACTGGCAACGCCGGACCTCTCCGCCACCGAGCGCGCCTCGCTGAAGAGGCAGAAGATCCGGCTGGAGAAGCATCTGAAGCGTGCTCGCGACACCCACGCGAACCTCGTCGCCACGACCGGTCCCATGGTGCCGCACAGCGAGTACGTGTTCGTTTCGTCCTTCCCAGCCAGGGTCTCGGCGGTCTCCGCCAAGGTCGGCGACCCGGTAGCGGATCCGTTCCTCACGCTGGCCATCGGGAAGCTGGCGGTGTCCGTCAAGATCCGGGCCGATCAGGTGGATCTGGTGCGAACCGACATGACGGTCAAGATTTCCGCCGAGTCGCTGGGAGAAGAGGCCACCGGAACGGTCAGCACCATCGGTGACCTGGTGACCGATCCCAAGGGCGAGCAGCCGCCCTACCACCCGATGGTCGTCAGTGTCGCCGGCAAGCTGGACAGCTCCTGGTCCGACCTGGATGTGCGGGTAAGTGTGGTCGCTGCCGAGACGACGACGAAGGTGCTCGTCGTACCCCTGTCCGCCGTATCCGCCGCGGCTGATGGGCGTACCACGGTATCGGTGGTCTCCGCGAATGGATCCGCGACCCGAGTCGAGGTTCGCGTCGGGGTGTCCGGTGACGGCTACGTCGAGGTCGAGCCGATCTCGGGCGCGCTGTCGGAGAACGACCAAGTTGTGGTGGGCAAGGCCTGATGGACTCCGTCATCACACTCGCCGGCGTAGGACTGACCTACCCCGGACCGCCTCCGGTGTCAGCGCTGCGTGATGTGGATCTTGACGTGCGGCAAGGCGACTACCTCGCGGTCGTCGGCCCCTCCGGCTCCGGCAAGTCGACGTTCCTCAATGTTGTCGGTCTGCTGGACAGGCCCACCCACGGCACCTACCTGCTCGATGGAGTGGACGTCTCGACGCTCAGCGAACGCGACCGTACAGCGCTGCGCGGTCAGCGCATCGGCTTCGTATTCCAAGCCTTCCACCTCATGCCCTACCGCACCGCCACCGAAAATGTCGCGCTGGCGACCCTTTACGCGGGCGTCCCGAAGAAGGTACGGATCTCCACAGCTCACGAAGCCTTGGCGCGTGTTGGCCTGGCACATCGCGCCCACGCGCTGACGAACATGCTTTCCGGTGGTGAACGCCAACGGGTCGCCATCGCGAGAGCCATCCTTCACCGACCGAGCCTCCTGCTGTGCGACGAGCCGACCGGCAACCTGGACAGCGACAATGCCGCTTCGGTGCTGACGCTCCTCGATCAGCTTCACCGTGATGGGATGACGTTGATGGTCATCACGCACGACTCCACGGTGGCGAGCAGGGCCAAGCGGCTGGTGACGATTCGAGATGGTGCATTGTGCTGATCGCACCCTCCCGCTTCCGCCTCGGCGACGTCATCGAAGAGTCCGTCGCCGGCTTGCTGCAGCGACCGATGCGATCGGCACTCACCATGCTCGGAACCATGTTGGGCGTGGGATCGTTCGTTGCGGTCCTGGGGCTCACCGCAACAGCGGGTGGCCAGATCGACAAACGATTCACCGAGCTAGCGGCGACCGAAGTGACAGTTGCGGATGTCGGTGTCGCAGGCGCCAACGACCCGACCATGTCGTTCCCCGCCAACGCCGCCAGCCGAGTGGAATCCATCAACGGCGTCGTGCATGGCGGCCGCTGGTGGCCTGTCCCCTTGGATCACCCCGCCGTGAGCAGCGCGCCGGGTATCAGCAGCCACGGCGGCGAGCTCCAGATCCTCGCGATGGACCCCTCCACGGTCGAGGCCGCGCGCCCGGTCCTCCGGCTCGGCCGTACCTTCGACACTTTCCATGCCGACCGGCACGAGAAGGTTGCGGTCCTGGGCTCCGTCGCCGCGTCGAACCTGGGTATCTATCGGCTCGATGGCAATCCGGCGGTGTTCATCGACGGAACACCGTTCACCGTGATCGGCATCATCGACGACACCGGCCGCATGCCTGACATGCTCTTCGGCGTCATCATCCCGGCGTCGACCGCGTACGACCTCTACGGTCCGCCCACCGAGCAACGGGCCCAGATGCTGCTGGAAACCCGGCTCGGAGCCGCATCCGTGGTCGCCGACCAGGTGTCTCTGGCCCTACGTCCCGACGCCCCCGACCTCTTCAAGGTGACGGCGGCGCCCGATCCCAAGGCGCTGCGTTCCAAGATCGGCGGCGACCTCGACGTTCTGTTTCTGACGCTCGCCTCGATCTCACTGATCATCGGGGCGATCGGCATCGCCAACACCACCCTCGTCGCCGTGCTCGAACGGACCCATGAGATCGGACTGCGCCGTGCGCTCGGCGCTCGTCCACGACACATCGCCGCACAGTTCCTTACCGAATCGACGGTCCTGGGCCTGCTGGGCGGCATGATCGGGGCAGCCGCCGGCATCACCGTCGTGGTCATCGCTGCTCTCGTCCAGGGATGGACTCCCCTCTTGCAGACCTGGGCGGTAGCACCCGCTCCGGTTGCCGGCGCGTTGATCGGGCTTCTCGCGGGCGTCTACCCGGCTCAGCGTGCCGCGCGGATCGAGCCGGTCGAGGCTCTACGGCGATAGCCGCTTACCGGTACCGGGTTGACGAACCGGTTCATCCTTCTCCGCACTGCTGCAGCCGAACCCGGCTGCTTGGTACGATCCCGCGCCACGTCGTGATCTTGGAGGATCGATGCACGCACCATCGCGGATCGCCCGGCGCCTCAGCGTCTCGGCGACCGCGGCCCTCTCCCTCGTCCTCGCCGGCGCCACACCAGCCCTGGCCGACGACACCATCCCGCCCGACACCACCGCGCCCGTCATCTCCAGCACCGGGCTGACCGAGGGCCAGACCGTTCTGCGACAGTCGGTCCTGCACCCCGTGGTCACCGACGATGTCGCGCTCCGGAGCGTCATCGTCCGGATCGGCACGACCAGCACCGGCGCCCGCTGCACGATCGATGCGACCCAGGGCATCGACTGCCCGCTCACCATTCCGGTGGTGTTCAACGGCACCGACGTCGACGTGGTGGTTCGCGCCCTCGACACGGCGGGCAACCCTGCTCAGCAGACCACCCGGGTGCACGTCGTCTCGGTGGCCTTGTCCGGCACGCTCACGCCGAAGGCGGGAACAGCGATGCGCAGCGGGCCCATGACGGCCACGCTGAGCGACGTATCGCCGGAAGCCACCGAGATCGAGATGCTGGACGGGCCCGGCGGCACCGTCCTCACCACGCTCACGGCCGCTCCCTGGACCTTCACCTGGGACGCCTCCACCGCCGGCGGCCCGCCGTGCTTCCGGCTCAGCGAACCGGGCGGCAACACCACGACCTACTGCTCGAACTATGTCGTCTCCGACGAAGCCCCGGTGATCTCATCGGTGTACGCCTTCCACGAGTATGACTTCGACCAATTCGGCAACAGGCTGGCCTGGTCCAGCCAACTGGACCAGGGCAAAGGCTGGATCGGCACCGACGGCACCATCAGCGTGACCTCCACGGACAAGGTCGGCATCGATCACACCGAGCTGTGGGCCGACGGCGTTCTCCAGGGCAGCGCCACCACGCAGTACGCCCGCTTCGACTGGCACGACGCGACCCCCGGAAAGACCTTCGCGAACCTTGAGGTCCGCGTAACCAACCGGCTGGGTCTCACCACCACCAAAGCGTTCCGGTTGAACATCGACAACGCCGGACCGGTCCTGAAGATCTCGCCGCGATCCGGCACGCTGGTGCGCGGCAAACAGCTCGTCGTGACCAAAACCGCGATCGACCAGCACGACATCGTCCTGCCCGAGTCGGCCGACTTCAGCTCCCGGTGGCAGTCGTCCCCGCTCTCCTATTCGGAATACCTGACCCTGCACAGGGACGGGCCGATCCTGCTGAGCCTCGCCGTCTACGACAAACTCGGCAACCCGGCCTCGGTCAGCAGTCGAGTGATCGTGGACAACACCAAGGCCAAGGCCACGTTCGGCAACGCGCCGAAGAACAAGGCGAAGGTCAAGGGAACCGTCAAGATGACCGCGACGGCCAGCGACAAGAACGGTGTCGCCCGGGTCCAGCTGCTGGTCAACGGCAAGGTCGTCGCAACGGACACCACGGCGGCCTACAAGTTCTCGATCAACACCAAGAAATACGGCAAGACAATCAAGGTGCAACTACGGGTGTACGACCGTGCCGGCAACGTGACCACCACGTCGGTGCGTACCTGGCACCGCAGCTGAACTGAACCGCGTGTGGCCTGGTTCCCGCCAGCGGCGAGAGCCGGGCCACACGTGCCGGCGGCGCGGCGGACCGACGATCATCTCGACGTCCGAGCCGACCGTGTCGTTGCCGAGGCGGCGATCAGCCGGTCGTTGCCGTCAGTGGCCGGCGTTGTCGATCGCGACAGCGTCCGGGTGCAGGGTCACCTTTTCCGGGTACGTACGTCCGAGCACCGCCAGGGTGGAGAGTTCGTCCAGGCCCGTGATGCCGATGGAGCCGCTTCCGCGGATCAGGCCCGAGGCTGCCAGCGCGGACGGGGCGTCCACCGACGGCGCACCGGCCAGGTCGGAGCTCGTGCGGGCGTATCGATGACCGCGGAGAGCCTGACCGAGGTCGACCGACCATCCGGCGGACTCGATCCGGGCCGACGTACGTCCGTCCAGGGCCGGACCGTGCACGATGCGGGCCGGGTCCCGTGCCGGAAGTCCGGGAGTGAGGGCACTCAGGTCCGTCCGCGGTGCCGCGTAGTAGTCGGTCAGCTCACTGACGTAGGTAGCCGTCTCGAGGGCGTCCGGAGCTGGTTGCCAGGCGAGCAGGTAGCGCGGCGCGGTGTGCGGCGATCCGATGGTGACAGCGGGCAGCACTGTCGCGTGGTCATAATCGAAGCCGTAGCCCTCGGCACCGCTCTCGCCGGTGAGGACCTGCCGGGCGTACCCGATGATGCTTGTGTGCCGGATCTTGCGGAACAGTGCCTTGGCGAAGAGCTGCTCGCGTGCCGTCTCGGTGTGCCGCAGCCCCAATGGCGTCACGTGTAGCGGCACCTGACGCCAGTTGACGAAGGGCAGCAGGGCGTCGCGCAGCAGCACGGTCTGGTGGATCCATTCGTTGAAGTTCTGGATGGCGACCGGGCCGCCACGGCGCCCGAGAAGCAGATCGGCAGCGGGACGGGTGAGCAGTTCGCCGTAACAGTGGCTGCGGACTGTCAGGGCCCCGGCGGGGAAGCGGGTCCGGCCGGCGAGGAGCCGGTCGAGGGCCTGGACCGCCCGGTCGGCGATCTCCCGTCCGATCGTCTCTGCCTGGCTGAGGAGTTCCTCGTTGGCCCGGGAGACCTCGGCCCGCAACGGCATGGTGCTCTCCCGGGTGCCCACCGCCAGTGTGGTGCGGACCTGGTCGGCAAGGATGTCGCGGTCGACGTCGCTCAGTGCCTCGATGGTGCCCTGCAGCAGCGGCGTGGTGAGGTCGATGAACTCGTGGGCGGTCATGGTTGTGGGTTCGCTGATCAGGTTCCAGCGGTCGGCGCCGAGCATGTGCTCCACCTATCTTGATCGTTCGTTACAGAATTTGGGCAGCGAAAAATCAGTCGAGGACACCCAGAGCGACCTCCACGAGAGGGGCCAGCACCTTGACGTCGGGCGTCACTTTGGCCGAGACCAGCAGGCCGTTGAGGAATGTGACCAGAAATGCCGCAAGGGTTCGCGGATCATGCCGATCGGCGATCTCGCCCC
Organism: Actinoplanes liguriensis; assembly: GCA_000715855.1. Lineage (GTDB taxonomy): Bacteria > Actinomycetota > Actinomycetes > Mycobacteriales > Micromonosporaceae > Actinoplanes > Actinoplanes liguriensis. The sequence goes on from KL571198.1 coordinate 15,106, forward strand.
GGCCGGCCGCAGCCCGCAGCACGTCAGCCAGGGCATCCTGGCTGACGTTGAGCGCGTCCCGCACCGAGCGCTGAGTGTCTCCGCTGCCCGGAAGCCGCTCGCCGGCCGCGTTGACGAACAGGCACCCCCGCCCGCCGTGCATGACCGCGATCCGGATCCGCTCCAGCAGCATCGCGCGGATCACCGATCGCGCGTCACCATCCGCCTGCAGATCCGCGAGCGCGGTCGCGGCCAGGGTGTCGCGATAGTGCTCCAGGCAGAGCCGGTAGAGGCCCTCCTTGTTGCCGAAGGCCCCATACAGCGAACCCTGCCCGACTCCCAGATGCTCCGTCAGGTCCCGGACGGAGGTCGCCTCGTAGCCGCGCTCCCAGAACAGCTCCATCGCGCGCACCACGGCGGTGTCGGTGTCGAACTCACGAACGCGCGCCATGGGACGAACTTAGCCTATCTGGATCGCTCGTTCAAGAAAGGTGATCCGCAGGGCGGCCGGGCACTTCATGGCATGCCCGACCGCCGCGCTGACCGGTCTTACTTGGTGAAGGTGAAGTACTGGTACGCCGTCGTCGTGGTGGCGTTCAGACGATCACCCGAGTCGCCGTAGACGTACTCGGCTCGGACGCGGAGCCGGACGCCGACCAGACCCGAGCCGCCCAGGTAGAACTGGTCGTCCGCGTCGAAATAGCCGTTGTCGTAGGTGCGCCACTTGCCCTTGTAGTAGCGCTCCACCTCGAGGTAGACCTTCCGGTTCGTGCCGTTCGTCATCGACGTACTGAAGTACGCGTTCTTCTTGCTCTTGAAGTAGCGGTAGGTCGTACCGCTGATCTTGGCGGTTTTGTAGTAATTCGCCATCCGCAGCGTGAGGCTCACCTTGGTGCTGACGTTCGCGGTGATGGTTCGCGGCGCGGTCCGCGCGTCACCGGCGAAGACCGCCGACATCGCCGTGTTGCGGGTGAGCCGGAAGCTCACCGAGATCTTGCCGGCGCTGTTCACCGTGCCGCGCTTGACCAGGCGCCGAGCCTGATCGGCGCCGGCCGGGTCGGCCCAGATCTCCACGGTCCGGTTCTTGTAGGTGGCGCCGATCGACGCCGTGAAGGTGACGGTCTGGCCGTACGCGTACACCTTGCGGTTGTTGTTGATCGACAACGTCGGCGTGGTCCGGGAGACCGCGACCGAGACGGCCGCGGACGCTGGGGTCCGCGTGGCGTCGCCCGCGAAAGCCGCCCGGTAGGTCACCGGGCCACCGGCCGGCGGGGTGTCGGTCCAGCTGAACGTGCCGTTCCCGGCGACGGTGGCGCTGCCCAGCACCTTCCCGGCCGGGGACTCCAGGTCGACCCGGGTGATCGACACCGTTGACCCGGTGGGCAGACCCAGCGGCGAGGCCAGCGTGCCGGTGAGGGTGAGCGCCTTGGCCCGGGTCGCCGACGTGGGGCCGGCGAGCGTCAGGGTCGACGCGGTCCGGGAGACCTGCACCGACGTGGTCCGGCTGATCGGCAGGTGGGTGGCGTCCCCCGGGTACGAGAACTCGTAGTTCAGCGTGCCCTCGGTGGCCGGCGCGGTGTCGGCGAAGGTCCAGTCACTGTTCGCGTCCACCGGGACGGTGCCCAGCGAGGTGCCGTCCCGGGAGACCGAGAGCACGACCGGAGCCGGCAGGCCGGGCCAGGACGTCAGCCGGCCGACGACGGCGATCGGCCCGCCCGGGACAACCGACGCCGGAGCGGACCACACGGCCAGCCCCGTTACGGCCTTGGCGACCTGGACAGATGCTGTCGCCGTCGACGACAGGTGGGAGGCGTCGCCCGCGTACGAGACCCGATACGTCGCCGTGCCCTCGCCCGGCGGCGTGTCGGTGATCGAGAACGTCCCGTCCGCGCCGACCTCCGCGGCGACCAGCGACGTGCCGTCCCGGGTCACCTCGACAGACCGGCCGCCGGGCAGCGACAACGATGACGTCAGCTTTCCGGTGAGCGTGACCGGCGCACCCGGGACCACGGTCGGCGCGCCGCTGAGGGTCAGCGTCGTCGGCGACACCTTCGCGTCGGTGTAGGTGTTGAACTTGAACGCGGTGCCGTTCGCGGAGACGGCGAACAGGCGATCACTCTTCGGCTCCCAGGCGACGGCCCGGGTCAGCCCACGCCCGCGGTTCGGAGGCTCAATCTCCTTGATCATCTCCCCGGACGGCGCGAAGACGAACAGGTTCGGCTCGACCGCGACCTCGGCGCCGCCGACGATCGTGCCGTCGGTCGAGAAGTCCACCGCGGCGGCTCGGTTGGCGTAGTACGGGAACTGAAGCAACTTCGAGGTCGCCAGATCACTGACGTCACGCAGGTCGATTCCGGAGTCCGCGTTGTAGATCGTGGCGATCCGCTCGCCGTCCGGGGACATCGCGACGTCGACGACCTGGCCGGACCGGTCCTGGGCCGCCACCTCGGTGGCGGTATCTCCGGACACGTCGATGACCGCCGTCTCATCCCGGGTGGCCAGGCCGATGCGGTCCGGCCGGTCCTCGGCGGTGGCCAGTTCGGCCGCGCCGCGCGGGGTGCTGTACCGGTCGAGCAGCACCGTAGGCGTCTCGGTGGACGGATCGATCGTGCCCAGGTTGCCGAGGTACGAGAACCAGATCCGGCCACCGGCGACGGCCACGTCGTACGGCTCGACGTCACCGGTGGCGTACTTCGCGGTCTGCTCCAGGGTGCCGGTGTCCAGCGCGAAAATCGCCGATCCGCTCAGCGAAGCCGCGTAGAGGCGCGATGAGTCCGGCGCGAGAGCCAGGTGGTCCGCGTCGCCGACCGCCGCCTCGCCGACCTGGTTGCCGCTGTAATCGGTCGCGATGACCTTGCCGCCGTCCGGGTCGCTGATGAAGACCCGCTGGTGCACGCGGTCGACAACCATGTCGCCGACCGATTTGATGGTGAGCGGCTGCTCGACCGCGTCGGCCTGCGCCGGAGCGGCGATGCCGATGGTCAGTACGGCGATGGCGGCCGCATAGATGCTCGTGTTACCCAACTCGTCCCCCGTGTAGTGATCTTGGCAGCGAGGCTACACAGAGGATCATGGATTCCGGATCCCACTAAAGGACGAGTCGCACCCGCATCGTCGTTACCCTCTGCTCACGACGGCGGTTCCCGATTTGGCCCCCTCGGCGCCGCACCGGACACGGTCCGACGGCACCCGGCTGCGCAGGCGTGTGTGATCTGTAGCCGCCGTCGATGATCCAGAGCCGCGTGCAATCGACCGCCCAGCCGCCCTCGCGGCCAGCCTCGGCCTTGGGCCCAGGTCAGCCAGCGCAGCGTCTCGGCCGCTTGTGCTTTGTCAACGCCGGCGTCCTTGCATCGGCGGTCGATCGCCGTTTGCAGCGCGGCCAGGTAATCACGCAGCCAGTTCGTCCTCGCGCCGCTTCTCGGCGGCCTCGTCTGCGGCACGCTGGGGCGGCCTGTTCCTTTTCGGCCTGGCGGGCCTCGTGCTCGGCGGCCTGGAGTTCCGGTACACGCTGACCGTCACGTCACGTTCCACAACTCGGCTCCGGTGGCGTCGGCGGCGACGACGACCCGGGCGTCGGGGTCTCGCACCGCGATGGCGCCGATGGACCTCAGGTGGCCGGATGTGACATGCAGCGACTCCTCCATGGCACCCACGGGATGAAACCGCAGGGTGGCGCTCCGGCTCCCGGTGACGATGACGCTGCCGTCGGTGGAGACGCCGATCGCGGTGATGGGCTTTGTGTGCCCGGTTCTCGTGAGGCGGGGTAACCCGGTGTTCCCGTACACCTCGACGGTCTTCGGGAATCCGAGGGCCACGCTGAAGTCGTCGATCATGCTCACCCTGATGTCGGGGTTACAGCAGCGGTTGCCGGTCGCCGGCAGGTATTCGGGTTTCTTGTTCCCGTCGATCATGATCTGGATCTCTCCAGCGACGCTGACGCCCGCGAGCCGGGACGGGCTGGTCCCGAAGGAGAGGTGGAGGATGGGGTACGGGAAATTCCACTGCGCGTGCACTGAGCCCTGGCGGGTCAGGAGATAGACGGTATCCGGTGCTTTAACGCCGGATCGGTAGTAGTTGTTGTTCTCCACCGAGACCGCGACCAGTTCCCCGTCGGGTGACACCGCCACAGCGTGAATTCTGCGGGACTGTTTAGGAAGGCTGATCGGTGCTCGATGCCGCCCCGTCGCGTCGGTGAGATCGAGGTCCCACACGTTGATCGTGCTGGCGTTGCCGACCGCCATGACGGTTCCGTCTCGGTTCAGCGCTGAGACGTTGCCTTTCGTCGAGACCGGTGACAGGTCGAAGGCAATGGACCGCGCGGATGCCGGCTGTTGGAGCACGGCGACGGTGGCGCCGATCGCGAGTACGGCCGTGCCCACGGCGGCGATGACATGAAGCCGGCGACGCCGGGCGAGTGCGGTGACGGGGGCGGGCTCGGCCGGGCGGCCGGCGAGTCGTTCCTGCAGCCGGACGTGGCGGAACTGGTGCATACCGCCGACCTCCCGCAGTACGCCCCGGGTGCGGGCGTAGGCCAGGAATCGCGGGAGATTCCACGGGAGCTGGCGGCGAAGCGTGAGCACGGCGCGTACCGCGACGTACCTGGGCCAGGCATGCGTCAGGAGCACGAGCAGTCCGATCACCAAGCCGGGAAAAAGGACGCCGAAGCCGCACCATTGGACGATCTGCGGTGCGGTGAAGAAGTCCGAGCCGACGACGGACGGAGGGCGGCCGTCGGGCTCGGGCGCCCCGGAGAGCCACCGCAGGAGAGCGGTGCCGCCGTTGGTGCCCAGAATCAGCGCGGCCAGGACGATCGGGACCCCACCGGCCGCGACCACTGCCGCCGCGGCGCCGGCGCCGATCAGGGACGATCGACGGTCGTCGCGAAGAAAACGCGCGGGGCTCGGCTTTCCGGAGAGCTCGGACGGCGCGCTGAGGAGGGCGTCGGCGGCGATAGCCAGGCTCAGCAGCGCGCCACTGCCGACGATCACGGCCAGTCCGGTGATGAAGTCACGGCTACCGGAGAACGTCCAACCTCGGAATATGGTCAGTCCGATCGCCCACCCGACCAACACGGGCGTCGCCGGGATCGACGTCACCAGCAGACCGACGGTGAATCCACGTCGCAGGCGGGGAAGAGACCCGCGGAACGAGGTGGGGGAGCGTCCCGGAGGTCGTCCCGGTACCGCGTAGAGGATCAGCGTGGCGAGGACGGCGAAGTAGAAGCCTACTAACGCGCTTTCCATCACGGTGTCCTTCGACGAGAAGAACTCGCTCGGGTACCACACCTCGACGATGGCGGTGTACGCGATGACCAGCAGCATGACGATCGCGCCTGCGAGCAAGGCGATGACCGGTGTGGCCCAGCGGGGCAGCAGCCGCTCGCTCATCCGCCACCAGGCGAGGTCACGTTCCCGGTGCCGGTGAAGATACTCGGCCAGGAACGTCAGCCAGCCTTCCACCTGCGCGGCGTTCCATGGAGACGGGTTGACCGGTGGCTGCCACGGGCGCCTGCTCTCGTCCCGGAACTCCGCCGCGACCACTCGGTCGAGCAGATGGTCCTCGACGTCATGGCGGCAGGTGATCTCGCCCTGGTCCAGCAGCGGAGAGGGGTCGCCGTCGACCCCGCCGTAGACGGTGCTCGCCATGGTGATCATCAGTGGCGTGCACAACGCCGCCGCGAGCGGTCCAGGCTCACCGACCTGGCGTAGCTCGGAATACACCTTGTCCCAAACGGCACACTCGGAGGTGTTCGCGGCCTGGAGATAGTCGATGGTGTCGGCGGCGGTGACCGGCGTGATCTCGATGACCGGGGCCCGGTGCAGGACCGGGGCGCCGCCCTTGATGGTGTCCTCGTACTCGACCGAACGGCAGGTCACCACCAGGGGGCGACCGTGGGCCACCGCGCGACTGAGGGCGTGTACCGCGCTGCGCCGTGCCGCCTCCGGGATCTCGTCGAGGCCGTCGATGATCGGCACCAGCATCCCTGCCTTGAGCAGCGCCCGAGGTGCCTCCGGCTCGTCGCCGAAGTAGGAGAGCGCCAACGACCGGATGATCCAGTCGTCGAGAGCCTCCGAGACCGGGTCCCACGACGACGCGGAGAGAAGAACCGGAACCGGGTTCTCCGAGGAGGGGTTGGGCGCGCCGTCCTGGAATCGGCTCTCTGGCAGGAGTCCTACGGTCAGCAACATGGCGAGGACTGTCTTGCCGGCGCCCGGCTCGCCGAGCATGATCAGGCGTTGGCTGTCGATGCCGCGGTATACCGCCGCGAGGGAAGCGGCCGCCTCGTCGAAACGCCCGTCGAGCCGGCCGCCCGGTGCCAGAAGTTGCCGACCGGCGTGATCCCCCACGTTCCGATCAGTGATCGCCCACGTCATCGGCAGGACGGGCGTCTTCTCCAGCTCGTCGCGTAGCCAACGCGCCTCGGCCTCGTCCACCCACTGCGCCCGGACGTCCTTGGCGAGGCGGCATGCGAGCTCACCGGGGTGCTTCGGCTTCGCCTCGGCGGGAAAGGCCTGGATGACGGCGATCACCAAGGAGGCCACGGCCACCAGAAGGCCGACCGCGGTGGCGATGGCGGCCGAGGCCGAACTCTCCAGATCGGTGTTGGCCATCCACCCCGCAAAACCGACCGAGAATGCGATGAGTGAAGCGATGATAACGTTACGCAGTTGCGTACGTCGATTATGCATGCGTGGGATCGTTTCGGACGGCTAGCAATAAGAGCATCCGTTTCCCGGCCAATCACCCGTTCGATCGTGAACTAGGCACTGATCCGACTCCCCATCAGGAGAGCTCAAAAGCGCGAAGGCTTCGTTGACCACCATTCGAGTCGGGGCACCTCGAATGATCAGGTCGTAGCGTTCGCGGCGCGCACGATCAGGTCCATGACGGGGCCCGGGTTCGACACGCCGACGGCGTGCGATGCCTTGCGAATCTCGATCGTTGCCCGGGACCCGGCTCGATCGGCCATCCAGCGCTGGGCTTCGACCGGGATGTTGCGGTCGGCGCCGGCGATGAGGAACCACGAAGGAATCGCCGTCCAGGCGGGCTCGCCGGAGCCCTCGCTGAGCGCCACGTCCCGGATGGGCCGCTGTGTCACCGCCATCAGCGCCGCCTGCTGCCTGGATACGTCGGCGGCGAACTGCCGGCGGAACAGATCCTGCCGAATGTAGAGGTCGTTGGTGCCGTCGCTGAGCGGCACCGGCGCGAGCGTGTCGCCGAGGGTGCTGCCGGGGAACTTGTTGGACAACCCGAGTGCGCTCTCGCCCTTGTCGGGCGCGAACGCGGCGATGTTGACGAGCGCCTTGACGTCCGGGTCGCCCGCCGCGGCGTTGGTCATCACCGCGCCTCCGTACGACTCATTTCGATCAGGTAGGAGATGGGTCTGGTGCGGTACCGCCCCCTCGCCGGTACCGCACCGGTGACGTCAGGCGATCGCGGCAGCGGCCCGGAGGACGATGTCGGCCGGCTCTGGCCGCGGCCAGGAAGGCCGGCTGTTGCGCCTCGGGCAGGGCCAGCGACTCGGCCAGCGCCTGGACCGTACGCCGTTGCGGCGCGATGCTGCGCTCGCGTTCCATGTCGCTGATCGCGCGGGCGCTGACTCCCGACCTCTCCGCGAGTTGCTCCATCGTCAGGCCGGCTGCGTGCCGGTGAGTTCGCAGCAGGCGGCCGAAGGTGTCACTCATTTCAGGCGGGCCGTTCTTCGTGGGGCAGGCAAGTGGTCGTATCGATCACCGGCGGCTCCGGCAACACGTGGAATCCTCTCGTCGTCGTACGGTCGAACGCTGGCATGGAGCGCGCCGGCCTGCCAGGGACGGAGAGTCCCTGGCAGGCGCATGCCGGGCGTACGCGCAGGTCGTCGACGACGTCGGGTGTTCCGGGCGTGAGGCTCAGTGAGCAGGGATGGCGCTGCCCGGAGTGGCGACGGCGACGATGCCGACCGGTTCGCCGTCGAGCACCAGGAGCGCCCATGTCGGCGGCCGCGTGCCACCCGCTTCAGCGGCCCATCCGGTGATCGCCTTCTGCGCGTCAGCGGGCAGTTCGATCCGTTCGCCGGTGCTGATGACTGTCACGGTTCCCAACCGTTCATCGAGGGTGGCGCACATCGCGGCACCCGCTGACTCGACGTACCAGGAATCGAAGTCACACGGCATGGAAAGGCCACCGAACCAACCGCTCTTCTGGCCGGTGGGCGCCACTGTCGTCAATTCGTCGTCGATGAGGTGGACCTCCACCGTGCTGGTTCCGGCGGGCAGTTCGGCGGCCTGCGCCGGCCAGCCGAGCCACAGCACGAAGGCCGTCATCAGCACGGTGACGGCGACAATCCCCCAGGTCAGAACGGGGCTGAGCCGGAACTTCTTCGGAGCGTCAGTGGGAGTGCTCATCGGGTCCTGCTTCCTGTCGGCATGAGGGAGTACACGGGTGGGCAGCGACGCATCGACCCTGGTAGGACCGCATCGCTCCGCGAGACGCCGGCGTCTCCGCCGTGATCGCAAGATCGACGCTACGGACGCCGGCTCTCCCGGCCATCCGACCGCGGTGCCCTCTGCCGTGGTACCGCGGTACCACGCGCCGCTGTCAATCGACCCGGCGGACCGGTGCGCTGAACTCGACACCGTCCCGGTGAACCGTGTGACGCAACCGCGCGATGTCCAGGAATGCTCCGTCGAGCGGGTGGGTGAGCAATCGGCTGATCGCCGCGCAGTACTTCGCCATCGAGTGGCGCCCCGGCATGGTGATCGACCGTGATCCAGCGTTCAGCGGGGCGTGCCGGCACGCGCCCGGCCCCTCGCGGAGTCGGGTCGCTGCGGCATCTCGCCGAGCACGCCGGCGAACAGCGCCTCGCGCAGCGCCACCTCACGCGGATCGTCCCACAGGTGGAAGCCGAGCCGGTTCGAAGCGTAGGCGAAGCCGATGCCGGCGTCCGGATCGGCGAAACCGAACGAGCCGCCCAGACCCATCGTGCCGAACGCTGTGCCGGAGGCGGATCCGAAACGGAACGCGGGAAACGGCTTCACATACCCCAACGAATACTGGGTGGGCAGCCGTAGCACCTGATCGGCGAGTCCCCGGGCCGGCGCCGCCGCCGGGCTCTTCAGCGCGTCCAGCGTCGACGCGGTGAGCCCGAGCCCGGTGCCACCGGCTGCGGCGTCGCCGTAGAGCCGCGCGATAGATCGGACCTGGCCGATGCATTGACGGCCGGAATCTCTGCGGCCTGCACGTCGGGCCGGTTCATGTTCTCGGGCACGCCGAGAACCCGGGGGTTCCGGAAGGCCCGGGCGGTCAAGCTCCAAGGGTTCGCGAAGGCCCACGCGAACGCGGGTGGCATCGCGTTGACGTGCAGCATCATCTCCCAGGTCCGGAAGCCGTGGATCCGGGCGATGCGGCTGCGATCGGCGCCCTCCGGAACGCCGAGGTGAACCGCAGCGGCTACTTCCGGTGGTTCATGATGCCGCAGGAACGCGACATCTACCCCGCGGACATCTACCCCGCGCAGAGCGCGACCTACGCCGCTGCCGTTCGGGCGGCAGCGGACCTTGAGCCCGACCCCGCCGAGGCAGAACAGATGATCGCGACGCTACTGGCCGAAAGCGCCGAGTTCCGCGGGCTGTGGGACAACCATGAGGTACGGCTCTGCCGACAGGAGACGACGTCGCTGCTACACCCCAGAGCGGGCAGGGTGGACCTGGACTGCGAGGTCATCTTCAGCCACGACCGAAGACAGCGGATGCTCGTCTTCACCGCCCGCTCCAAAAACCTGCAAAATCTTGTCACCCTCGACCCCTCGGGCTCGGGTCGACCCGCATTCAGCTTTGACGAGCCCGGGTTTCCCGCAGCCACAGCAGTTCGCTGACACGCTGTTGAGCCCGGTCCAGGTATCGGCGATAGGTGCTGAACGGCAGTCCCAGTCGCTGAGCGGCCGCCGTCTGGGTCGGCACTCGATGAAAGTACGTGGTGGCGAGGACGGCGTGCAGCTTCGCTTCACGTGGGTCGTCCCGTAGCGCGTCGACCGCGTCAGTGATCAATTCCGGGAGGGCCTCGGCGGGATCCCCGTCGACCATGCGGGTATGCCGCAGAGAGTTGCCCGCGAGTGCGTCGGGGCGGTGCACGTCGCGTAGCGCCTCGCGAACGGCCTGATCGAAGTCGGAACGGCTGAGCGTCTGCTCGGGAACGGCTGACGCTTCCTCGGTGAGTGGTCCGGGCTGTGTGCGGTCGAACCAGATCGACAGCGGCGTGGTGCGCCAATCGCAGGAGAACAGGCTGTACGGCAGTGTCTCCACGGTCTGGTGATGGCCGAGGTGCTCCATCAGCGGCGCCCACACGTCCGGATACGGGCTGATGATGAACGACCATGCGAGGCCGGGTTGCCGGATCCAGTCGGCGCAGATACGCAGCTGCATGAGGTGTAGCGCTGCGGAGATCTGGTAGTACGCGGGTGGATACAGGCAGTATCGGGCCAGTCGGAGGTGTTCACCGGGCCCCAGTGGGCTGGTGCGGTGCGCGTACGCCCAGGCAGCTTCGGCGACGGGATCGTCCGCGGGTGGTTCGGTGAGACGCAGTGAGCAGAGGAAGCCTGCGGCTTTGCCGGTGCGTGTATCGCGGTAGACCCAGAAGGCGCTCGGCTGACGGCGCAGCCAGTGGGCCACGATCGCGGCGGACTCGGGTCCTTCGGTATCGGCGGCGAACGCGATCAAGGTGTTCTCGTCGCCCGGGCGCAGCACGTCCTCGTGGAAATCGCCTTCGCGGCGCATCTGGAAGAACTCGCCCATGGAGCCGTACCGCTTGAGGTAGCTCAGTTCGCGAATGGCGACCATCGCGTCGGCGTCGGCGGCAGTGCGGGCTTGTTCGAGCAGGTGGTGCCCGACCTGGGTGTGCATGCGCGCGTAGCCGTCCGGGTCACGCCAGCGCAGGTCGGCGTCGATCGTGTCGCCGGCCAACTCGTGCAGGTAGAGGCCTTGTCGTCCCCAGTCGGCCACCGGCAGTCGGCGCAGCCAGTCGAACAGCTCGCCGGCCCGCTCGGGGCCGGCGATGGCTCGTAGCAGTCCTTCGGTGGTGGTCATGGCGTGCGCGGCCACTTCGAGGGCGAGCCGGTGCGCGGCGCTCGGCACGTCTCCGACCAGTCGGGTGAGCAGAGCGGCCAGAAGGTCGGGGGTCGGTTCCCAGGTGCCGTCGGAGGCGACCGCGGCGGCGAGGTTGAGCGCGAGGGGGTGGGTGCCGGCGAAGTCGAGTACCCGTTCCTGTGCGGCCGGCGTCAGGCCGCGCGAGGTCAGCAGTTCCCGCGCCTCGGCCCGGGTGAGCTCGCCGAGTCGCCGGGTGCTCATCGCTTCCTGCCAGGCGAGGTCGGCGAGCCACGCTACGCTGGGCGCTTCCCGTCCGGCGATCACCGTGACGGCGTCGTGTGGCAGGGCCGGCAGGAAGCTCTCGCGCAGCCAGTCCTCCAGGCCCTGGCAGTGCTCGAAGGCGTCGATGATGAGCACCGTGGCGGGCGCCACGGCGGTGCCGATCTCGGTGGTGAAGCCCTGCGGTGACGGATCGATGAGGCGCCCGTTGACCTCGATGACCGGCCTGCCGGTGTCGCGGGCCTCGTCGGCGAATCGGCGTAGCAGGGTCGACTTGCCGACCCCTCCGGGACCGTGCAGGTAGATCACGGCCGGAGCTTCGGGGCCGCCGCGAAGCGTGGCGCGGAAATGGGCGAGTTCAGTGGCCCGGCCGACGAAGGTACGTTCACGGGCCCAGCGCAGACGCTCCGCCAGGGTCATGCGGGGCATCGTACGAGCGGTCGTGCACCGGGGCGTGGAAAGTCCACGCCCCGGTGACGGCCGCCTCCTCACCCGGTGACCGAGAGCAGCAGGTCCGCGTACTGCTTGTGGCCGGAGATGTTCGGGTGCAGCGTCTTGATCGTTTCGTCCAGCCGGACGCCTTGCATCCACGGCGCCGAGGTGCAGGCCTCGTGCCCGGCGAAGCGATTTCGTGGGTCGACGAAGGTGAAACCGCTGCGGCCGGTGGTGGCATTGCGGGTCACGTCGTCGAGCACGTCGGCGGCGTGGTTGATGACGGCGCGTTTCGCTGGGGTCAGCGTGCCGCAGGTCGTACCCGAGGTGGCCGGGGCCAGCAGATGCGGATAGCCGACCACGTACACCTTGGCGTTCGGAGCTTTGGCCCGGATCGCGGTGAACAGCGAGGCCAGTGCGGCGGGCAGCGCTGAGTTGGCCTTGCCGACAGAGGCCTGTACGGCTGTCGTGCAGGCCGCATCCGAGCTGATCACGCAGGTGGTCAGTGAGGGGGTGAACCCGACGTCGTTGCCGCCGACGGTCAGCGTGATCCAGCCGGTGCCCGCGTCCAGGTCGCCGAGCTGGGTGCTCTTCACCGTCGCGGTGGTGGCCCCGCTGCACGCCCGGTTGGCGACCGAGCCGAAGGCCGAGCGGCCCTTGGCGGTCAGCCAGAAGTGTGAGTACGAGGCGTCGGTGCGGTAGCAGGTGGTGTCGAGAAAGTTCCCGGCGCCCACCCCGGCGGCGTACGAGTCGCCGAGCGCGTAGTAGTTCGGCTTCTGCGCGGCCTGGGCGAGCGTCCCGGTGCCGAGGACTGTCGTAACCGCGGTCGCGGCAACGGCGAGTGCTCTGGTCCAGCGTCGCATGTAGGAGTACCTCCGAGTGGTTGGGGGACAGCGGCTCGCGCAGCGTAGGAGCGACGCTTGCTCACTGGCTGACCATTGGTTGTCCAGCTTTCGCCGGGTCCGGACCGTTGCCCGGCTGCCAGGGCCAGCGGTGTTGCAGCTCGACCTGCAGCGAGAGGCTGAGGAAGGTCCGTACGAGCACAACGGCGGCCAGCACTCCGACGTTGCGCGGGGTGGGTGCGATGACGACGGTGCCGATGATGTCGGCGGCCACCAGGATCTCGAGGCCGAGCAGTACCGCTTGCCCGACGGCGCGCCGGTAGGCCGGGTACGCGCCGGCCTGCTTGCGGGTGATGCGCCAGGTGAAGACCAGTGTCGCCCCGGCGAAGCCGACGGCGACGGCCGCTACTCCGGCGATGTCCAGCAGCGTGCGGGTGATCTCCACGATCGCGGTGAGCTGTCCGGACATGTTCTCACCGGATCCACTTCCGCAGCCGGCGGGCGGCGTGGTGCCCGAGGTGATCGACGCTGGTCCGTAGCAGTTGCCGGGGTGAGACGGAGGACAACAAGGGTGGTACGCGGGTCTGCAGTGCTGCTGTCACCGGGTGGGCGCCGGCCGGGGTGTAGCGCTCGTCCCGGATGATCTCGACGAGTAACACCCAGGCGTTGGCCGTGGCGGCGAAAAGCGCGGCGATCGTGCCGAACGCGTACCAGCGCAGGTCGCCGAAGGTCAGGCCGAGCAGCGCGGTGCCGGCCAGAATGCTCGGCGTCGTGGTCGCCACGATGAAGGCCAGGCGGGTGATCTGCCAGGAGCGAGGTTGGCGGCTGGGCCGGCCGAGCGTGGGAATGAAGATCGCGAGCAGGATGGCCAGGGTGGCGCCGGCGGCGGCGAGCAGTTCGGCGCCGACTTCGCGGATGCTCTGCTCCGGAATCAGCAACAGCAGGGATTGGCAGAGCACACCGGCGTAGATGACGACGGTTTCCCCCGCGCGGCCGGGCAGTTCGTGATGGCTCAAGATCTTGCTGATGTTCGTGGTGACCGCAACGAAGACCAGACCGGTGAGGACCGCTGCGGCCCCGGCCTGCGCCAGCGCGAAATCGGTCCAGCCCTCGAGGTCGCTGATGCTCATCGGCTTCCTTCCGTCGGTTCTATTCGCCGGTGTGCGAGGAGTGGGCGGGCGCGGCGATGCCGGTGTACGACAGGTGCCAGACCATGCCGTCGGCGGCGTGCTTGAAGTTGTGGCAGTGGTCCATCCAGATGCCGGGGTTGTCGGCGGTGAAGGTGATCTCGTAGCTCTCGCCGGGGGCGACGTTGAGCGTGTCGGTCCACCACGGGCTGCCGTCCACCGTGGTGCCGTTGCGGGACAGGACCCGGATGCGGTGCCCGTGCAGGTGCATCGGGTGGTCGATGATGCCGCGGTTGGTGATGCGCATCCGTACGGTGTCGCCGAGCGTGACGGTGAGGTTCGGGATGGCCGGCCACAGGTGCCCGTTGACCGTGTTTGCCCAGGTCAAAGTGCCATCGGTGACACCGAACCCGTTGTCCAGGACCAGATCGAAGGTACGGTTCGCCGGGGCGGCCGCCGGTGTGGCGTCCGGTGTTCCGTAGTGGGCGGCGTCGAAGGTCGGCCCGGTGCCGGTGGGCGCGGGCAGTGGCGCTTCGTCGTGCCCAGCCGGAACGAGAGCGCGCGTCGGCGTTTCCTTGCTCTCGCTGGTGTGCATGCTGACCACCACCGGCGCGGCGGGCATGTCGAAGGTGACGTCGTAGCGGCCGCCCGCGGCCAGCAGGAGCATGCCGCCGTCCGGTAGCGGGCCGGGTTGGTTCACGGCGTTGCCGTCGATGGCGATCACGCGGTACGTCGTGCCGGTGATCTGCATGCGTTGCGGGTCCTGGGAGCTGTTGATCAACCGCAGCCGTACTGGCCGGGCCGGTTCCACCGGTTGCCGGGTGGGGGTATCGGCGGTGTCCAGCGCGCCGATGAGCTCCTTCCCGATCGGCCACTGGTGGGCGAACACTACGGTCTCGGAGTCTGACGCGGGGACGGCGCCGGTTGCCGGATCGACCAGGAACGCGCCGAAAAGCCCTCGCGCCACGGTGTCCTGGGAGTCGCGATGGCTGTGGTACCAGAAGGTGCCGGCCCGGGTCGGTACGAATCGGTAGACGAACCGTCCTCCGGGCGGGACCGCGTCCTGAGTGAGACCCGGTACACCGTCCTCGGCGTTCGGCACGTCGACGCCGTGCCAGTGCAGCGTGACGCCCTCGGTGATGTCGGTGTTGATCAGGGTCACCTCGACGAGCCGGCCCTGACGCACGTGCAGGGTCGGGCCGGGCGCGGTGCCGTTGAAGGTCAGCGCGTCGACCTGGCGGCCGGAGGAGAGCCGGACCGTGCCGTGCGCGGCGGTCAGCGTGAACCGAACATCAGGCGCACCTTGCTGAGGACCGGTCAACGTGCTGATGTCAGTGCCGTGGCCGGCGTGTGCCGCCGCTGCCGCCGGAGCCTGGCCCGGCGAGTAGAGGCTGCCGACGGCGGCGATCAGCCCGATGGCCGTCAGCGCGCTGAGCCAGGGCAGCCGCGCGCTGCGGGACGGACGTGCTCGCCAGCGCAGTAGCCCGGCGGCGGCCGCCGCGGTGCCGGCCAGCAGGAAGACGATCACGGCGACGGACACCGTACGTGTATG
Source organism: Actinoplanes liguriensis (assembly GCA_000715855.1). Classification (GTDB taxonomy): domain Bacteria; phylum Actinomycetota; class Actinomycetes; order Mycobacteriales; family Micromonosporaceae; genus Actinoplanes; species Actinoplanes liguriensis. The sequence continues at coordinate 30,377 of KL571198.1, forward strand.
GGGATCGGTCGGCACCCAGCTCAGGTAGGCCGAGATGAGGACGCCGATGGCCGCGGTCTGCGCGGCGACGCGGGCGGCGGCGGTCCGGCTGGGCAGTGCGAGTGCGGCGATCAAGGGCAGGGCGGCGGTGGGCAGACCGACGAGGATGCGGTCGCTGACCAGGTACCAGCTGTCGGACCACAGCGTGATCGCCGTGGCGACCCGGGCGGCGACCAGCACGGTGGTGATGATCAGTGGCCATCGCAGGCGACGGCCGGCGGCAGCACGCCGGCCCAGCGGTATGGCGCTGCCGGCGGCGAAGACCGCCAGC
>KL571198.1:30894-32661 GCA_000715855.1 Actinoplanes liguriensis
GGGGAAGCCGGTCGCCGCACCTGTCCGGGGTTGGGGATCAGTCCCAGAGGCTGAGCGCGACCACGAGCGTGATCACGGGCAGCAGCAGCCAGGGCTCGGAGAGCACCATGACCGCGGTCAGGGCGACCGAGACCCAGGCCAGTGCCTTGGCGATGCGACGCCGGGTCTTGCGCTTCTTGTTCTTGGCATGCGTACGGGGTGCGGTATCGACGGCCTCGTACGCCGGGATCCCGTCGGTCTCAGGAATGGTGGACATGCCTGCTCCTGTCAGTGGGTGGGGTTTTCGGCGGCTTTGCGCAGCAGGTTGAGCCAGCCGACGAGGGAGGCGTCGAGGGCCTGGCGCAGGTTGTCGGCGTCGGCCCGGACCGGTTCGCCGTCCCAGGACTCGGCGGTGGCGACCAGCGTGGCGTCGCCGTCGGGGGTGAAGGTCCATTCGTGGATGCCGGTGATGCCGTGCGCGGGGCCGCCCCAGAGGATGCGGTGCGGGGCGTCGACGGCGTAGACCGTGGAGGCGACCTGCAGACCGGCAGTGCTCCAGTGGAACGTGACTCCGGGCTGCAGCGGCTCGTCGGTGACGGCGGTGTCGATGTCGGTCTGCCAGGTGGTCCAGTTGTTGACGTCGGTGTGCAGGGCCCAGACCTGGTTGATCGGGGCGTTGATGCGGATCTGGTGACGGACGACGACGGCGGCGCTCTCGTCGATGCCGGTGATGGTCATGTCGGTTGTCTCTTTCTGGTCGGTTGTCAGGCGGGCAGGTCGGTGTCGGGGATCCACGAGCCGTGGATGCCGGCCGGCACCCGTCGCGGCAGTTCGACCGCCGCGACGGTGTCGAGGTTCGAGGCGTCGAGGATCAGCAGCTCGGAGGAGTTGGAGCCGAGGTCGCTGACCACCGACATCAGGTAGCCGTGGTCGTCGGCGGTGCCGCCCTCGGCGGGCACGAAGTAGGCCTCGCCGGGCAGCCGGTCGCGGCCGAGCTCGGCGACCTTGCGGGTGCCGGTCGTGTGGTCGTACTTGACGACTGCCCAGTCGCTGCGCCCGCTGCCGGGGAACGCCAGCGCGTAGGAGTGCTGGTTGGGCAGTCCGACCAGGCGGTTGTCGATGGTCGGGAACTCGGTGACCAGGTCGTCGGTCATCTGCTCGCTGACCTTGCCGGTGGCCGGGTCGAGGATCCACCGGTAGGCGGTCATCCCGGTGCCGGGCACCGTGGAGTAGCCGGGTGCGCCGACCCACCACTTCCAGGTCGACTCCCACGAGGTGCGGTCGTAGCGGGGCCCGTCGAGGATGATGCGGCCCAGTTCGTCGACGTAGGCGTTGGTGGAGTGCAGTAGCGCGCTGGGTTCCACGTCGAACCAGCGGACCACGGCCGGGCCGGTACGCGGCATGACGCCGATCCGGGGCGGGTAGTCGTCGTTCCACCGGTAGGGGATGCCGGACTGCTCGGCCGGGTTGAACGTGACGGGCAGGTCGAAGAAGATCACGTGGTCGGCGGTGATCGCGAAGTCGTGCATCAGCGCCGGGCCGGCGCCCTCGATGATCTCGCTGCGGGTGATGTGCCCGTCCGGCGAGGCGGTGTAGTAGATCAGGTGCGGCGGGAACGGCGAGTAGCTCAGGAAATGCAGTTCCCCGGTGATCGGGTCTTCCTTGGTGTGCGCGGTCATCGGCGTCTTGAGCTCCCCGTGGAAGTCGAAGACGCCGACGGTGTCCAACTCCGGCGTGACCTGCCACGGCAGGTTCACCTCCTGCAGGGCTGTCTCTTATACACATCTC
>KL571198.1:32897-33436 GCA_000715855.1 Actinoplanes liguriensis
ATGTGTATAAGAGACAGCGATCAGGTGGGTGGCGGCGGCGCTGGCGGCCAGGTCCATCGACCCGTCCGGCCGGAACAGTTCCGCGCCCTCGTCCAGGGCGGTGGTGTGCACCCACCGGTTGCGGTACCACTCGGCCTTGCCGCCGCGCAGCCGGACGCCGTGCAGCATGCCGCTGCCGCGGAACCAGTGCGTCGGCACGACACCAGGCTTCGGATTGTGGCCGTTGCGGATGTACCGGCCGTCCAGCTCCGGCGGGATCGATCCCCGGACGGTCAGACCGACCGCGGACGTCTCGTCGGTGACCGGAGTGTAGTGCCCACTGATGTAGGGCTTGGCGAGCTCGGACATGACTTTCCCTCCGTACGGTGAAAGGGGGTTGAAGTGCGCAGCGGCGACGGCGCCGTGCGTCAGGGGTGGAGTCGGAGCAGCGCGAGGAGCGCCGCGGCCGCCGCGAGGGCAGCGGTGCCGGCGAAGGCGGGGCCGTAGTCACCGCCGGCGGCGACCGCGGTCAGGACGGCCAGGCCGCAGGCGCCGCCGAT
>KL571198.1:33630-34972 GCA_000715855.1 Actinoplanes liguriensis
GAGATGTGTATAAGAGACAGAGCCAGGCCGTTGTCCTCGGCCGGTACACCTGCCGCGGAAAGGCCGGTCAGTTCCACGAACGCCACTCCGAGGCCGATGCCGGCCAGCAGGGACGGGCCGAGCAGATCGGCGAGGAACGTGCCGTCAGCGGGTGTGCGGGACAGCCAGGCCAGTCCGGCCACCAGGGCAGCGAGGCCGGCGGTGAGCACGACGCGGCGGGGAAGCAGCCGGTCGAGGCGCGGGGTCATCCAGGATGAGGCGGTGATGCTCAGGGCCAGGGGCAGCTGCGTCACGCCGGCCCGGATCGGGCTGTAGCCGAGGGTTCGCTGCTGGTACAGCGGCAGGAAGAAGAACAGGCCGATCCACACCGCGCCCAGCAGGCTCATCAGGACATTCGCCAGTCCGACCCGGCCGAGGGTGAAGATCCTCGGTGGTACGAGCGGATCGGCTGCCCGTAGTTGCCGGACGACGAAGCTCGCGAGAAGCACCGCCCCGGCGGTGAGGGCCGTCCAGCCGGCGAGGTCATCCCAGGCCGACAAGCCGTAGATGACGGCGATCAGCCCACCCGTGACGGTCACGGCGCCGAACGCGTCGACCGTGCCGCCACGCGGCCGATCCCTGTCGACCCAGAACCAGACGGCCGCCAGCAGGACCAGTGCCACCGGAACCGTCACCAGGAATACCGATCGCCAGCCCAGAGCCCCGCTGAGCAGGCCGCCGAGCAGCACCCCGGCCGCTCCGCCGGCACCGGAGACGGCACCCCAGACACCCATTGCGGCGGCCCGTGCGGGACCGGCCGGGAACAGCCGCAGGACCAGCGCCAACGCCGTGGGGGCCAGCGCGGCCGCACCGACTCCCTGCCCGGCCCGCGCGCCGATGAGCGTGACCGCGTCGCCGGCCAGCCCGGCGGCCAGCGTGGAAACGGTGAACAGGGCGAGGCCCGCCAGGAAGACGCGTCGCAGCCCGTAGACGTCCCCGAGGCGCCCGCCCAGCAACAGCAGGGCGCCGAAGAGCAGGACATAGGCGTTGACGACCCAGGACAGCGACGCGGCCGACAGGCCGAGTCCGTCGCGGACCTGCGGAAGTGCCACGTTGACGATCGACGTCGTCAGCACGACCAAGAACTGCGCCGTCGCCAGGGCGGCGAGGGCTCGACTCGGTGATCTGGTGCTGGTTGCGGGACGGACAAAGCTGCTGGTCACGGCGGGCGCTCCTTCGGCGGGCGGCCGGTGTGCCCGCTGCGGATACGCTCCCAATCACCGGTGGTTCCGCGCGTCGGCGATCGTTACGTAGATGGCCGCCGAGGCAGCACCTAGGTAATTGGCTGTCTCTTATACACATC
>KL571198.1:35174-39418 GCA_000715855.1 Actinoplanes liguriensis
ATGTGTATAAGAGACAGGCCTCAGGCCGCTTCAGGCAGGTTCACAGTGCTCAATTGCCGGCGGGAGGTGATGCCGACCTTGCGGAAGATGTTGCGCAGGTGGGCGTCGACCGTGCGAGGGCTGAGGAAGAGTTGCGCGGCGACCTCTTTGGAGGTGGCGCCGTCCGCGACCAGACGGGCGATGTGCGTCTCCTGAGGAGTCAGAACGTCGGCCGGACGTGCCGGGGTACTGCCGATCTGTTCTCCGGCCGCACGTAGTTGCTGCTGTGCTCGTCGCGCGAACGCCTCGGCACCCATCGCGGAGAGGTGCCCGAAGGCCTCGCGCAGGTGCTGGCGGGCCGGGACGTACCGCTCTTCGGCGAGCAACCATTCGCCGTAGAGAAGCTGGGCGCGAGCCAGGTGGAACAGGACGCCACCGGCGCGCAACTGCTCCAGCGCCTCCTGATAGGCATCCTCGGCGATTTGACCGTCGCTGGTCAGCGCGGTGCAGACGGCTTCGATACCGCGGGCCCACGGCGTACCGGCGGCTCGCGTGCTCTCGCGCAGCACGGTCAGCGCGTCCCGCGCCTCGGCGTGCTCACCAGCACGAACGGCGGCCTCCACCAGTTCCCGCAGCCGCATCCCGTCCAGGCTCAAGGGCAGTGGTGTGGCGGCCTGCCGGGCCGACTGCAACGCGGACGAGAAGTCACCGGAGCCGTTGAACAGCATCGAACTGGCGAAGTGGGCGTAGACGACGAGCATGTGCTCGCCGCGGTCGGTGGCGTCACGAATGGAGGCGCTGACCAGTTCCGCGGCGCGGTCGAGATTGCCGCGCATCGCGGCCAGCAACAAATTCGAGTACGGCACCGGCGCCACGCCCAGCGCCAGCGCCAGCGCGTCGCTCTCGGTCAGCATGGCCTCGGCTTCGGTCACCCGTCCCTTCAACAAAAGGGCGCCGGCCAGCGGGGACATGGCCTGCGGGAGGATGACCAGGGAGCCGGTGGCGCGCAGGTCAGCGACCTGGGCGCGCAGGATGGCCTCGAAATGATCAAGATCCCAGACCTCGAGCGCCACCAGGCAGACCAGGGCGGGCCGGCCCGCCCAGACCGTGCTTCCGGCTTCGGCCAGGCAGTGCAGCAGTGCCGGCCCCGCCTGATCAGCGCGCCCGGACAGCAGCGCGCTCACCGCGTCCAGGAGGCGGTCAGCTGCGGTGAGCGGTTCGGTCGCGGGCGGCGCCGACAGGAAGGCGGGGACGACCTCGTCCGTTCCGGCGCCGGACAGGCCGGCGGCCAGCCCGGCCAGCAGCGCGTCCAGGTGAGCCTGTCGTGATGCGGTCGCGTCCAGCGGCGCCAGGCGGCGGGCGGCCGCACGCAGCAACGCAGGTGCGTCGCCGCTGCGCCGGGAGCTCCAGGCGATCATTCCCCGCAGTGTCTCGGTCTGGGCTTGCACCATGGCCGGCATCGGCGCGGCATGGGCAGCGTCGAGCAGTCGCTGCGCCTCGTCGGCAGCGCCGGACTGCAGGCGTGCCTGTGCGGCACCGACCAGGTACGCGCCGCGGCGCGCCGGATCAGCGGTCAGTCCGGCGGCACGCTCCAGGAACGCGGCCGTCGCCGACATCCCGCCACGGTCACGAGCCCGGCCGGCGCAGGCGACGAGCTCGGCCGAGACATCCTCGTCCGGACCCGGAACGGCTTGCGAGCGATGCCACGCATGACGGTCCGGGTCGACGGTCGCGTCGGTGACCGCGGCCAGCGCCTCGTGGACCCGGCGCCGCTGGTCGGGAGGCGCCGGCTGATACACCGCCGACCGGACCAGCGGATGCGCGAACCGGATCCGTGCTCCGATCTCCAGCAGCCCGGCCGCTTCGGCCGGCTCGGCCGCAAGGGGGTCGAGACCAAGCCGAGCTGCGGCCTGCCACAACAGTGCCGAGTCCCCCAGCGGCTCCGCGGCGGCCAGCAGCAACAGGAGCCGGGCGTCGGCCGGCAGCGCATCGATGCGACCGCGGAAGATCGCGTCGACCGCCTGCCCGCCGTGCGCGACGGCGAAGCCGCCGGCCAGTTGCCCTTTGCGCGCCGCCACCGCGAACTCGCGCAACGCGAGCGGATTACCCCGGGCCTCGGCGATGATGCGATGGACGACCTGCTCGTCGAGGCGGGTGTGCAGCAGCGACAGCAACAACTCGCGAGCGCCGTGGTCGGGCAGGGCAGACACCTGAAGAACCGGCAGCGTGGTCAGCTCGGCCGGCGCCAGCGGGTCGCGGACACCGAAAAGCATGGCGATACGTTCGTTGCCCATCCGCCGCGCGGCGAACGCCAGCGCCTGCGCCGACGCGCGATCCAGCCACTGCGCGTCGTCGACGACACACAACACCGGGACGTCCTCGGCGGCTTCCGACATCAGCGTCAGGATTGCCGTACCGATCCGGAACGGGTCCGGCGCGGCTCCGGTCCGAAGACCGAACGCCGTCTCCAACGCATCGCGCTGCGGTTGCGGCAGCCCCGGCAGTTGCGCCAGCAACGGCGTACACAGCGCATGCAGGCCCGCGAACGCAAGATCCATCTCGAACTGCGCGCCGGTGGCCCGCAGGACGCGGAAGTCCCGGGCCAGGTCGCGAGCGCGGTCGAGCAGGGCGCTCTTGCCGATGCCGGCCGGGCCCTGAACCACCAACGGGCCGCCTTCGCCCGCGCGGGCACGCGCGAGCATCTGTTCCAGAACCGCGGACTCGGGACCTCGCGAATACAACACGCCGCAAGTATCGGGCTCAGGCCGGTCATCACCGTGTCCACCAGCTGCTCAGTCGTACGCCGGTCGTTGCTCATTCCCGGCCGTCCGGCTCACACCTCGGCGAGCGAATGACTCAAGGCGCCACTGAGCTCCCGCCGCGACGTGATCCCCAGTTTGCGGAACACGCTGCGCAGGTGCGCATCGATCGTGCGGGGGCTCAGGAACAGCCGATCCGCGACTTCGCGTGACGTCGCGCCGGTGGCCACCAACCGGGCGATGTTCAGTTCCTGAGCGGTGAGCGCGTCCACGGCTGTCTGCGCCGGCGTTCTGGCGCGCTCCCCGGAGGCCGCCAATTCCAGGCGAGCACGTCCGGCGAACGCGTCCGCACCCACCTCGATGAAGATCTCATGCGCCGCACGCAGCGCTTCCCGAGCATCCCGGCGCCGGCCCTCCCGACGCAGCCAGATCCCGTGGTTGAGGTGCGCCCGGGCCAGCCACACCCGGGTGCCACTGGTCCCGAGCCGGGCCACCGCCTCGCGGAACAGCTCGTCGGGCTCGGCGGCCAGCAGAGCCGCCATCAGGGCACGCACACCCAGAGCCCAATCCGTCCCAGCGGCACCGGCATGCTCGTGCAGACGCTGGTACGCCTGCTCCGCGCTCGACCAGTCGCCGCAGCGCACCGCAGCCTCGATCAACTCCGGCAGGCCCAGGGAGGTCATCCCGATGTCACCGTCACGCAGCGCCAGATGCGCGGCCTCCAACGCTCGCCGATGCTCGCCGAGCCCGTTCGCCAGCACCGCGGCGGAGTAGTGCGCGATCGAGGTCAGCAGGCCCTTCGCCCGTTCGTCGGCCTCGTCCACCACCCGGGCGATCAGAGCCTCCGCCTCGGCCTGGTGCCCGCGCAACGCGGCAACCTGCAAATGGGCGTACCAGTGCACCGGTGCCCCGGTGATCGAGGCGATGTCGTCGGCCTCGCTGAGCAGGCTGACCGCCGCGGGCAGATCTCCCCGCACCGCCGCGCCCATCGCCAGCATCCACAGGCTGACCGGCAGGATCACCAGCGAACCATCGGCGCGGGCGGCGGCTTCCGAGTGCCGGGCGAGCCGCTCCTCCAGAGCGAAGTCCCACAATTCGACCGCCAGCAGCGCTCCCATCGACAGACGCCGAGCCCAGAGCGGGTTCGTGACCTCCGCGAGAATCTCCTTGAGCCCCGGCACGACGCTCAGATCCCCGTCCAGGTAGCCGACCAACGCGTCCAGAAGCTGATCAGCGCGCGACGGATCAGCCGGTGCCGGTGGCGCCATCCGTGCCGCGGCCAGGGCCTGCTGCGTTCCGGGCGCAGTCCGGCTGACCACCATCGCGGCCTGCAGCGCGTCCAGCAGATGCAGCCGGGCCCGCGCCGGGTCGCACTCCGCGGCATGCAGCAGATGGCCGACCGCCTCGGCGGCACCCTTTTGGAAGAAAGCCGCCTGGGCGCGCAGCAGGACAGCCTGCACCCGCAACGGCTTCTCCAACGAGCCGGCCTCTGTCTCTTATACACAT
>KL571198.1:39583-40053 GCA_000715855.1 Actinoplanes liguriensis
CATCGAGCTTGGCCCGCGCCGCTTGCAGAGTGCGTCGCGCCCGCTGCCCAGGATCAGGGGTGAGGTTCGCCGCCTGTTCGAGAAAGGCCGCCTCCGCGGCCGCCCCACCACGCTGCCGTGCCCGTTCCGCCGAGTGCAGCAGCCCCGTCGCCACCCGCTCGTCCGGTCGCGCCGCGGCCTGGGCGACGTGCCAAGCCCGACGATCCGGATCGACAGCCGGATCGGTCGCCTCGGCCAGCGCGTCATGCGCGCGCCGCCTCTCCGGTGGTGTCGCGGACCGATACACCGCCGAACGAACCAGCGGATGCCGGAACCGGACATGACTACCGATCTCGATCAACCCGTCGGCCTCGGCCTGCTCAGCCGCATCCGTCCCGATGCCGAGACGATCGGCCGCGCGCCACAGCAGATTGACGTCGCCGAGCGGTTCGGCCGCGGCCACCAGCAGAAGCATCCTCGCGGCGGCGGGG
>KL571198.1:40281-41572 GCA_000715855.1 Actinoplanes liguriensis
GGTGCTCGATCCGATTGGGCGCAGAGGTGGGCGTGGGCAGGCCGAAGCCACCAGCAAGCCCGCTCGGCCCCAACCGGGTAGGCAGTTCCAGCAGGGCCAGCGGGTTCCCCCGAGCCTCCCGCAGAATGCGTTCGCGCACCCGCTCGTCCAAGGGCACGGGTAGCGTCGCCGCCAGCAACTGCCGTGCCAGCCGGTCGTCGAGCCCGGTCAGGACCAACTGCGGCAAGCCCTTGACCTCCGGCACGGCAAGAGGGTCACGAACGGCGAAGACGATGCCGACAGAATCCGCATCGATACGCCGGGCCGCGAACGCCAACGCTTGTGCCGAGGCGCGGTCAAGCCACTGCGCGTCATCCACCACACAGATGACCGGCTCGCCTTCGGCGACGGTGGACAACAGCTCGAGGAAGGCGGAGGCCACAGCGAACTTGTCGGCCTGACCTTCCTGCTGCCAGCCGAAAGCCGTATTCAAGGCGTTCTGGTGGCGGGCGGTCAGCCTGTCGATCTGGTCCTGCACCGGCCGGCACAGCTGCTCAAGAGCACCGAACGCGAATTCCATCTCGAACTCGACGCCATTGACCCACAGCACCCGAAGGCTCTTCGCGCCGCCCAGTGACCGCTGCAGGAGCGCACTCTTACCGATCCCGGCCTCACCACTGACGACGAGCGCCTCACCTCGTCCAGCACGGACCGCACCGGCCAGAAGGTCCAGCGTCTCCGAACCAGCCGGCGGGAAGAACCGATGCACCTCGGCAGACTCCATGAGCCGATCATCGCAGCGGCGCCACACTCATTGATCGGCCGTTAGGCCAGCTCAACGCAGTGATGGCCGTGACCGTCCCCACAACCCTGCGCAATCGCTCAAGGCAATCAGCCACCACTATCCGGCCGAACTCCGCCACATCGGTGCCATCACGCGGCAACCGCCGACTACACCAGGAATCTCAACCGCTACAGCTTCTAGCTAGTAGGCACCATACGAGCTCCTCGTCTATGCGAATCGCCAGACGGTGGCTGCTCCGAGCTTGATCTGCCCCCGCTGAATGAGGCGGGCACAGCGGGAACCGAGCCAGCTGATTCGTACATACGAAAACGGCCGCCCCATGAGAACCCTCAGGGCGGCCGTTTTCGGGTCTGTCAGCGGATCCCGCCCGGCACCGGGCCGGGCCAGTACTGCTCGGAGTATTCGCAGTTCGCCGTGATGTCGGACGGGCTCGCGTAGCAGTTGTCCCCCTTGTCGGTGGCGTTGTCGCCGCCGTCCAGGCGGTCCGTCTCCGTGTAGAGGCTGGCA
>KL571198.1:41767-44822 GCA_000715855.1 Actinoplanes liguriensis
TCCGTCTCCGTGTAGAGGCTGCCACCGGTGTCCAGCCAGTCGTCGCCGGCCTCGCCATACAGCGTGTCGTCACCGTCGTCGCCGGTGAGCAGGTCGTTGCCGGCGCCACCGCGGAGCACGTCGTTGCCACTCTCCCCGAACAGCCGGTTGCCGGACGCGTTACCGGTCAGATGATCCGAGCCCTGACCGCCGACGACCATCTCGACGTCCGAGCCGACCGTGTCGTGCTCACCGGCCTTGCCGTCGTCGCGGGACGCCCCGTCCAGGTCGACGGTGATCGGCCGGGTGTAACCGGAGTAGTCGACGGTGTCCAGGCCGGCGCCGCCGAGCAGGACGTCCGCGACAGCGCTGGCCGAGTCGTAGTCGCCCAGCAGCGTGTCGTAGCCGTCGCCGCCCTCGAGCCGGTCCTGGCCGTACCCGCCGTCGAGGTAGTCGTTGCCGCCCAGGCCGCGCAGGGTGTCGTTGCCGAGGCCGCCGGTCAGCATGTCGTACCCGGCGTGGCCGGTCAGCCGATCGTTGCCGTCGCCGCCCTCGATCCCCTCGAGGTCGGCCAGCAGCGTGTCGTGTTCGCCCGCCTGACCGTCATCACCCTGGGCACCGTCCAGATCCGCGGTGATCGCCCGGGTCCGGCCCTGGTAGGAGACGAAGTCGACGCCGCTGCCCCCGCTGACCAGGTCGGCTCCGCTGGTGGCATACGGGATGGGGTTCTGGTAGAGCCGGTCCTCGCCCGCCCCGCCGTACTCGCGGTCGTTGCCCGGCCCGCCGTCAATCGCGTCCTGACCGGCGTCGCCGTACAGCCGGTCGTTGCCCTCGGAGCCGTCGAGAGAGTCGTTACCGGCCCCGCCGTGCAGCTGGTCGGCGCCGAGCCCGCCGGACAGCGCATCGCCACCCGCACCGGCCCAGATCACATCGTTGCCTTCACCGCCGGACAGCGAATCGGCGCGCGGACCGCCATAGAGCTTGTCGTTGCCGTCACCACCGCTCGCGGACAGCGGCAGGTCAGACTTGTTGGTAACGGAGTCGTTCCGGGCGCCCAGCGAGACGCTGACCCGGGTCGGCGTCCGGCTGGTCGTGCAGCGAACCTTCGTCGTGTCGACCTTCTTGCAGCCCTTGCCAGGCTTGAGGGCCACCACGTCGTCGATCGTGACGGTCCGCCCGGAGCGGGTGATCACGACCTTGTTCGTCTTGCTGGAACCCGCGGTGAAGACCACCTTGGTGCCGCTGACCGACGCGACGCCCGTGGTGGCCGCCTGCGCGGGCCCGGCGAGCACACCGACCGCGGCAGTAGAAGTGAGAAGGGCCAGGCCGGCCCCGGAAAGCCAGAATGAGCGGGACATCGAGAACTCCCCCGAATCAGAAACTGATCAAGATCATAGATGTCCCGTGCGGTTTGGACGATCCCGTTTCGTCGTCCCGTGCGTCGATCAGGACCAGCGAGCTTGAGGAGCCGGCACAACCGGCACATCGCAGCGTCCTGACCAGGGCAAACCGGAACCGCCGTGACCGGCCTGCCGGCCCTCACGCCTCACCGCCAATCACGGGGATCACGCCGTATCGATCAACCACGGACGTCACGAGCCTGGACGACCGAACCCGGGACCTCTGTCGGCACAGCCCACCACCACGAAGCCGTGCCCAGCAGGACATCGTCGCTCAGACTCCGCTTGTCCATGCGAGTCCGGCTCGACCTCGGACACCTCGCTCACGGACTTCCCGAATAGAGGACCTCGCGCCGATCGCCCTCGACCACGCCACCCTCCGACACGCCGGCCGCAGAACGCGCCACCTTTGCCAGAAGGACGGGCACGACATCACCGACTCGCCCGACGACGTTCTGCGCGACGCCGAACAACCCCACAGGGTCACCCTGGCCGCCCAGACAGCCGCCCGGTCCCCGCCCAAGGACCAAGCGCCGTACCGCCTCCATTCGAGGCGAGGCCGGCGGGCGGCCCTGGCGCCGAGCTCCGGTTCCCTCGTGAAACCGATAAGGCACTCTCCGTGAGTCCCACAATGCACTTTCGAACAGGCCGATAACTGCGGAGCCGACCCCGCCGAACGCAAAAACACTGGTCAACACCCAGCCGGACGGACGACATTTCGACGCCGGATCACCGCGGTCCCATAATATGGGATTCTCGGGGTTGGAAGTGGGAATGAAAAAGGCCGTGACCCTTGTTTCCGCAGGTCACGGCCTTGATCTTTTGTGCGCCCGAAGGGACTCGAACCCCTAACCTTCTGATCCGTAGTCAGATGCTCTATCCATTGAGCTACGGGCGCTCTCTCAGTGCTAAGCCAGCATACACACCCGGCTTTCGCGCGGAGACTCCGGGATTCGAACCCGGGAGGGGCGTTAAAACCCCAACCGCATTAGCAGTGCGGCGCCATAGACCGGACTAGGCGAAGTCTCCTCGGTGACCTGTAACAGCCACCGAGGATTTAGAGTACCGGACGCCGCTGGCGCCGCACAAAGAGGTCGGCCCGAAACCTCCCGAAGATCTGCCGCGAAGGCCGCGAACAGGCGAAACGTTGCGGTTGCGACTACGCTGCGCAGGATGGAGGAGAAGCAGACGCCGCGTGCCCGGGATCCGCGTGCGCCCTTCAGCGCGCCGGAGTCTGAGCAGCCGACCGCTCGGCCGACGCGCCGGGGGGCGCCGCCGACGGTCACTTTCCAGCCGCCCCAGCCCGGGTCGAGTGCCGAAGGTCACCCTTCAAAGGCAACCTCAACCCCACTTCCGGGTACGACGGATGCGGCGGAGGAGCAGGCCGAGCCCGCCGCGACCGTGCCGAGGACCACACGGACGCCTCGCCCCACACGCCCGGCCGACGACCGGGAGATCGAGCCGGCGGCGAAGAAGGCGCCCGCGAAGAAGGCCGCCCCGCGTGCTCGCGCTGCCGCGAAGACCACCCCGGCGAAGGCCACACCGGAGAAGGCCGTGACCACTCCGGTCCCCGCGAAGCGCGCCACTCCTGCCAAGCGCACTCCCAAAGCCGCACCGGCACAGAAGACCCCCGCGATCGAGAAGGCCGAGCCTGCCGTAGTAGCCGAGCCTGCCGT
>KL571198.1:45082-45701 GCA_000715855.1 Actinoplanes liguriensis
CCTGCCGTAGTAGCCGAGCCTGCCGTAGTAGCCGAGCCTGCCGTAGTAGTAGTGCCAACCGCGGTAGTAGAGGAAGCGGTAAAGCCCAGAACAACCCCGCCGCCCCCGGACCAACTGCTGCTGGACCTCTGGCCGCGCCTCCTGGCCGACCCCCGCAACGCCCCGAAACTCCTCGCCGACGCCGCGGTCGAGACCTTCGGGCCGCAGGCCGCCGCCTGGGCCGCCCGCACCCGGGCCACCTACCCGACGGCCACCCCGCAGGCGCTGGCGCGGCTGGCCACGGCCCGCTTCACCCGCGCGGCGGAACGGCGGAGCCTACTCAGTGCGCTTTCGGGGACGTACGCGCCAATCGCTCTTGTCGGAACCGCGGCGATCACGCATGCCAGCCTGGTGTTGCACCTCGCCGCGGCGTACGGGCTGGATCCGACCGACCCGGAGCGCGCCAAGGAGATCCTGGTTCTTCTGCCGAGCTACCGCAGCGGGGCGGCGTGGGCGGCGCTGCGGCTGGCGAACCGTTTCCTGCCGGGCACGGCCCTGATCAGCGCGGTTCTCGGCGGGCGGAACGCGGCCGAGGCCGTCGCCATCCGGGCGGAGCGGCGTTACGGCTGGTATTTCAGCC
>KL571198.1:45873-48857 GCA_000715855.1 Actinoplanes liguriensis
ACTGGTATTTCAGCCAGTCGAGCCAGGAGTCGGGCAGCAGCTCGTAACCGACGAACGCGGTGGTGTCGAGGAGGCTGTGCGCCACGATCAGCGGCATCACCCGTTTCGTCTTCAGGTAGAACAGCGCGAACACGACGCCCATCACGACGTTGCCGATGAAGCCGCCGAAGCCCTGGTAGAGGTGGTAGGACCCGCGCAGGACCGCCGAGCACAGGATGATCAGCGGCATGGACAGCCGGCCGATCTGCTGGAGCCGGGTGATCAGGTAGCCGACGACCAGCACTTCCTCCAGCACGGCGTTCTGGATCGCGGCGAGGATCAGGACCGGGACCGTCCACCAGTACGCGTTCAACCCGCTCGGCACGATCTGTGCACTCAAGCCGAGCTGCAGGGCCGCGTACACCAGAAGCAGTCCGGGGATCCCGATGCCGGCCGCCAGGCCGGCCCCCCAGCCGATGTCGAAGCCCGGCCGCCGGTAGTCGATGCCGAGGTCGCGCCCGGGCCGGATGCCGTCGCGGCGCAGCAGGTACCAGACGAGCAGCACCGGGATCAGGTCGAAGGCGATGTTCAGCAGCTGGTTGGTCAGGTCCAGGTAGGGCCGGGCCGACGTCGTCGGGTTCAGGGTCGCCGTCTGACTCGCCAGCGGCTTGCCGGCGGTGAGTTTGGCGGTCAGTGACACCACCGACCAGATCGCCGACTGCCCGAGGGACAGCAGCAGGACGATGGCTATCTCGACGGGGTACGCCGATCGGGTGGGCTCCTGCCGCTCAAAAGTCACGCGGCCAACTTTACGAGGGCACAAAATCGGTCATATAGACAAGCTGTAGGTGACGAGTCGCACTGAGCGTGCGTCGTGTTCCCGACTGCGCTGACCACCCTGAATGCATGGGAGACCTCGCACGCTTGCTCAAGGAGAGCTGGAGCCTCGTCGAGGAGCATCAGGACAAGGTGGCCGGGTATTTCTACGCCCGGCTGTTCCTGTCGCACCCGGATCTTCGTGAGCTCTTCCCGGTGCACATGGACGTGCAGCGCACCCGGCTGCTGGGCGCGATCGTGACCGCCGTGCAGACCCTGGAGGATCCCGAGCGCTTCGACGACTACCTGCGTGCGCTCGGCCGGGATCACCGGAAGTTCCATGTGGTGCCGGAACACTACGAGGTGGTGGGCGGGGCTTTGATCGAGTCGATGCGGGCGTTCGCGGGCGAGCAGTGGGGCGTCGAGTACGACCAGGCGTGGGCGGACGCGTACGCGGTGATCGCGGCGAAGATGCTGTCCGGCGCGGACACTGATCAGAATCCGCCATATTGGTACGGCGAGATCGTCCAGCACGAGCGCCGTTCGCGGGACATCGCGGTCTTCACGGTGCTGCCGATGCAGCCGCTGGAGTACCGCGCCGGGCAGTACCTGAGCCTGGAGGCGACCCGCTACCAGCCGCGGCTGTGGCGCACCTACTCACCGGCGAACGCCCCACGGCGGGACAACACGCTGGAGTTCCACGTCCGTGCGCTCGGCGCCGGCTGGGTGTCCAGTGCGCTGGTCCGCAAGCTGCAGGTCGGCGACATGATCAAGCTGGCCGCCCCGATGGGCTCGATGACCCTGGACCGAAGATCGACCCGGGACGCCGTGTTCGTGGCGGGTGGCACCGGCCTGGCGCCGATCAAGTCGCTGCTGGAGGAGCTGACCCGGTACAACCGGACCCGCTGGGTGCACGTCTTCTTCGGCGCGCGGAACCGCGAGGACCTGTACGACCTGGCCGACCTGAACCGGCTGGCGGCCCGCTATCCGTGGCTCTCGGTGGTGACCGCGTGCAGCGACGACCCGGGTTTCGCGGGTGAGCAGGGCAACATCTCGGACGTGGTGGCCCGGTACGGCCCCTGGAACGAGCACGACTTCTTCGTCTCCGGCTCCGGCGCCATGGTCAAGTCGACCTTGAAGACGCTGGCCGAGCTGCAGGTCCCGTCGATCCGGATCAAATACGACGCGTTCAGCGAATAGCCGCTCAGTAGTCCCAGGGACGTCCGGTCTGCTGGTACTGCGCAACCGGCACCAGCTTGGCGTCCGGCTCCATCCGGTCCACGTACAGCCGGCCCTCCAGATGGTCGATCTCGTGACCGACCAGCCGGGCCAGCGCCCGCTCGAAGACCGTCACCACCCGGGCGCCGTCGAACCGGGCATGCTCCACCTCGATCCGCAGTGGCCGGGCGACCAGTCCGCGGTAGTCGAAGAAGGAGAGACACCCCTCGTACTGCTCGTCGCAGTCCGCCGACTCGCCGACCACCCGCGGGTTGAGCAGCACGACCGGGTCGATCTCACGCTCCGGCGGCCGGACCACGGCGGCGGCCACCGGGATCCCGATCTGCGGCGCGGCCAGCCCCACGCCCTTGCTGAACTCGTGCAGGTCCTCGAGCTGGGCGAGCGAGGTGAGCAGCCGGGTGACGGTCTCCCGGGCGGCCGGCCCCTCCCGCGGCAGCTGGAAGTGCCGGGACCGCTGCCGCAGCAGGTCGGAGCCGCGCTGGATGATCCCGATCCCGCGCATCCGGTGCGAGGCACGCGGCAGGGTCGGCTCGGAGGGCGCCAGCTCGTCGTACTGCGGCGCGTCGGCGCCACGGAACCGCCACTCCAGGCGGTACCGGGCGTTCAACAAAGGCTGATCGGTGGACCACTCGAAAATGGCGCGACCTCCCTCGTTCCGGCGTTCCAGGGGACTGCGCACCGGGACTTCGGCGTTCAGGGACACCTCGACACCCCAGACCTGAGGCTCGAAGCGCTCCGGGAAGTCCAGGCGCACGGTGAGCGAGCGGGTGGGCAGCCGCACTGCCCGCTGGAACCACTGACCCCACTTCTCCTCACCGACCGTGTACGCGTACTCGATCGTGGTCCGCTCGCCGGGGTAGAGCGGGAACTGGCCGCGCTCGTTCGCGAACAACAGCCAGAGCTCCTTGGCCGCGTCCCGGTCGAGCTTGACCCGCCACAGCATCGGCTCC
>KL571198.1:49114-50975 GCA_000715855.1 Actinoplanes liguriensis
TGTGTATAAGAGACAGTCCCGGTGGTGCCGGTTGGAGCCGGGCGGATCGTTCGGGTACCGGTCGACGGAGATCTTCACGAGGTAGCGGGTGACCGCCTCGGTGCCGGCGTTGTAGAGCGAGCGGCGCACCTGGCAGCGGTACGCGCCGTCGATGTACGCCAGCTCGGCGATCTCACGTTCCACCACCAGGCCGGTCCCGGGCGGCAGCCACTGGGCGGGCACCGGCGAGTCCCGGTGCGGGACCCCACGGGCGTGCCGGAGCTCGTCATACTCCTGGAAGCGCTGCCAGATCGCGCCACCGGCACCCAGCACCGCCTCGGCCCGGCGGGCGAAGTCCTCGGTAGGTTTGTGGCGGCGTCCCTCGACGTGACTGACGTAGGAGGGATCGAAGCCCATGCGCGCGGCAAGCTGCTTCTTGGTCATTCCGCGCTCGACCCGCCATTGCGCAAGCGCCGTAACGAACTGATCTGCGGCCCGGTCAATGGGCGAGGTGGTCATCACGGATGTCCCCTTCGCGACGGCACTCCCAGTGTCATGGCCTCGGGTGTCCGGATGGGGCTAGTAGCGCGTTGCCGACAGGTATCTTGACAAAACCGACAGCCGAGCCACGCTACGTTAGGTGATCCTTGCAGAGGGTATTAGGCTGAAAAATCCCAGGTACGGGGTTGGTTAGGCTACCCTTAACCGAGTACTCTCGGTCGCCTTGGACCACTGCAAGGAAGCGGTGAGGTGGAGAAGCTGGTGAACGCGTGACCCTCACCCTGGAACTCGCCGGTTCGCACCCGCTGGCTCCCGTGACCCACTCCCTCGACGCCATGTTCGGCGGCCTCCAGGCGCCCTCGCTGGCGCCCGGGTTGATCGTGCCCGATCAGGCAGGATGGGCGCCCGCGAGCGACCTCGCCGGCCCGGCCCTGACTCCACTGCTGGAGTCCGCCGGCCGCCGCTGGAACGCGCAGCCGCACGCCGCCGCGGCGCTGGCCTGGAAGGCGTACACCTACTGGCTGGCCCTCCCCGCGGTGCTCGGCTGGGCGTCCGCTCGACGGGTCCCGCTGGTCACCGCCAGCAATATAGTGACGAGCTTCAGCAATCCCGCCACGATGATCACCCTGGGTGTCCGCGCCGGGATCCCGGTTGCCGTCCTGCCGAACGACCCGCTCGCGCTCAGCGGCCACCCCGACGCGGTCGTCGTGCCGGACGAGGCGGCGCTGCTCACGGAGTTCCGCCGGGCCCTGCTCGACGAGCACCTGACGCCGCTGCTCGACGCCCTGCACACCCGGGTCCGGCTGGGCAGGCGTCCCCTGCTCGGGTCGTTGGCCTCCGGCATCGCGTACGGCATCCTGCGCTCCTCGGACATCACCCCGGGCGCCTCCGCCGAGTCGATCGACCTGCTGCTCGGCGCGCTCGGCATCCGCGACCTGATCGACCTGGTCCCGGCGCGCAACGGCAAGCTCGACGTCCAGCGCAAGACGTGCTGTCTGGCCTTCACCCTGCCGAACGCGAAGCTCTGCCCCGGCTGCTGCATCAAGCCCTGACCGGTCGCACGGTTTCCGATTTATCGGATTAGAGCCGCACTTCCCCTGCAATCCGACATTCTATGATTTGCGCGGTCGGCGCGGCTTCCGGCCGCTTCCCGGTCCGGCTCCGAGCAGATCAAATTCAGATCCCCGCCGTACGTCGTGAAGCTCCCGCCGCTAGCGCAGGCCAGCCCCAGCAGCCAGGGCCACGGACGGCGGCCGCCGATCGTCACCGACTCCCCGAAGATCACCAAAGGTCCGGAACCTCGCCGCCGGCCAGCCAGTCACCACAACCGCCAAACCGAGCCGGTCAAGCCAAGCCGGGCCGAGCAGGGCGAGGCCAAGCC
>KL571198.1:51225-55845 GCA_000715855.1 Actinoplanes liguriensis
GAGCCGGGCGAGGCCGGGCCGGGCTGAGCGGGGCGAGCCGGGCTGAGCGGTGACAGCCGGGCTGAGCGGGGCGAGCCGGGCGAGGCCGGGCCGGGCTGAGCGGGGCGAGGCGGGCTGAGCGGTGACAGCCGACGGAGCCTCACGCAGAGGGCCCCGCCAGATCATCACTGTCAGCCGGGCAATCCGCACAGTCGTCGCTGAACAGGACGATTGCTGCAAGAGTGATATTCCGGGCGAAGCAGCCAACCGTACAACCCACCCACCCTGGGGGAAGGCCCGCTGGTCAGTCTGACGGGGAAACGCAAGATCCTGCTGACGGCCTGTGGACGGCCCAGAACTGTGGACAACCTCGAACCCGGGCGCGGACCTGATAAAGCCGGCCTCGCCCGGAGCCGCTTCGGATCAGCTGTTGCCGTCCGCGGTGACGACCGCGTCCGGGTTGTCGACCAGGCTGCGGACGTCCCACATCCAGACGCCGCCGGTCCAGGTCGGGCGGAAGCCGAGCAGGTCCGACATGGTGCGCAGCATCTCGATGTCGCGGGTCTGCGGCGTCAGCACCACCACGCCGGCCTTCCAGTAGCGCAGGTCGGCGAGCGTCATCTCGCGCCGCGCGTCGGTCACCTCGGGTGTCGGGTTGCCCTGCCGGATCGAGGCGATCAGGCCGCTGGTCGGACGCCACGGCGGCTGGAACGCCGCGGTGTGGTCGGTGGGGTCCTGCGGGTTCTGGTTGGGGAGCAGCGCGTACGCCCCGGCGATCCGCATGTCCTGCTTGGTGTAGGCGCTCCAGCGCAGCGGATCCGGGTACGAGCTGTCCGGCAGCGGCAGCGTGACCACGGTGTGCTCGTCGTCCACGTACTGACGCCACGCGCCGGAGGTGACAAACGTGGGAACCGGGTCCATCTTCACCGTGGTGAGCTGGGTCGGCACGAGCGGCACGAGCGCCATCGCCACCGCGGTGATCATCGCGATGCGGACCGGGCCACGGGTGTGCGGCTGGG
The DNA here is from genome assembly GCA_000715855.1 of Actinoplanes liguriensis. Classification (GTDB taxonomy): domain Bacteria; phylum Actinomycetota; class Actinomycetes; order Mycobacteriales; family Micromonosporaceae; genus Actinoplanes; species Actinoplanes liguriensis. The sequence goes on from KL571198.1 coordinate 52,224, forward strand.
TGCGGACCAGCTCGGCGGCGCGCTGGCAGCCGAGGGCCAGGAGGATGCCGACGACCGGCGCGATCGCCATCGCCCAGCGGGTCGGGACGGCCGAGTTCAGCACCGGCAGGTGGTGCAGGAACGCCCAGATGCCCGGAACGCCGGTGTCCTTCCCGTCCAGGTAAATACGCGGTCCGAGCGACATCGCCCCGAACAGCAGGGCCAGAGCGCCGAGGGTCAGCACGGCCGCGCTGCGCCGCATCCAGAGGATCAGCCCGAAGAAGAGGATGACCAGGCCCCAGCCGAAGAACGCGTTCTGCTCCGACGGGTTCTGCGCCAGTGTGATCGGGACCGTGGGGTCGCCGGCGACCGAGTGCGTCGAGTATGCGGTGAAGGACCCGAGATCCGCGCCGAAGCTCCGAACATAAACGGACAGCCCCTGGTACGACTGCGGGCCGAAGAACTGCACGCTCAACGGGTACGCCAGGGCGGCGATCGCGACCACGGCGGCGATGCTCAGCCCGCGCAGGAACGCGAGCGCCTCGCCACGGTGCCGCTTGCGCCGGACCAGCGCCATCACCAGGCAGAAGACGCCGAGACCGACCGCGGTCATGAAGAGGATCTCGAGGTTGATGAACGCCTGCCAGATCAGCAGGCCACCGAGGAACAGTCCGTTCCGCACGGCCCGGCCGGGCACCCGGAGCTCAAGGGTCCGCCAGACGATCAGCGGGACCAGGAACTGCGAGACGATGTTGGGGTGGCCGCCGGCGTGCGAGATCATGCTCGGCGCGAACGTGCAGAACAGCGCCCCGACCCACGCGGCGAGTCGCGAGGCGACCACGCGGCGTGAGAGCACCAAATACCACGACGCACCCGTTAATGCCAATGCGCCGGTGAGAAATACGTTGAACGCCACATGCGGACCGAACAGAAGAGTGATCGGCGTCAGTGGCAACGAAACGGCCAACACCGAGGTGTTGGCCATCATGTTCACCCCATCGGGGTAATTCATGCGATCCGAGAAGAACGGATATACGCCATCTGTGAGCACGCGGGCACCGTGCGCCAGCATCCACTCGAAGAAAGCCTGATCCTGCGGATCATCGCGCAACTCATGATCAAGATTCAGCCACAACGGAGCCGTGACGAAGAGCGCAACAGCCAGGAAACTGGCTATGGCGACGACGTCCCGCCACGTGACGACACGCCACAGAGGACGGCGCTGTGCAGGCGCTGTGGCCTGGTCATCCGCCTTTTCCCCGGCAGGCGCGGGCGAGGTCGGAGCGACCGTGGAGATGCCGCCCTCAAGCTCGCGCAGCTCGGCGTCCAGGTCCTCGGCTGCGGTCACTTGGCGGGGCGGCAGAACGTTCTCACCGGCCGTCTGGCCCGTCGAGTCATAACCCGTAATCGTCATAGCATCGGCGAGCCTAACCGAGGCAGGGAAGAGTTCCACGATGAGCGCCCGCAGCGTGATAGAGACGATATGTACGCGTGTTTTCAGCGTGTCCTTGGATCAACCTCAGGGGAACCTGGGAGCACCGCGTAACCCACCGACATACCCCAACCGCCTATGTCTCAATCAGGCCAAAAAATCGGCGTGACGCGGCGGTCAACTTTCGGATAGCGGCGGTAGATGGTTAACTTCACCGGTCCCGCTGTCAGCTCAGATCGGCAAGATGAGGGAACCTCACCTATGGCAGACATCACTGGAGACCAGCGGATCCAGTCCGAAGTGCTCGAAGGCCTCGCCACGGCCGTGAACCACCGTCGGTGGTTCGTCGAGCTCGCTCTCCCATACCTCGGGGACAACCCCATCGAGATCGGCAGCGGCCTCGGTGACTATGCCGTCGAGTGGGCGGAGCACCTTCCACGGTTCACCGCGACCGAGGCAGACCCCGACCGGCTCGTCCTGCTCAAGGAGCGGATGGCCGACCACCCGAACATCGAGGTGCGGCAGATGCTGCTCCCGGCGCAGGACGCCGACGGGCAATACAGTGCCGCCGTCTCGTACAACGTGCTGGAGCACATCGAGGATCATGTGGGCGCGCTGCGCAGCATGCGTGACCTGGTCCGCCCCGGCGGCCGGGTGATCATCATCGTGCCGGCGTTCATGTTCGCGATGAGCCAGGTCGACATCGCCACCGGCCACATCCGGCGCTACACGAAGAAGACGCTGGGCGCGGCGTTCGCCGAGGCGGGTCTCCAGATGGAGAAGCTGCACTACGCGAACGCGCTGGGCCTGATCGGCTACTACGGCGCGACCAGCATCTTCAAGCTGGCCCCCAAGGAGGGGCCGATGGTGAAGGTGTATGACTCGCTGGTTCTCCCGGTGACCAAGGCCGCCGAGCGGATCGTCCGTCCGCCGTTCGGCCAGTCGGTCTTCGCGGTCGCCCGCACACCGCACTGACCGGTAGCCCGGACGCCCCACTGACCGGTAACCCGGACACCGCACTGACCGGTAACCCGGGTAACGCGCGCTGATCGGTCGCCGAGACACCACCCTGACCGATCGCACGAGCATCACTCCGACCGATCGCACGGACACTGCGCTGACGTCGTACTGAATAAAGCGAGGCGGTGGCCGACCCGGCCGCCGCCTCTGCGTTTCCGGCGGACCTTGCCGAGTTTCAGCCCCGGACCTCGAAGATCGGGCGGATCGTCGCCCGGGCCAGGGTGTGGAAGGCCAGGTTGAAGCCGACGTAGGCGGGCGTCGCATCCGGCGCGACCGCGAGCGCGTCGACGTCGATCGCGTGCACCGCGAAGACATAGCGGTGCGGGCCGTCGCCGGGCGGCGGCGCGGAACCGCCGTAACCACGCTCGCCGTAGTCGTTGCGGACACAGAACGCACCGTCGGGCGCGGGGTCGGCACCGCGATCGAGATCGGTCACGTCGACCGGCAGGTTGACCAGCACCCAGTGCCAGAAACCGCTGCCGGTGGGTGCGTCCGGGTCGAAACAGGTGACCGCGAACCCGCGGGTCTCCTCGGGGAACCCGGACCAGGACAACTGCGGCGACAGATTCTTCCCGCCGACGCTGGTGTGTGCGAACAACTCGTCGAGCGGCTGCCCGTCCGTCACATCCGCGCTGGTCACCGTGAATGCCGGCACCTGGGGCAGAAGATCGTACGGATCGGGGGCCAGAGCTCGGTCAAGACTCATCGGGGCCTCCGGCGAAGTGGCTCGGTTGATCTGGCTTTCCCGCGTGAGCCGAGAGTAACCGCCGTACGTGTCGGCCGCCTTTCGCCGGTATTGCGCGCTCCGGTCACCCGTCCGGGTAAACGCACAGGTGGTGCGCACCGACATCGCGATGCCCGGCGATGCTTCTGTCAGACATCCGACCGGGTGCGCGTGGCCGAGATCCCCGTGCCTGGTTGCGATCGGTGTGCGGGTCATCCGCATACGTCGAGGGGCCCGGAGGCGTCAGCGTTTCCGGGCTCCTCGACGTTTGCGCAGCCGTCAGCGGACGCGCTTGACCCGCAGGCCGCCGTACAGCTTGCGGTAGACCACCCCGGTCCGGTGGTTCCCCGCGTCGATCATCATGCCGCGGCCCATGTAGATGCCCACGTGGCCGGACCCGACCACCAGGTCACCGGGTCGCGCCTGGCCGCGAGGGATCGTCCGGGCTCTGTCTCTTATACACATCT
>KL571198.1:56089-57342 GCA_000715855.1 Actinoplanes liguriensis
GGGCGTACGCCTGCCGGGTCAGCCCCGAGCAGTCGAACCCGCCCCGGCCCTCGCCGCCGGTGACGTAGCGCTTGCCGAGCTGCGAACGGGCGTACGCGATCACCGCGCTCATCCGCACGCCGCCGCGCGTCACCCGCATCGGCCGCTCCACGGTCCGCCGCACCGACTTGCGCACCATGCCACGGTGCGACACGGTGGTCCGCCGCTGAGCGATCACCACGCGCCGCTGGGGCGCCCGGTACTCCCGTACCGCCTCCCGTCGTTGAACGGTGCGCTCGGCGCGCTGCGACACCCGGTGATCGGTCCGCCGTGGGGTGCCGTGCCGTGCCGTACGGCGTACCGGCGACGCCGCGCCGGCCCGCAGTGGCGCGAGCGGGGCGGGCCGAGCGGCGACGGCCCGGCGCTGCATCGCCCGGGTGGCGCGCGCCGACGCCGACTGGCGCAGCTGGTACAAGCCTTCGTCGAAGCCGCCCGGCACGGCGCGGGTCCCAAGGTCCGCGGCCGGTGGCTCCGGATTTGCCGATGAGGCCTGCGGAGCTTGAAGAGCCTCCGTGGCGTGCTCGGCAGGGTCTACGGCCGGTGCGATGACGGCGAGCGCTAGTGCGCCGGCGGTCAGCACCCGGCGGGTGGACGTACCGTGCAGTGTTGCCTCCGAAATAGGCCCGGGGCACTCACGCGAATCCCATCATCAGTGCGGGTGAACCTGCTCTGCCGCACTATTGCCGCCGTCTAAGGAGGGCAATGGGAACCCGGACAACTTTTGTGCATTCCGTGGACCATGCCAACACACCTTGAATTACGGCGTGGCTGGATTCAGATAATTGTCCCCCCGATCTCGAACAGATAAAGCGCCGCTACTGCTCAGCCGACGGCAGCGACATCCGGATCCCGGGCGTCGACCCGGAGCCGTGCGTCGAAAGCTCGCTGAGCTGGGAGTTCTTCGGAACGTCGAAGGGCAGCACGCCGTTCACCGAGTCGCCCGGACCGATCTCGCCGAGCAGAGTCGGGTAGCCATCGTTGAGAAATACCGCGGCTTCGGTGGCAACGGCGTAGGCTCCACCATCGGTGTCGTAGACGCGTTGCGAGGAGCTGTCGAAAAGCTCCGGCTCACGGCCGTTGTTGGTGACCCGCACGTCGAGCAGACAGAACTGGCCCTCGGCGCGCTGTTCGAGTCCGTCCGGGCCGATCGCGGAAACGCCGCACCGCACGCGCTGCACCCGCAGGCCGAAACCGCCGGGAACCGCGTCCCGGAA
>KL571198.1:57575-59024 GCA_000715855.1 Actinoplanes liguriensis
CGTCCCGGAAGTCGGCCGGCGGCAGGCCCCGGATCACCACCGGGCCGCCGGACGGGCGGTCGGCGGTCGCCACCGCCCAGACCCCGAAAGCGATCAGGGCGAAGGCGACGAGGATGCCGCCCCCGACCCAGATCCGCGCCCGCCAGCGCAGCGCCCACTCGTCGACACCGTCGTCATCCGGGTCGACCACCCGAATCGTCGTGGCACGGTGCGAGGTGTACGTCACGGGGTCCCCCAGGGAACGGATCCGGGGCGCGCCCGAGGGCCGGACGCGCTGTCCGTCCATGCTGGGTTCGCCGCGGCCACACACGGCCGCGACACTCCGCAAAAAGGACTTTATCGGTCATATCAACGCGAGGATATTCCCCCGATCGGGTGATCAGCGCAGCAGCAGGATCTTTCCGAGGTGGTCACTGGACTCCATCACGCGCTGCGCCTCGGCCGCCTCCGCCAACGGGAACGTAGTGTCGATGACCGGTTTCACCACCCCCGCGGCGACCAGCGGCCACACCTGATCGCGCACACCGGCGACGATCCGGGCCTTGTCGGCGATCGGCCGGGCCCGCAGCGAGGTGGACGAGATGGTGCCGCGCTTGGCCATCAACGCGCCCAGATCCAGCTCCGCGCGAGTGCCACCCTGGAAACCGATCACCGAGATCCGCCCGTTCGGCGCGAGCACCTCGATATTGCGCGCCAAATACTTCGCCCCGATGATGTCGAGCACCACATCGGCGCCCCGGCCGTCGGTGACCTCGCGCACAACCTCGACGAAATCCTGCTCCGCGTAGTCGATCGTCACGTCCGCGCCGAGCGCCCGCAGCCGCTCGTGCTTCGCCGCACGTGCCGTGACCAGCACCGTCGCACCCAGCGCCCGGCCCAGCTGGACGGCGAACGTGCCGATCCCGCTGCCGCCGCCGTGCACCAGGAACGTCTCACCGGCCCGCAACCGATCATGCGCCACCACGTTGGACCACACCGTGCACGCCACCTCGGGCAGCGCTGCCGCCTCGACCAGCGACAACCCGGTCGGCACCGGCAACAACTGACCGGCCGGCACCGCGACCCGCTCCGCATAGCCCCCACCGGCCAGCAGCGCGCAGACCCGCTCGCCCACGTGGCGACCCTCGACGCCCGGCCCGACCGCGCTGATCACGCCGGAGCACTCCAGCCCCGGATAGACCGGCGCACCCGGCGGCGGCGGGTATTGCCCCTGACGTTGCAGCAGGTCAGCGCGGTTGACCGCGGCGGCGGTGACGTCGACGACGACCTCGCCGGCCCCCGGCTCCGGATCCGGAACCTCGGCCCAGCGCAGCTGCTTCTCCTCGATCACAATCGCGTGCATCCCCCGACAATGCCTCACGGGTACGACACAAGCGACAGCATCCGGCGGCCATCTGGCAGACTGGAGCCGCACTACTGGAGGACTCGCCTAGTGGCCGATGGCGCCGG
>KL571198.1:59300-59854 GCA_000715855.1 Actinoplanes liguriensis
CGATCACGAGCAGCGAAAACCCCCGCTGACCTGCACGAACGCAGGACCGCGGGGGTTCTCTGTGTGAGATCGTGAGTCTCACTCGATCTCACTCCGGACCGCTCGATCTCGCTCGTCGCGACCATGGTGCGACCACGAAGCCGAGCGGCTGTCTGTCACGCGGCCTGCGGATCCTCCCTGCTCAGCGCCTCGTCGATGCGTCGCCGGGCCGCTTCGTCCTGACCCTCGATGCACTTCGCGTAGACCTTCAGCAGGACGTGCACGCTGTGTCCCGCCCACTCGGCGACCTGGGTCGCGGGCACGCCCTCGTTGAGCCAGAGCGAGACTGCCGCGTGTCGCAGGTCATACGGCCGTTTTGCAAGCGGCGTTCGCTGCTGTGCCGGCGACAGCGCGATGCGCCGCGCGGCTCGCCACACCCGCGAGTAGGTCTCCTTCGACACGGGGCCGTGCCCGTATCCCTGGGTGACGAACAGCCGGCCGTCCGGGGCGTGCCCGTGAACCGCGATGTGCCAACGAAGCGCGCGAACCAGCGGCTGTCTCTTATACACATCTCT
>KL571198.1:60063-65470 GCA_000715855.1 Actinoplanes liguriensis
CCCCGGCCGTACCGCCGTCTTCGCGCGGTGCTTCAGCTCCCGGTCCTCGCGCATCGCCTCGCTGTCATCGCCCCACCCCTGCCCAACGTGCTGGGTCGAACCGGACAGCCGCAGCATCCCCCAACCGTCCTCGGGCAGCTCGCAGTCCTCCACCCGCAGATGAAGGGCCTCCGCCGGCCGAAGCGCGGTGTAGTAGAGCAGCGCGAAAAACGCGACCAGGCGCGGATGCCGATCAGCCACCACCGCGAGCAGGCCGAGTGCTTGGCTCGGGTTGACCACGGAACGCCTGTCCACCTCGTCGTTGGACTTGGGAGTGATCCACTGGACGCTGGCCATCGGATGCGTCGGCAGGAGGCGCAGCTCAACCGCGTACCGAAGCGCGCCGTAAAAAACGGCCCGCTTCCGGGCGATCGTGGTTGCCGCAGCCTGCTTGCCATCGAGCCGAAGCGAGAGCGCGTCGAGCGCCTTGCGGACCACAGCAGCATCTTGAAGGTCGTTCAGGCTGACGGTGTTGCCCGAGAGCCACTCAACCGCGGTGGCGAGGTCATCCGGGGGCGGGCCGGCGTCACGCCGGGTCTTGTTGAAGGAGTACCCGTACAGCGCGACGGATCTCCGTTTCGGAAGGCGCACCTCGCCCGGTCTTGAGCAGAGCGGAGGTGACGTTCGCCAGGGCCTCAGCGATGCTCTTGCGCTGCTTCGCGGCGGCACGCGGCCACTTCATGTCGACGAACGCGACGGCAGCGTCCAGTTCGCGACGCCAATCCTCTTCCGGGTGGTCCGGGTACATGACTGGACAACGTACGACGGCTGGCTATGGGTCGATGGCTATGAACTTAACTCGGCCGGCGACGCCGTCGAGCGACGCTCGATCTTCGTACAGGAAAACGGCCTTCGAAAGGCCGGCTCGGCATCGGGCCGGCGGCCATGGGTACCTCCCGTCCCGGGAGACAGCCCTGACCGTCCGGCACCCTCGCCGGGCCGCCAATTCCGAAGGAGTGACCCATGACCGGCACCACCGAGAATTGGCCGCCGATCCTAGACTTCGACTCGATGGCCACTGTGCTCGCCAGCACGATGGGCGACTACGGCTTCCTTTTCGTAGAGGACCCCATGGTCCCCGCCCTCTCCGCCTCCCTGCGAGCCTTCGTCGCCGCGACCGGGCTACCGATTAACCCGCCCAATGACGATAACGGCGACGACTACACCGACATCCCTGCGCTTTGATTTGAATCAACGGCGATACATGTGGCGATCCGAGTCAGACACTCGGGTCGCCGCGCCATAGGATTTTAGATCCCACATTTGACATCCAACGACGTACTCATATTGGCGATTAATGCGGAAATCCGCACAAATCAACCTTTCGCCGCCACCCTTAATGCCTTTAGTGAACTTTGCGAGTTTCGAATTAGGTCGATTACAAGGTTGACGTCCGCTCGCCCCCGCTGGAGGCTAGATACCACGTCCTTTACGATATCCCTCTTTCGCCAAATAGTGAGATTCGGCGGGAATGAAATGATTGAGACACCATCGACCCACTCTCCGAATAGGTACAGCTGCGGCTCCTTCAGAAGAAAGAGATTGGCGCTATTATCACCCTCAACAAGCGCCTGCTCTCTAATCAAAGAAAGCTGGTGAAAAAGGCTGGTTATTTCCTCAATAGCACGACCGCGTCGGCCAACTACCATCGCCTCGTTCCAAACATGCACGCAAGCTGCAGCTGCCGCGTTGAGCTCATCTAGGTCGACCTCATCGAACCTCGCCGACTCCATCTTCTCGCGAAAAATTCCAGCAGATTCAATGAATGAACTCCGCACTGCAGGAAGTTGACCTATAGGAACCTCTACCAGCGCGGTTACCTCGTCTCGGATTTTCTGCATAACCAGTATTGCCTGGAGAATACGACGTCTCCGCGACGCGTGCGATTCTTGAGCTGCGGCGATTCGCTGGACTATAACAACGGCTACCGGGATACCGCACATTGCCCCCACGAACGATGAAAAGAAGTTAGTGGCAAATGGCTGATCATCCCAATAGTGCTGCTTGTCGCCCCAAACCCCTAGGGCGGACAAGAGCAAGCCCACTGGAAGCATCGTCAACAGCATTCGCCGAGCGGTGATCGAAGTGTCGTGCCAGAAACTTCTGATAGATCGCAGTGGCCCCTTCAACCATCCGGGGAGAAATGATCGCAGGCTCAAGTGTTTTCCTAGCTTTTCCCTCATCCAGTATTACCGCCACACCTCGAAAGTAGACTCCGCCAGACGACAGCGTGACAGACGTGTGCCACCCCGTCGGCCGGCTCGGATGCAGCGACTCTGAACTGGAATCTGAGCGAGCCGTAACCAAATCGTTTGCCCGCTTAGCGTGGCTGTGCAGCGCATTCGGTTGGGATCCCTCCAACAGTGGGCATAAGTGCCATCCTGGATACGAATCCCTCGACCCGTAGGGCAACATGTCACGCAAATCCTGCCGAGCGTCATCCGACTTGCTGGGCTTGGGATCGCGAGTGTCTACGTCATCGGGCTTGACTGCAGTCCTCCGACCGCGCCGTCCGCCTCTATGTCTTCAAGGCGCGGTCCTGAGTTGGCGCCTACGCTTCCGGCGACGACACCGACACTGCCGCGCAGCGCCAGCTCTCGCGGGACACGACGAAAGCCCGCACCCTTCGAGTACGGAGGGATGCCGGGCTCGCTGTTGTGCTTGATATCGGGTACCGATCAAAGTCCGGAAGCACAGATGATGGTCCACCATGAGCGAAGCGCAGCAAACCGACACTACCCAACTGCCTACCGCGTTACTGGAGGGCCCCCGGGCGAAGGCACTTGCCGACCTGGGCGCTGTAGCACAGGACCTCAAGTTCGTGATGCGGTGCTGCACTAAGCTTGCCCGCGAGATGAGGGAAGATCCGGACGACAGCGTCCTCCTTCAAGCGCTCTTCACAGCCGCCGTAATCACCTACGCCCGGTGTTTCAACTCGGGCAAGCGGGGCGGGCTCAACGATAGCGACCTAACGAAACTTGGGCTCGAAGGCGACCCTCGCGGCTTCCACCGGCAAGTTATGGACATGCGGAGCAAGCACATAGCTCACTCTGCCAATCCGTTCGAGATGACCTCAGTTGGTGCGGTGCTAAGTCCGCTGGAGGCCGATCCGCGACAGGTGGAAGGAATCGCGACCTTCAGCGTGCGACACATCGCGTTCGATGCGGATGGAATCTGGCAGCTCTTTGAGATCTGCAAGCGCCTCATTGATGAAGTAATTGCCCAGCGGGCCGGACGCCTCCAGGCTGACGTCTTAGCGGAGGCACGGGACATTCCGATCGACGAGCTCTATCAGCGGTCGTCCGTTCGAGCACAACCACCAGGGCCGGAAGCCGCGGGGACCCAAAGAGTTTGACCAGCGAAAACGCAGCCTCCGGCGGCCGGGGCCCTGGAAAGCGGCTCCCCGCCACGCGTTGAAAGCAATCGGGTCGGGCGGGCCATCCGAGCCCTCTGCCCCTGGACGACGGCATGATCCGCCCCTGACCGGACGATGCCCGCCGGAGGCAGCGGCTTTGGGCATCGCCAACCCCTCCAAACGAGCAGGGCGTCGTGCCATCAACCACGGCCACGAGGCCACTCCACATCGCCCAAAGCCCCGTGTGCTGGACTCGTTTGAGCCAAACATTGCCTCTCGCACGGTTCCCAAGCTGACAGCGCCGGTTTGATTCCCGTCACCCGCTCCACGTGGGAAGCCCTGGTCAAGGACTTATGTTCTCACCAGGGCTTCCGTGCCTTCAAGGGCGCGGGAACGGCCCATGGGCCCTTTAACTCGCCTCAGACGGCCGGTTCGCCACCCTCGGCAGCCTTCGGCTTACGCCGAAGCGCTTTGACACCTTGTCCATCACGGCAGCGATCCCCTGATCGGCCTCGCTGGTGGTGTGCTTGGTATAAGGAGATACCTCCCGCGTTCTTGGCGGTTTGCGGCCGGATCGGGCCACAAGCTGCCAAGAGCGCGGGAGCTCCAATAATAGGAGATTCTTGTTCTCTCTCCCGCTAGCCCGCTTCCAGCGGATACGAGTAAATGCGGAGCCAGTTCGACACACCAGCTACGTCAATCTCGCCTCTGGACGCCTGCTCAATCATCTGAGCGAAGCTGGCCTCACGCTGCAGGCGACGGCGATTAAGAGCGTAGATGAGGTCCGCCGCAAGCATTGCCGTACCGTTGTTGCCGCTACGGAATGGCTTCGACCTGACGATGACACAGACCATTTCGGCTGCCGCGTCGTAGAAGTTTGCGCTTTGCCGTGCCAGGATCAACGCAAGCTCCAACGCATCATCATCAACAACTCCGACTTCTTCAAAGCCGTACATCTTTAGCGCGAGCAGTTCATTTTCGCGGACCAAATCTGCTTTGCGCGGTACTTCGTGTGGCAATGAAGCTCCTACGACTAATCGTATTTTACTTTTTCAAGAACATCGGCATGCGTGTCCAGGCCACGCTCGGCAATCAAGTCGACTAGCTCCCTCCTCCCCTTACTGCTCAGCCATTCGCTCAGTACCTCGGTTGCGATCTCGTTGATCGATCGACGCGTGAACACCGAATACAGGCTGAGCTGCTCGTGGAGCTCAGCCGGCAGTCGCAAAGTAAGCGCGGCGTTTGGTTGCGCCGCGCCCGCCTTCCGGGTTGTCAAATTAACCGCCCCCTACGCGTTCAGCGCTCGATGAGAGACGAGCAGGAAGAGGCACATGGTGATGATCAACACGGCAGCAATCGCAGGCCGATTCACAGCTTTCGCGAGTGCTTGAATCGAGGAAACGAAAGGCGTCGCTGCAATCACTAGCCACCACCCCCTTCCGGCAGAAAGACCCAAATTGCTCGTCCTTTCCATTTAATTCCTTTCCGGCATTCAGTGATTTGTTGGATCTCAAACATGAGACTTCTTTAGCCTTAGGCTCACCATCCTTTCCCTTGGTCCGCGACTTCACGGTATCAGGTGCACCACCTGTAGTGCGACCGTGTGACGTCATGACGCCAAGATCAATATTCGACACTGCCAAGATGCGGGCTCAGAAGCCAATCGTTACGGAACCTGCCGTTCGATGCGGCCTCAGCACACCCAACACGCTTGCAGCCCGCTACGCGCAGAGACAGAACGAGAGCCGATGTCCAGGGGCCAAGCCGGGCAGGCCGGTCGGAGCTAGTGCAAGATCCCGGGCTATTGGGGCAAGCCGCCGGGGGTCACTCCAAGGCCACTTGGTGCCGCATCGACCTCCGACCGGAGGAGTTGAACTGGAGATTTCGTACGGTTCCCAAGCTGACAGCCTTAACGTCTCAGCCTGGGGCAGGGCGGCCTAGTGACCATGGCGCGACCATGCTGCCCCAGATAGTCGTACTTGCCCAGGTCAGCGCGGTGTAGCGGCCGGTCTT
>KL571198.1:65824-65941 GCA_000715855.1 Actinoplanes liguriensis
TCCTCCGCTTCCTGCCCCGAGCGCGGCAGACACCTCACGCAGAGGATCAACTTCAAGATCTTCATGTCCTGTCTCCGCCGGGGTACAGGCCGCCGCTCCCGCGGGGACCCTTCCGGG
>KL571198.1:66284-66405 GCA_000715855.1 Actinoplanes liguriensis
CCCGCAAGGGCGACGTCCGCGGGTGGGCGCGGTCTACCCCAACAACCGGCCCCGCGTGAGTTATCCACACCAGCGCGCTGTCCACAGGCCACCGGCACGATCATGAGAATCCGGGCGACAA
>KL571198.1:66697-67423 GCA_000715855.1 Actinoplanes liguriensis
CTTGTCTTGGGGGTCTGACCGGATGATCGCGCCTGTGACCGATGTCGTCGTTCGATGGTTGTCGCTACGATCCGGCGAGTGAGGACATTCGGGATTGCGCTGGCCGCTCTCGGTCTGGGCGCGTTCGTGGGAGCTCGGTCCGGCGAGTCGCTGACGATCCCGGCCGTGATCGCCGGTGGTCTCGGCCTGCTCGCGCTCCTGCTCGGCAAGCGGGACAGCGGGAAGGACCTGATCGTCGGTCAGACCGTGTCACCTGCCGAGAAGCAGAAGAAGCAGGAGAGTCCGGGTCTGAGCGGCCTGGGGCGGCAGGTCGAGCACATCCTTCAGCCTTGCCGAGCAGCAGGCGGCGGATCATGTGGCGGAGGCCTACAAGAAGGCCGACGGCATCATCGCCGAGGCCGAGGAAGAGGCGAGGAAGCGCCGGCCGCTCGGCGCCTGAAAAACGGGCCACGTCGTCGATCCGGAGGCGAAGAAGCGGCGGCCGGTTGGCGGCTGGAGACGAGCTGCGCCGACGCATGTGCTGCGGTGAGCGCGCGGCTCAGTCGCGCGGTGGATTCAGTATCATCTGCGGTCCCGTGCCCCGGGTCGCGAGCCGGTCGCGGGGGTTGATCAGGCTGCAGCGCTGCAACGACAGGCAACCGCAGCCGATGCATCCGGTGAGCTGGTCACGCAGGCGCTCCATCATGGCGATCCGCTCCTCCAGCCGGTGCCGCCAGCGGCTGGGCA
>KL571198.1:67593-75929 GCA_000715855.1 Actinoplanes liguriensis
AGATGTGTATAAGAGACAGAGCGAGCGCCTCGCGGATCTCGTCGAGCGACACCCCGACCTGCTGGGCGATCTTGATGAACGCGATCCGCCGCAGGTCGGCTCGTTCGTATCGCCGCTGGTTGCCGCCGGTCCGTGCGGCGTGCAGCAGGCCCTCCCGCTCGTAGTAGCGCAGCGCCGACGGCGCCACCCCGCTGCGGGCCGCCATGTCACCGATGGTGAGGGTCTCCATCCGGTCCCCTTGAGTTGAAGTGAACTTCAAGTTGCAGCCTATCCGACATGACCGTTACCACGCTGCGTCGCCTGACGGGTGACGAGAAGCACGCGCCGAGCGCACACTCCACACTGGACGTGCTCCGGGTTCTCTACGAGCGGGTACTCCGGATCACGCCGGAGACCGCTGACGCGCCGGACCGGGACCGGTTCCTGCTCTCCAAGGGGCACGGGCCGGCCGCGTACTACGCGGTGCTGGCCGACCGGGGCTTCATCCCGGAGGACTGGCTGGACCGCATGGGGCAGTGGAACAGCCCGCTCGGCACCCACCCGGACCGCGTCCTGATCCCCGGCGTCGAGGCCGGCACCGGCTCGCTCGGGCACGGCCTCGGGCTCGCCGTCGGGGTGGCGCTCGGGCTGCGGGCGCAGGGCTACACCGAGACCCGCACGTTCGTGCTGCTCGGCGACGCGGAATTGGACGAGGGCTCGAATCACGAGGCGATCGCGTACGCCGCGGCGCTCCCACTGCCGCTCACCGCGATCGTCATCGACAACCACTCGGCGACGCACGGCTGGCCGGGCGGCATCCCGGCGCGGTTCCCCGGCTGGACGCTCTCCCTGGTCGACGGCCACGATCACGACGCGATCGAACGGGGCCTGCTCGTCCGTACGGGAAAACCGCATTTGATCGTCGCCGACGTCGAATCCAAATGGAGCTAGAGATGCGCGAGACGTTCGTCGCCACCACGACCGCACTGCTCGACGAGGATCCCAGGACCGCCCTGGTGCTCGCCGACATCTCCGCCGACGTGTTCGACCCGGCGCTGCGCCGACATCCCGATCGCGCGCTGAACGTGGGCATCCGGGAGCAGCTGATGATCGGCGTCGGGGGCGGGCTGGCGCTCACCGGGATGCGGCCCTACCTGCACTCCTACGCGCCGTTCCTGGTCGATCGGGCCTACGAGCAGATCAAGCTCGACCTCGGGCACCAGGACACCGGCGCGGTGCTGGTCAGCATCGGCGCGTCCTATGACTCGGCCGCCTCCGGCTACACCCACCACTCGCCCGGCGACGTCGCGCTGCTGGACACGCTGGAGGGCTGGACCGTGCAGGTGCCGGGGCACCGCGACGAGGTGCCGGCCATGCTGCGCGAGGCGGCGCGGCACGACGACCGGGTGTACATCCGGCTGGGGCTGCAGGAGAACACGCAGGCGTATCGGGACGGCGGGAAGCTGCGGGTGATCAAGCGCGGCGGGCCGCTCGTGCTGGCGGTCGGGCCGATGCTCGACCCGGTGCTGGCGGCGACCCGGGACATGGACGTCACCGTGGCGTACACCAACACACCGCGGCCGCTGGACGTCGAGGGACTACGACTGCTCGCCGAGGGCGAGGTGATCGTGGTGGAGCCGTACCTGGCCGGTACGTCGGCACGCCTGGTCGGCGAGGCGCTCAACGACCGTCCGCACCGGGCGTTGCACCTCGGCGTGGGGCGGGCCGAGGTGCGCGACTACGGGACCTGGGAGGACCACGCCCGGGAACACGGCCTGGACGCGGGCGGCCTGCGCCGGTCGATCGGGGCGTTCCTAGGCGGCGGCGCCTAGGAACACCTCACGCAGCTTCGACTCGAAGAGCCACACCGACTCGGTGTCGGCGAACCTCACCCGGAACCGCTCGCGCACCCCGTCCACCGCGGTGGCGGCCATCTCGAGCGCCGGGCGGCTCAGGTCGGGACGCCAGGTGACGTTGCTCAGATGTCGCAGGTTCGCGTTCAGATGCAGTCGCAGCCGGTGCAGCACCGGGGTCTGCTGGATCACGACGAGGCGCCGGCGGGTCAGCAGCAGCAGGTATTCGCCGGCGAGCGGGGCTTCCGGCCGCGTGCATCGGGTCACCAGTACGGCGTCGTCGCCGGCTTCGACGCAACGCTCCACGATCGGGAGGTGCCGGCTGGGGATGGCAGCGCTGGATTCGACGGTGCCGGGGAGGAACGTACGCGAGATCACGTCCATGACATGTTTAACGGCCTGTGAACTGCGAAGGCAGCGGCCTGAGCTGCTGAATAAGGAATTACAACGATCGTGCTGCCATAGTGTCCCCATGCAATGGCGCGTCAAGCCGGTCCTGCCGGTCACCAAGCTGATGGGCGCGATCGCCGTGATCGTGCTTGCCGTCGCATTCGCCGCCGGCGATCCGATCCGGTGGGGGCTCGCCGCCCTGGTCGGCACCGGGCTTGCCGTCTGGGCGCTGCGTGACGTGCTCGTCCCGGTCCGGCTCGCCGCGGACACCGACGGGGTCACGGTGGTCACCGGTTTCGCCCGGCGGCGACGGCTGAGCTGGTCGCAGGTGGAGCGGATGCGGGTCGATCGGACCACGCGCCGCGGGCTGCGCAGCGAGCTCCTGGAGATCGACAGCGGCGACGCCATCCATCTGTTCGGCGCGCACGAGCTGGGCGCTCTCCCCGAGGACGTCCTCACCGAGCTGGACGCCCTCCGGGCCTGAGCGGCCGCGGGGCGTCCGGCCGGCCCCAGCCGTGGTTATCGGGCCTCATGACAACGGTGAGGACCAGCTGCTCGGGGGTGAGGCGCGCTGCGGGCTGGGGCACGGCGGAGGTCGCGGGGTGGGACGGGCGGGACTTGGCTCACGACGTACCCAATAAGGGTTTCAAGGAAGAATGTCGTAGGTGCGCCAGACAGACGCGGCGATCAGCAGTGCCAGCAGGAGCGTGCAACCGGCCACCTGCTTCACCGTGCGATGCGGCTGGCGCGAGTAGGCCAGCACCGCCGTCACGGCCGCGCCGACCGCGAGACCGCCCAGGTGACCGGCCTTCGAGATCTGGCTGATGCTGAACGTGAAGAGCAGGTTGGTGATCAGCAACGGCGTCAGCGAGCTGGTGTCCAGCATCAGCCGCCGGTTCACGATGATGGCCGCGATGATCAGGCCGAACGTCGCCGTGGAGGCGCCGGCCGACGGCTGGTTGGGCGCGTCGATCAGGTAACACGCGACGTTGCCGCCGAAGCCGGCCAAAAAGTAGAGGGCGAGGAAGCGCATCGGGCCGAAGCGGGACTCCAGATAGGTCCCGATCTGCAGCAGCAGCGTCATGTTGAGCAGCAGGTGGACCACGCCGTAGTGCAGGAACATGGCGGTGACCAATCGGTACCACTCGCCGTCGGCGATGCCGTGGACGCTGCCGTCCGGGTACGACGCCCAGCCGATCACCTCGCCGGCGTCGGTGACCGGGGTGCCCGCGCCGATCAGGCCGAAGAAGCCGCCGGCGCCGGCGATCGCCCGCGGGCCGCCGAGGATCACCGACACGACCATCACGGCGACGTTGACGCCGATGATGGCGCGTGTCGCATAGGCCGCGTGCCCAGCGGAGAGGCTCCCGCCGAAGGCGTTGAGCGCTCGCCGCTGGGTCCGGCGGCCGTCCTTGACGCAATCCGGGCACTGGTGACCGATTGTTGCGTCGTTCATGCATCTGGTACAGATCGGCTTTTCACACCGGCTGCAGCTGAGCAAGGTCTCAGTGTCCGGGTGGCGGTAGCACACCGGCGTCGTGGACGGGGCCTCACTCATGGCACCAAAGGTACCGTGAGCGGTCAGGAACGCTCGATCTCCACCCGCTCGACCACGACGTCCTCACGCGGACGGTCGCCGGGGCCGGTGGGGGTGTTCGCGATCGAGTCGACGACCTTCGCCGACTGCTCGTCCGCGACCTGGCCGAAGATCGTGTGACGACGGTTCAGGTGCGGGGTCGGGCCGACCGTGATGAAGAACTGCGAGCCGTTGGTGCCCGGCCCGGCGTTCGCCATGGCCAGCAGGTACGGCCGGTCGAAGACGAGCTCCGGGTGGAACTCGTCGCCGAACTGGTAGCCCGGGCCGCCCCGGCCGGTGCCGGTCGGGTCGCCCAGCTGGACCATGAAGCCCGCGATCACCCGGTGCGAGATGGTGCCGTCGTAGTACGGCCCGCTGCCCGGCTGCTGGGTGCGGGGGTCCGTGTACGCCTTCGTGCCCTCGGCCAGTCCGACGAAGTTCCGGACGGTCTCCGGAGCGTGGTCCGGGAACAGCTGAAGCCGGATCGGACCGTGGTTGGTGTGCAGGGTGGCGTAAATCGTCTCGGCCACGGGTACTCCCGTCTGCGTTGGATGGGAACAGTCTCTTCAGTTCGGATCCTCCCCCATGTGTCTGATCCGGCCGCGCGGGGGTACCCGAGAAGGCGACATGAGCTGGGGAACAGACCACAGGAGGTGGCACTGGTGTTCACAACGATGCGCCGCAAGCGCCGGAGCGCGCGGATGCGTGACGAGCTGGGGCAGAGCGTGGATCACTTCAAGCGCGCCGCTTCGATCGCCGCACAGGAGACCGGCGCGACGGTCGGGCCTCGGCTGAACGCCGCGGTCGAGCGCGTCCAGCCGGCCGCCGAGAGGGCCAAGGGCGCCGCGACGCAGAGCTGGGACAGCGCGCTCGCCACGCTGACTCCGCTGGTCGTCGCCGCTACCGACAACGTGCGGCAGGCCGGCAAGACCGGCAAGAAGGTCACCAAGCGGGAGCTCAAGGCGCAGCGCAAGCAGGCCGACAAGCTCCAGCGCAAGGCCGAGAAGGCGCTCGGCCGCAAGCAGCGCGGCCGGGGCGGCAAGCTCGCCGGGTACGCGCTGCTCGGCACCGCGATCGGTGTCGGCGCGGCCTGGTACGCCAAGCGCCGCAGCCAGGCTCAGTGGGAGGAGTACGACGCCGCTCCCAACCCGTCGCGGGTCGAGGGCGCGGACGACGCGGCGTTCGAGCCGCTGGAGCCGACCGTCTACACCACGGCGAACGGCACCACGGCGGCCGCCGACCAGACCGGTAAGCCGAACCCCGCGAAGTAGTAACACCTGCTCATCGCCGGCCGACCGCCTCCGGATCCAGGAGGGGGCCGGCCGGCAGCAGTGCGAGCAACTCCGCCGGGACGGTGACCGGTTTCACTTCCGGGTAGCCGAGCCGGGCCAGCAGATCGGCGCTCGCCAGGGGAAATCCGCGCCCGTCGTCGGTGACGATGTGGACCGCCCCGACCGGGGAGACGACGACCGCGCCGCGACCGCGAGGCACGTAGACCTCGTCGGTGGACGGGACGACCGGGTCGACCCGAATGGACGCGGGCTCACCGGACGGGTGGGTGACGCATGCCCGTACGGCGAAATCGGTTGTCTCGATGTCCGCCGGAAGCGCGTCGAGGTCCGGGCCGGCCGGAACCGCGTCGATCCACGCGGCGGCGACGGGCGCCGGAACGTGACCGCCGGGTCCCGGCAGTTGCCGGCGAAGGCCGTCCCGCACCAGGAACGTCCGCCGCGAGGGGTCCTGGACCAGCAGCGCGCGCCCGCTGAGCGGCTCACCGCGGGGAACCGTCCCGACCAGCAGGGTGCCGTGGCCCGCGCGATCGGTGCAGACCGTCCACGCCTCCCCGAGCAGGCTCTCCGCCGCCGGGAGCGCGTCCGGGGCGCCCGCGATGCCGAGCGTCGTCCCCAGCGGCACCTTCGCCAGCTTTCCGGCCGCCACCGCCTTCACCGACGGCCCCGCCAGCAGCAGCCCGGACGTGTAGTTGAGCACCGGGTGCAGCCGGCCGTCGGACTCCAGGTAGACGTATCGCGCGCCGGTCACCCGATCGAGCAGGATCGCGGACGGATCGGTGGGCTCGGCCAGGCTCGCGCCGGTGAGCATGCCGTACCCGGCGAGGAGTCCGGCCGCGAGCGCCGCGAGCAGCACACCCGTCAGGACCACCGACCCGGACCGGCGCAGCGGCGGGCGGCGCGGATCCGCGTCGTGGGCGATCAGGGCACCGATCAGACGCTGGCTCTGCAGATCCCACACAACGGCTAGTTATAGCCGCCGATCAATACCTAGAGCCACCCGTTACGGCGGAACGCCCGGTAGAGGACCACGGTGACGACCGCGAGGAACGCCATCAGCCCGGGATAGCCGTAGCGCCAGTGGGTCTCCGGCATGTACTCGAAGTTCATCCCGTAGACGCCGGCCGCGGCGGTCCACGCGGTGGCGATACCGGCCCAGGCGGCGATCTTGCGCATGTCGTTGTTCTGGTCGACCGTGACCTGGGCCAGGCGCGCCTGCAGGATCGAGTTGAGCAGGTCGTCGTAGGAGGAGACCTGCTCGACCGTACGCGTCAGATGGTCCTGCACGTCCCGGAAGTAACGCCGGATCTCCTTGGGCACCACACCCTGGCTGGCGATGATCCCGGCGAGCGGGCGCTGCAACGGCACCACCGCCCGGCGGAACTCCACCAGCTCCCGCTTGAGCTGGTAGACCTGCTGGATCGGGGCGCTGCGGTCGCGCGAGAAGACGCCCTCCTCGATCAGGTCCAGGTCGGCCTCGACCTGCTCGGCCACCTCGAGGTAGTGGTCGACGACCCGGTCGGTCACCGCGTAGGCCACCGCCCACGGGCCCTGCTGCAGCAGGTTCGCCCGCTGCTTCTCCAGGTCGGCGCGGACCGGGGACATCTCGGACGCCTCACCGTGCCGGACGGTGATCACGAAGCGGTCACCCACGAAGATCATCATCTGGCCGGTCTCGACCACCTGGGAGCTCTCGGTCAGCTCCTGGTGCGGCACGTACCGCGCGGTCCGCAGGACCAGGAAGTGCACGTCGCCGAACTGCTCCAGCTTGGGCCGCTGCTCGGCCTTGACCGCGTCCTCCACGGTCAGCTCGTGCAGGCCGTACGTGTGGGCGATGTCGGTCATCTCCTGCTCGGACGGCTGGTGCAGGCCGAGCCAGACGAAGGCGTCGTCACGTCGGCGGGCCTCGGCGAACGCCTGGTCCGGGGTGAACGATCCGGGAATCCGCTCGCCGGCCACGTACACGCCGCAGTCCACCACCGCACTGCCGTCCGCACCGGGCTGACCGGTCTGCGGACTCGTCTCGGTGGCGCCGAGGATCCGGTTCATCGCGCGGGCCGCCCAAGCCCTGGACAGCGGGCGGTTACGGCTCCACGAACCGTTCTCCTGCTCGCTCATGCCGACCTCCCCCGGATGACCCGACAAACCAACCGAGGCTACTTCGTCGCGTCATCGGGAGGTACGGCCGGGCGGGCCGCCGAAAGTCGGCGGGGGGTTTGACCAGCGGGGCCCACCCGGACGGCTTGTTACTTCCCACATCCGCCCGGGTGGAAACCGGCGAAACGTCAGGCGCGCACTTCGGCAATGGCCTCGGCGATCCGCCGGACGCCCTCGTCGATCTGGTCGACGGTGACCGCCGAGTACGCCAGGCGCACCGAGCTGCGGCCGCCCTCGAGCAGGAAGTCGCTGCCCTTGACGATCGCGACGCCCTTCTTCATGGCCGCCGGGAACAGCTTGTCCACGTCGACGTCCGAGGGCAGGTCCACCCAGAGGAAGTAGCCGCCGTCCGGCTCGGTGAAGGTCGCGCCGGGGATGTGCTTGCGGATCGACTCGGCCAGCACCCGGGCCCGCTCGCCCAGCGCCGAGCTGACCTTCTGGACCGACTTGTCGATGTCGCCGGAGACGCAGAACTGGTGCACGATCGCCTCGGAGACCATGCCCGGGGAGATGTAGAGGTTGGTGGCCTTCTTCGCGATCGCGTCGATCAGCGCGGCCGGGCCGACCAGGTAACCGACGCGGACGCCGGGGCAGACCGTCTTGGTGAAGCTGGAGGCGTGCACGACCAGGTTGTTCGTGTCCATCGACAGCATCGAGGGCAGCGCCTCGCCGCGGAACCGGATGTCCACGTACGGGTCGTCCTCGAAGATGATGAACTCGTGCTGCTCGGCCAGGGCCAGCAGCGCCCGCCGCTTCTCCTCGGAGAGCGTGAGACCGGCCGGGTTCTGGTAGTTCGGGATGATGTGCGCCAGCTTCGGGCGGACCCCGGACTCCAGCAGCCCGCGCAGCTCGTCGATGTCGATGCCGTCTTCCCGCAGCGTCACCTGGTGCACCTTGGCGCCCAGGTTCTGCAGGTTGAGCAGAGTGCGGTCGTAGGTGGGCTTCTCCACGACCACGTCGTCGCCCGGCTGCACCAGGTGGCCGAAGAGGAACGCGTCGGCCTGCAGCGAGCCGTTGGTCACGATGACCTGGTCAGCCGAGACACCGTGCTTGTCCGCGATCCACTTGCGTCTGTCTCTTATACACATCTCT
>KL571198.1:76141-79650 GCA_000715855.1 Actinoplanes liguriensis
GATCCACTTGCGCAGCGGCAGGTAACCGACGGACGTGCCGTAGGCGGTCACCCCGGCCGGATCGGCGTCGAAGGCGCGGGCGGCGGCGGCTTTCAGGCCTTCCACGTCGACGATGTCCAGCGACGGAGCACCACGGGCGAACGAGATGAGCTGCTCAGCGGTCATGGTTGCAAGCTTAGAAGCAGCCTCTGCCGGTTTTTCCGCTGCCCTGGGTCCTCGGAAAGTAAAGGTCACAGGGAAATAGAAGTGAACAATAGGTATCCTGCCGGGGCTACGCCACCACCGCTGAGGAGTACACCCCATGATCGGTCTCGTCCTAGCCGCCGGCGCCGGGCGCCGGCTGCGCCCCTACACGGACACGCTGCCAAAGGCGCTCGTCCCGGTCGACGGCGAGACCACGATCATGGACATCTCGCTGCGGAACCTCGCCGCGGCCGGGCTGACCGACGTGACCATCGTCGTCGGGTACTGCGCAAACGCGGTCGAGGAGCGCAAGGACGGCTTCGAGGAGAAGTACGGCGTCAAGATCTCCCTGGTCCACAACGACAAGGCCGAGGAGTGGAACAACGCCTATTCGCTGTGGCTGGCGCGCGACCACTTCGCCGCGGGTGTCCTGATGGTGAACGGCGACACCGTGCACCCGATCAGCGTCGAGAACACCCTCCTCGCCCAGCGCGGCCCCAGCATCCTGCTCGCCGTCGACACCGTTAAGAAGTTGGCCGACGAGGAGATGAAGACGGTCTTCGACGCGGACGGCCAGCTCACGAAGATCACGAAGCTGATGGACCCCTCCGAGGCGTACGGCGAGTACATCGGCGCCAACATCATCGAGGGGTCCGCCGCGTCCGCGCTGGCCGACGCGCTCAAGACGACCTGGGAGCGTAACCCTGATCTCTACTACGAGGACGGCTTCCAGGAGTTCGCAAACCGCGGCGGCCAGGTCCGGGCAGCCGAGATCGGTCAGGTGGACTGGGTCGAGGTCGACAACCACGACGACCTCGCCAAGGCACGGGACATCGCATGCCGCTACTAGCCCGTAGCGTCCAGACCCCGCTGCACATCGACGTCCGGCGGGGCGCGGTCGCGGATCTGGGTCGCATCCTGGCCGACGGGCGCATCTCGTCCGGTGGCGAGGTCGCGGTCGTGGTCGGGCCGGGGCTCGGCGAGCGGATCGTCGACCTGCTGCGGCCCTCGCTGCGGGCGGCGACGATCTACGTCACCACCGGCGGCACCCTGGACGCCGCGCTGGAGCTCTCCGACAAGCTGCGCTCCGGTCACTACGATGCGGTGGTCGGCATCGGCGGCGGCAAGACCGTGGACACCGCGAAGTATGCGGCGAGCCGCTGGGGCCTGCCGATGGTCTCGGTCGCCACCAGCCTCGCCAACGACGGCATCGCCTCACCGGTGGCCAGCCTGGTCAACGACGGGATCAAGGGGTCGTACGGGGTGCACATCCCGTTCGGCGTCATCGTCGACCTGGACTTCGTCGAGACCGGGCCGGACAACGTCAACCGGGCCGGCATCGGCGACGTGATCAGCAACATCAGCGCGCTCGCCGACTGGGAGCTGGCCCGCATGGTCCGCAACGAGCCGGTCGACGGGCTCGCCGCGTCGCTGGCCCGGATGGGCGCTGAGGCGGTGCTGACCATGCCCGGTGACATGTCCGACGACGCGTTCGTCACGGTGCTGGCCGAGGCGCTGATCTCCAGCGGCCTGGCGATGGCGGTCTGCGGCAGCAGCCGGCCCTCGTCCGGCGGCTGCCACGAGATCATGCACGCCATCGACTCGCTCTTTCCGGACACCGCCTCGCACGGCGAGCTGGCCGGGCTGGGCGCGCTGTTCTGCACGTTCCTGCGCGGAGACGAGCGGCGCTTCGTCCAGATGGCCGACTGCCTGGAACGGCACCAGCTCCCGCTCCGTCCGTCCGACGTCGGGCTGGACGCCGAGCAGTTCATCCGGGCCGTCGAGTTCGCCCCGCGGACCCGTCCGGACCGTTACACCATCCTCGAACATCTGGCGATGACGCCGGACGAGACCCGGCAGAGGCTGACCGAGTATGAGAACGCCCTCGCGGCCCGCTGAGCCCGCGCCCCAGCCCACGGCGGCCGACTACTACGCGGTCAACCGTGGTGGGGGGCTGTTCAGCGAGGCGATCAGCCAGCGGATCGGCTCGCACATCGCGGTGACCGCTCGCCGCCACGGCCTGAGCCCGACCGTCCTGACCATCTTCAACCTGGGCCTGGGCTGCTTCACCGCGTTCGTGGTGATCGCGGCCGCCGGCCCGGTCGCGGACGGCCGGGTGTGGGGCTGGCTGATCGGCCTGATCGCCCTGGTCGGCTGGCAGCTCGCCTACGCCTTCGACTGCTCCGACGGCCAGCTCGCCCGGGTCACCGGGCAGAGCAGCGCGGCCGGTGGCCGGCTCGACGTGCTCTGCGACGTCGCGGTGCAGTCCGCCCTGGTGGCGGCCATCTCGGCGACCGCGAAGGCGCAGGAGCCGGACACCCCGGCGTGGCTGCTGTCCGCGTTCGCGGCGACCTGGATGGTCAACCTGGTCACCTCGGTGATGCAGTCCGGCGACCAGGCGTCGAGCATGATGACCAGCCGCTCGCTGCCGATCCGCGCGGTGAAGCTGGTCCGCGACTACGGCGCGGTGATCGCCCTGGCCGGCGTCGTGCTCACCGTCGCGCCGCAGTTCTCGGTCTGGTTCGTGGCGTTGTTCACGCTGGTCAACGGGGGTTTCCTCGCGGCCAGCATCGCGTTCACCGGGCGCTCGGCGCTCAAGGGCTAGTTCAACACCATTTGCGCGTACGTCACGACGTACGCGCAAATGGTGTTCTGTCTTTCAGACGCGGACCGGGATCGCGGAGGACGTGCCGAGCACCGTGCCCTTGGCGTCCAGTGCCTCGGCGACCACGTATTCGGGCGTGCCGGTGACCGTCAGCGTGGTCTCGAAACCGGTGCGCGCCGCCTCCACGGTCGTGCTCAGCTCCTGCGGCTGACCGCCGGCCCGCGCCCGCCACCTTGCCACGCCGGTGTGCCCGTTCCAGCTCGCGTCGACGATCACGTTGCCGTTCTCGACGCGCAGGCCGAGCGCCGGTTGATCACGCGGCGCGCCGGTCCACTCGGACTTGTAGGCGCGGTACGACTGGTTGTCCAGCGGCAGGTGCCCGGCCAGCCGCACGGTCCCGTCCGCCGCGTGCTCGGTGAAGTGCGGGTCCTGCCCCCAGCCGATGAACGAGCCGCCGTCGGCCAGCTCCCGGAAGTTGCCCTGGGTCGGCGCCGAGACGCGGTCCGGGTGCACGTACTCCGCGGCGAAGGTCACCTTCTTCGCGGCTTCATCCACCTTGAACACCAGGCCCCGCGAGTAGTCGCGCTCCTTGGTCACCCCGGCGCCGTTGTCGAAGACGCTGTAGCTGCCGTCCCGCCGCCGCCGGAAGTCGTGCTGCCAGTGGAAGGCGGCCTTCTCCTCGACCTGTCTCTTATACACATCTCTGAGCGGGCTGGCAAGG
>KL571198.1:79824-80609 GCA_000715855.1 Actinoplanes liguriensis
GTGGAAGGCGGCCTTCTCCTCGACGGCGAAGTCGGACTTCTTGCCGCCGATCCGCCAAATCACCTCGCCGGTCTCCTTGTGGACCTTGTAGACGGTCCAGGTGTGCCGTGAGGAGAGCAGCAGGTGACCGTCGGCGTCCAGGCCGACCGAGTTCGGGTGCAGGTAGTCGTAGGGCAGGTGGGCCGAGTCGCCCTGCGGCAGCGGCGCGTACGACTCGGCCGGCGTCACGTACTTGCTGGCCCGCCACTCGAAGAGCCGTTTCCCGGTGGCGATGTCGACCTCCTGGAGCACCCCGTCGTGCAGCACCCCGTCGACCGGCCCGCCGACCGGCGACAGGTCGTACGGGATCGGGTCGTAGACCCAGAACAGCGCGGTGTCCCGTGGCGTGATCACGAAGTCGTGCTGGTCGGCCTGCTCGCTGCCGGCCGCGCGCACCCGGGTGATCTCCCGGTACGACTGGTCCGCGATGACGAACTCGCCCTGGCCCACGCCCTGCCCGCCGGTGCCCCCGATGGTCCCCTCCCACCAGGTCAGCACGGGCTGGTCGCGGTACTGCTGGGTCTTGAAGTCGATCGCCACGGTGGCCGGGTCGGGGACCTTCTTGAACCAGACCGGCGAACCGGTCTCGTCGACCATCAGCGGGCCCCACAGTCCCGTCCCGGAGGCGGGCGTGAGCAGGATGTATCCGGGGGACGTCCCGTTCGCCGCCGTCGTGATCGTGACGTCCGGCAGGGCGCGCAGGTCGGGGCGGGACCGATACTTCGGCGGCGCGGTAGCCGTAGCGG
>KL571198.1:80813-83525 GCA_000715855.1 Actinoplanes liguriensis
GCCGTAGCGGCTTGTGGCGTTTTTTCCGACTTTTCGCCACCCTTGCCGATGGCGAAACCGGCTCCGCCGGCGGCTACGGCCGCGGCGGAGCCAACGAGAAGTGCACGACGAGAGACCACGATCGCGAGACTTCCCCACCGAAGCCGGGAACTACCTCGACGTACGCTGTGAATCTTCGATGATGCCCGCGTAGACCTCGATCAAACGCTTGGTCAGCACGTCCGGGTGGAAGTGGCTCAGATAGCGCTCGCGGGCCGCGACCGCCGTCTCTTATACTCCGGATTCGGCTCCGCCAGCCAACCGGCCGTCCCCACCAGGTAGGGGATCCCGCCGACCGCCGTGCCGAGCACCGGCCGCCCGGACGCCAGCGCCTCCAGGATCACCGTGGGCAGCACGTCCTCCCAGGTCGGGACGGCAACCACGACCGACGCCGCACGGCGGGCCGCGATCATCCCGGCCCGGTCCAGCGGGCCCAGATAGGTGACGTCGGACCGCTCCGCGTCGGCCTGCTCGGCCAGGTGGCGCAACTCCCCGTCACCGGCGATCCGCAACTGCCCGAGCGAGCCGTCCGGGTGCCGCCGCCACGCGTCCAGCAGCAGGCCCAGGCCCTTCTCCGGGGAGAGCCGGGCACCGTAGAGGAAGCCGTCGCCGAGCGGCTCCGGCTGCCCCGGGTCGGGCAGGCCGTTCGGCTTGATCACGATGTGCCCGGGCGCGATGCCGTAGTCGGTCAGGTGCGCGGCGATCTTGTCGGTGAGCGCGATGTAGCGGTCCACCGAGCGCCAGGTCGGGCGGTGCACGGCCAGCGTGGTCGCCATGATCGCGCTCTGCGCCGCGGAGCCGCGGTAGCACCTGTTCTTGATCGCCGGCCAGCCGAGCACCTTGCCGCGGCAGTCGTGGCAGTTGTGCCCGTCCCGGAAGTACAGACCCGAGGAGCAGACCTGCCGGTAGTTGTGCACGGTCTGCACGACCGGCACGTTGAACCGGTGCGCGGTCCGGATCACCCTGGGCGATAACAGGGGATAAGGGTTATGAAGATGCAGGACGTCCGGTTTTTCGGTTTCGATCAACTCTGCAAGATCACGCTGAGCGGCCGGCCCCAGAATCGGGGCGACCGGCAACAGGGCTTTCTGGGCCTTTGAGAACGACGCGATCGAGTCGGAGCTCCGCTGGAACGGCACGACCGACAGGCCCGCCGCCCTGAGCTGCTCGATCTCGGTGTCCACGATGACGTTCTCCCCGGAGGGGATCGCCTCGCGGTACCGGTTGTGTGCAACCACCACCTTCACGGGTCAGAACGCTACCGTGGAGCTGTGCCCGAACTCCCCGAGGTCGAGGCGCTCGCTGCTTACCTGCGGGAGCGTGCGGTCGGCCACACCGTGCAGCGCTTGGAAGTCTCCTCGTTCAGCGCCCTGAAGACGTACGATCCGGCGCCCTCCGCCCTGACCGGCCTGCCGATCACCTCGGCCGGACGGCACGGCAAGTTCCTGGACATCGGCATCGGCCCCGAGGTGCACCTGGTGGTCCACCTCGCCCGGGCCGGCTGGTTGCACTACCGCGACGCGTTCAAGTCACCGGCCCCGCTCAAACCCGGCAGCGGCCCGATCGCGCTCCGGCTCCGGCTCGACGACGGATCCGGCTTCGACCTGACCGAAGCCGGGACGCAGAAGTCGCTCGCCGCCTACCTGGTCCGCGACCCGCAGACCGAGGTCCCCGGCGTGTCACGGCTCGGGCCGGACGCCCTGGCCGTGACCCGCGACGAGTTCGCCTCCCTGATCAAAGGCAGAAACGGCCAGGTCAAGGGCGTGCTCACCGACCAGGAGGTGATCGCCGGAATCGGCAATGCATACTCCGACGAGATCTTGCACGTGGCGCGGATGTCGCCCTTCGCACTCACCGGGAAGCTCACCGACGAGCAGCTCACCACGTTGTACGAGGCGATGCGCGAAGTGGAGACGGACGCCGTCCAACGCTCGGTCGGACAGAAAGCCGCCGAGCTCAAGGGCGAGAAGCGAGCCGGCATGCGGGTCCACGCTCGCACCGGTCTACCGTGTCCGGTTTGCGGGGACACCGTGCGCGAGGTGTCGTTCGCCGACAAGAGCCTGCAATATTGCGCTACCTGCCAGACCGGCGGTAAACCTCTCGCCGACCGCCGCCTGTCCAAGTTGGTCCGGTGACGACCGCCACCGATCAATCACTGACCGTGTTGGTAAGGATTGCTATCACAACGTCACCTTCTCTCCGGCCGATCCATCGGTATAGTGGCCCGGTCCCTGGACACCGTTGTGACGCGAACGGGTATCGGCGGACCCGCCGACGGTCTCAAGGTGGTGGCGGTGCGTAATCTTTTTCCGGATGCGGGAGGACGTAGGCGAAGTGACGACTAGCCTGCATCGCCCAACGACCGACAGCAGCCGGAGTAAGCCCGTGCGGTACGACAGCTTCGAGTGGCCGCAGCAGGATCAGCAGCCACCGAGCAACGGTGTCCCCCGATCGGCGTGGACCCGTCAGCACCGCAGGCTCTCCCGGTGGCATCGGCCCTATACGGCAGCCCTGATCGTTCTCGACATCCTCTCCACGCTCGGCGCGAGCTGGATCGCCTCCTTCCTCGAGAAATCGCGAAGCGGCTTCCAGGACAAGAGCTGGTGGTTCCTCGAGGGCGGCGCGCTCTTCAACTTCTTCGCGTACGTCGTCCTGCCTGTCTCTTATACACAT
>KL571198.1:83710-85020 GCA_000715855.1 Actinoplanes liguriensis
GCTCGTACGAACGCCGTTACCTGGGCCTGGGCAGCGAAGAGTTCAAGCGGACGGTGCGCACCTCGGTCACCGTGGTGGCCGCCGTCTCCCTGCTCGCGTTCGCCACGAAGACCCCGCTGTCCCGTGGCACGGTCGCGACGGTGTCGCTGAGCGCCCTGCTGTTCATCCTGATCGGCAGAGTCGTCGCACGTCAGGTGCTCCACATCTCCCGAAGTCGCACCGGTCACGGCGCGCACCGGATGATCCTGGTCGGCACGCTGCCCGAGGCGCTCGAGGTCTACACCGCGGTCACCCGCAGCCCCGCCGCCGGCCTGATCCCCGTCGCGATCCACATCACCGACGGCTACGCGGCCACCCGCGGCATCGAGACGCCCATCCCGATCTTCACCGGCCGGGACGTGCTCTCCCTGGTGCGCGAGGTCGGCGCGGACACCATCGCCGTCTGCGGCTCGGCCAGCAACGAGCCCGGCGAGCTGCGCCGCCTCGCCTGGCAACTGGAGGGCACCGGCGTCGACCTGGTCGTCGCGCCCCAGCTCACCGACATCGCCGGGCCGCGCGTGCACATCCGCCCGATTGAAGGCCTGCCGCTCCTGCACGTCGAGGAGCCCACGCTCTCCGGCCCCGGCTGGCTGATCAAGAACCTGCTCGACCGGGTCGTCGCGGCCATCGGCCTGCTCCTGATCAGCCCGATCCTCGGGATCATCGCCCTCGGCATCCGGCTCTCCGACCCCGGCCCGGTCTTCTTCCGGCAGACCCGCGTCGGCCACGACGGCCAGACGTTCCGGGTCTGGAAATTCCGGACCATGTACATCGACGCCGAGGAGCGCAAGGCCACGCTGGAGGAGCTCAACGAGTCCGACGGCATGCTCTTCAAGATGAAGCACGACCCGCGGATCTTCGCCTTCGGGCAGAAACTGCGCGCGACGTCGCTGGATGAACTGCCCCAGCTGATCAACGTGCTCAAGGGCGAGATGTCGCTGGTCGGCCCGCGCCCGCTCCCCGCCGACGACGGCGACTACCTGGGCGACGTCCGCCGGCGCCTGCTGGTCCGCCCCGGAATCACCGGTCTCTGGCAGGTCAGCGGCCGCTCCGACCTGTCCTGGGACGAGGCGGTCCGGTTGGATCTCTACTACGTCGACAACTGGTCACTGACCTACGACCTGAGCATCCTCTGGCGGACGATCTTCGTGGTGCTGAGGCGCAAGGGCGCTTACTGACCCACCGCATCATCCGGCCCGCGACCCCAGGTCGCGGGCCGTTTTCATCCCCGCACCCGCCTCGGGAGCAAGAACCCGAAGATCAACTTCAAG
>KL571198.1:85280-92583 GCA_000715855.1 Actinoplanes liguriensis
CGTGGGTGGTCCCGCTTACAAGAACCCAAACCCAATGCCGCCCCGCCTCACCCCACGCCCGCCGCCACCCGCGCCCACCTCACCCCACGCCCGGCACCGCTCGCGCCCGCGTCATACCCACCTGGCGCCGCCCGCGCCCGCCTCACCCACGCTCGGCACCCCCACGCCCACCTCACCCTCACCCAACGCCGCCCGCGCCCACCTCACCCCACGCCCGGCACGCCCGCGCCCACCTCACATGCGCGCCGCATTGCAGGCGCACCTCGCCGCACATCTCGTTTGCACAGATCCCTGGCAGCGCGTATGCCGCAGACGCGCCGCCGATCGCAGCTCCCGCAACCAAGCTAGTCCGCTCTTCCTGCCTGCATGGCGCCGACGGCCCGAAGGCGTCAGGATCTGTGCCGTGGCTGGGCAGATCGGAAGTGTGCTGGCGGTGATCGCCGTGCTGGCGGCGCTGGCCGCCGCGGTCGTGGCGGTGCTGCGCCTGCGGGCCCGGCGCGGGATCGCCACGACCATGCAGCGTGCCACCTGGGAGGTGCTGCACACCGCCTCGCTGGCCGCCGAGCCGTTACGGTCCGGGTTGACCCCGGCCACCGCGGCGAAGGCGGCCCGGCACCTGCGCACTCTGGTCGGCGCGGTCGGTCTGAGTCTCTCCGACGGCGAGAGGTGCCTGGCGTTCGACGGCCGAGGTTCGCACCACTCCGATCAGTTGACCGCCGCCGCCCAGCGAGCCCTCGACACCCGTCGCTCGATCGTCCTGACCGCGTCCGACCTGCCATGCGACCGAGTCGACTGCGTGGTCCGCGGCGCGGTGGTCGCGCCGCTGCCCGGCCCGGATGACGCATCCCCTCCACCCAGCCGCTCCGGTCGTGCCACAGACGCCGGCGCTACAACGGCCGCCCGCTCAGGCCGCGCCACGGGCGCGACAGGGGCAGCCGCCGGGCGCTCAGGACGCACCACTGGGGGCGCCGCAGCGGCCGGGCGCTCAGGTCGTTCTTCGGGGACCACCGGCGCAACGGGCGGGCGCTCGGGTCGTGCTTCGGGCGCCACCGGCGCTACGGCTGGGCGCTCGGGTCATTTGTCGGGCGGGGCTGCGCTGGTGGCGGTCGCCGACGGGCCGCCGGCTCCGGGGCTGGTCCAGGCGACGCTGGAGGCTGCCCGCTGGGCTGGTTCCCAGCTCGCGCTCGTCGAGCTCGACTCCTCACGGGAGCGGCTGGCCCGGGCCGAGGTGCGGGCGCTGCGGGCGCAGATCAGCCCGCACTTCATCTACAACGCGCTGACCGCGATCGCCTCGTTCGTGCGTACCGACCCGGAGCGGGCGCGCGAGTTGATCCTGGAGTTCGCCGAGTTCACGAGGTACTCGTTCCGCGCCCACGGAGAGTTCACGACCCTCGCCGAGGAGCTGCGTTCGATCGACCGTTATCTGACCATCGAGCGCGCCCGCTTCGGCGACCGTTTGCAGGTCAGGCTGCAGATCGCGCCGGAGGTGCTGCCCGTCGGCCTGCCGTTCCTGTGCTTGCAGCCGCTGGTGGAGAACGCGGTCCGCCACGGTCTGTCCCGTAAGCCCGGCGTCGGTATGGTGAGCATCGAAGCCCGTGACGCCGGCGCCGAGTGCCACATCACGGTGGAGGACGACGGCGTCGGCATGGATCCGTCGGTCTTCGGCGAGGACGGCTCCGACAACGAGGAGGGCCAGCACGTCGGGTTGGTCAATGTGGACGAACGTCTCCGTTCGGTCTTCGGCGACCACCACGGCCTGGTCGTCGAGACGGCGCCCGGCGCGGGTACGAAGGTGAGCATGCGAGTCCCGAAGTTCCACCCCGAGGTCCGCGCATGACCCAGCCACCCGACCAGCCGATCTCCCGAATCGCGCAGCCGGCCGATCGGCCGGACGGCTCCACTCGTGGTCCTCGGCACCATCCGCCCCGAGCTGATCAGAGAGCGAGGCAGACATGAGCCTGGTCGTCCTGGCTGTGGATGACGAGCCACCGGCGCTCGACGAATTGGCTTATCTGCTGAATGCGGACGGCCGGGTGACACACGTGCACCGTGCCGGTGACGCGACCGAGGCGCTGCGGGTGCTGCGGGACACCGAGGTCGACGCGGTCTTCCTGGACATCCGGATGCCGGGGCTGGACGGCATGGAGCTGGCCCGGATCCTGCGCCGGTTCGCGCATCCGCCGGCGATCGTGTTCGTGACCGCCTATGACGATGGGGCGGTGGACGCCTTCGATCTGGGCGTGACGGACTACGTGCGCAAGCTCTGTCTCTTATACACATGGGAGTCGCTACGGCGGGTAGCCGGCCTACGGGCCGCGCCGACGACGACCCCGGCGTCGGTGGCGGATGAGCCGGCGATCCCGGTCGAGCTGGCCGGCACCACCCGGATGCTGCCGCGCTCGTCGGTCCGGTGGGTCGAGGCACAGGGCGACTACGCACGGTTGCACACAGCGGACGCTTCTCACCTGGTCCGGGTCTCGCTCGCGACGCTGGCCGAGCGCTGGGCGAACGCCGGTTTCGCCCGGATCCACCGGTCCTATCTGGTCCAGTTGCGACTGGTCACCGAGCTTCGGTTGACCGGTTCCGGTTATGTGGTCGCGGTCGACGGGGTGGAGCTCCCGGTAAGTCGACGTCACACGAGAGAGCTGAAAGATCGTCTGATTCGTGCCGCCAAGCACGACTGGACCCGTTAATCCACACCGCTATCCACAAGCACACCGACTTTCCCACAGAGTTATCCACAGGCCGGCGGGGGATAACCACAAGCCCGCCTTAAGCCCTCACTGATACTCCACAGGCCTCGGACAGCCCCGCCGCCGGCGATCCGAGCGGGCGTCGCGCCGCCATGATCTGCCGCTGAATGCGCAGCTCGCGGCCACTCAGAAATCCATGTCCGTTACTGGTCAGGTGCGTAGTAGCGAGTCGTGGTGCCGAACGACTCGTCCTGGAGCTCGACATAGGTGAGCTGCGGGATCTGTGCGGACAGCCGCGCATGCAACTCCCGGGCGACCAACTCGAACGTCGGCCGGAACGGGAACAGCGACGTCCAAGGCGCACTCGACAACTCGGCGCAGCACCTGTCGAGAAGGTCGCCGACCAGGTCGGTGTCGAAGAACCAACCGCGGGCAGTCAACTGGGCGTCCTCGAAACTGACACCCACCCTGAGCACGACCGGGACGCTCGCTCCCGTTGGCAGGACGGCACGGACCGCGGCTTTCAGACCTTGGTGCGCCTCGAAACGGCGTGCGATTTCAACCGTGTACGCCACCGGAGCATCATCTCCACACTTCGTTCACAACTCCACCTCCAGCCCTCCGCGACTGATCAATAAGCTGCTGCCCACACGACGCGGGCCGGTGAGTCACGGGGGCGCACCGGCCCACGTCGCGTACCGCCCGGCCCCGGTCGGCAAGCCGGTGCCGGGTCAGCAGGCCGCGGCCGGGTCGGCAAGCCGGGCCCGGTCAGCAAGTCGGGCCGGGCCGGTAAGTCGGGCCGGGCCGACAAGCCGGGGCCGGGTCAGCCGGGTATCCCTGGCTGGGACATCCCGGCCGGGCTGCCCGGGGCGGAAATCGGGGGGACGGCCTGGTGTACGGCAGGTCCGCAGGCAAGGCAAGGTTGGCGCTGAGACGGCGACCAACGGGCGAAGGGGGCAGCGATGGAGACGACGGCTGAGCGGCGAGTTCTCGTCGTGGAGGACGAGCGTGCCATCGCGGATGCCGTCGCCGCCCGGCTGCGGGCCGAGGGCTTCCTGGTGCAGACCGTCGGTGACGGGCCGAGTGCGGTCGAGGCCGCCCGGCGCAACCCGCCCGACGTGATCGTGCTGGATGTCATGCTGCCCGGCTTCGACGGGCTGGAGGTGTGCCGCCGCATCCAGGCGGAGCGCCCGACGCCGGTGCTGATGCTCACCGCCCGTGGTGACGAGACGGATCTGCTGGTCGGGCTAGCGGTCGGCGCCGACGACTACATGGCCAAGCCGTTCTCGATGCGCGAGCTGGCCGCCCGTGTGCACGCCCTGCTGCGCCGGGTCAACAAGGTCGCCCCGGCGCCGAAGGCCGGACCACCGACGCTCTCCTTCGGGGACCTGGAGATCAACCAGGCGGAGCGACGGGTGTTGCGGGCCGGCGCCGAGAAGCACCTCACGCCGACCGAGTTCGACCTGCTCGTCCATCTGGCCCGGGCGCCGCGCACGGTGCTGCCCCGGGAGCGGCTGCTCGCCGAGGTGTGGGGCTGGGCGGATGCCTCGGGCACCCGCACGGTCGACAGCCACATCAAGGGACTTCGGCGCAAGCTCGGGGCGGACCTCATCCGTACCGTGCACGGGGTTGGTTATGCCTTGGAGGTCGACCGATGATCGGCCGTCTGATGCAGTTCATCCACGACGTGGCCGCGAAGCTGTTCCGGTGGCTGCTGCGGCCGCTCGACCCGGTGCGGTCGATCAAGGCGAAGCTGTCGCTGGCTCTGGGCTTCGCCGGCGGGATCGGCCTGCTGGTTTTCCTGTGGAGCATCGACTTCTACCGGGTCGACGTGCTGTGGATCGGCATCGCGGCGGCGCTGGGCCTGGTGACGCTGCAGGTCATGGCGCACGGCGCGACGATTCCGCTCCGCGAGATGACGGTCGCGGCCCGGGCGATGGCACGCGGCGACTACACGACCCGGATCCGGACGCGCTCGCAGGACGAGGTCGGCGAGCTGGCCGAGGCTTTCAACCAGATGGCCGCGGATCTGGCCGCCGCGGACCGGCAGCGGCGGGAGTTGATCGCGAACGTCTCGCACGAGTTGCGGACGCCGATCACCGCTCTCCGAGGCCTTCTGGAGAACATCGTCGACGGGGTTGCCGACACCGACCCGGAGACGATGCGCACCGCCCTGACCCAGACCGAGCGGCTCAGCCGTCTCGTCGGTGACCTGCTCGATCTCTCCCGGTTGGACGCCGGCGTGGTGCCGATGCGCCGCGACCTGATCGATGTGCCGGAGTTCCTCGACGACCTGGTCCGGGAGGCGAAGGTCAACGCCGACGGCTTCGGCCAGGACGTACGTTTCGACGTCGCCGCCCCGGCCCTGGTGCTCCCCGGCGACCGTGAGCGGCTGCATCAGGTCTTCGCGAACCTGCTGGACAACGCCACCCGGCACAGCCCGCCCGGCGGCCTGATCACGTTGCGCGCGGAGCGCCACGACGAGCAGGTGCTGGTCGCCGTCACCGATCAGGGCGACGGCATCCCGGTGGCGGACCGGGAACGGGTCTTCGAACGCTTCACCCGCGGCGAGCGGCCGACCGGTGGCGGCACCGGCCTGGGCCTGGCCATCGCACGCTGGGTGGTGCAGCTCCACAACGGAACGATCGCCGTGGTCGAGCCGACCGAGCGACGCGGCTGCCACATCCACGTACGTCTGCCGCTTTAAAGACTGAAGGGCGAAACGCCATGTCCATGGCACCTCCAGCTCTGCCGAAGGTACAAACAACCACAAATAGCCCGCTGCATGGCCCGTGGCCCGACGTTCGCCTCTGGGCGCGACGGATGCCCGGCCCGGCCGCTCCGGCCACCCCCGCGACGATCCTCGCGATCGCCGCCGGCACCGCGGTCGTCGCGCTCAGCCTGCCGCTGGCGCAGACCGGCCCAGACCGGCCTGGGGTGGCTGATCGCCGCGGTGGCCGGCGCGATCGTCCTGGTCGTGGCCCGCCCGGCGACGAGCGCGATCCCGCCGCTGGTGATCCGTGCTCAACCGCGCGCCGGCTGGGACCGGGCGCTCTGGGGGCTGGCCACTCTCGCCCTGATCGGGGTGGGCACGTTCCGTGCGGCCGGGTGGCTGTTCGCGCTCTGCCTGGTCACGGCCACGCTGACGTTCGCGCTGGCGATCGGGGGCGGGCGGTCGATGCGGGCGGTGGTGACGACGTACCTGATGAGCGCCGGCGCGATCCTGCGGTCCGCGCCGTGGCTGGTCCGCGGCCTGGCCCGGATGCGACGGGGTGAGCGGAACGGAACGGCGCCGATCCGGATCGCCGCCACCGCAGCGGTCTCGGTCGCCCTGCTCGGGGTCTTCGGGCTGCTCTTCGCGTCCGCCGACGAGAAGTTCGCGAACGTGCTCGGCGCGCTGCTCCCGGACATCAATGTGGAGAGTGTGTTCCGCTGGGTGTTCGTCAGCGCGGTCGCCGCCCCGGTGCTGAGCGGCGCGGCCTACCTGCGGGTCGCGCCACCACGCCTCGCCGACCTGGACCGCACCGAGGGCCGCAAGGTGAGCCGGCTGGAGTGGGCCGTGCCGCTGGGACTGCTGACGCTGCTGTTCGCCGCGTTCGTGACGGTGCAGCTCACGGTGCTCTTCGGCGGCGATCGGCACGTGCGGGCCACGACCGGGCTGACCTATGCCGACTACGCCCGGGGCGGCTTCTGGCAGCTCTGCATCGTCACCGGCCTGACCCTGGTGGTGCTGGCCGGCGCCGCGCGCTGGGCGCCCCGGGAAGCGGCCGGCGACCGCATCGCACTCCGCGCCGTGCTGGGCGCGTTGACGCTGCTCACCCTGGTCATCGTGGCCTCGGCGCTGATCCGGATGCAGGTCTACGTCGACACGTACGGACTGACCCGCATGCGCCTCCTGGTCGCCTGCTGCGAGGTGTGGTTCGGGGTGATCCTGCTGCTGGTGCTGCTGGCCGGCATCCGGATCCGCGCGCCCTGGCTGCCCCGCGCGGCGATCGCGGCCGGTGTGCTGGCCCTGATCGGCCTCGCGGTGGCGAACCCGGATCTGCGGATCGCCGAGAACCAGCTGGACCGCCCGGCGAACCGGATCGACGCCGGTTACCTCGCCACGCTGTCCCCCGACGCGGTGCCGGCCGTGGCCGGGATGGCCGGGGCCGGGGACCGGAGCTGCATCCTCTACCTGATCAGCCTGGACATGGGTGAGGACGGCTGGCGGGAGTGGAACCTGGGCCGGTCGCAGGCCCGGGAGCTGATCGGCGACAACCCGCGCCCGATCAACCCCGACCAATGCCTGTCCACGCGGTACCGCTATTGACAAACCGCCACGGGCGGCGAGACTGCCGGACATGGCCGACAAACCGCCGCCCCCGCGGACCCGGGTGGTGCTGGGCGAAGCCACGGCCCACCGCCGCCCGGCCGACCCGGCCCGCACCGACCTCGCCGAGCAGACCCCGATCGGGGAGGCGCTGGTGAAGGGCCTGGTCCGGGCCCAGTTGGCGCTCGCGCTGCGGTTGTCGCTGGTGGTCGTGGCCGGGCTGGGGGCGCTGCCGTTGCTGTTCGCGGTGGCGCCGGCGGTCGGCGGGTTCAAGGTCTTCGGGATGCACCTGCCGTGG
>KL571198.1:92772-96925 GCA_000715855.1 Actinoplanes liguriensis
ATGTGTATAAGAGACAGGCTGCTGCTCGGCGTGCTGTCGTTCCCGTTCCTGGTGCTGGTCGGTGTCGCGTACGTGCACTGGGCCGAACGCAACGAGCAGGACTTCGCCGCCGTGATCCGCAGGCCGGAACGGTGAATCCGTACCTCGTTCCGGGCCTGGTCGTGGTCGTTCTGGTGACCGTGGCGATCGGCGCGTACGGCCTGCGGTTCGCCCGCACCACGTCGGACTTCCTGGTCGCCTCCCGATCGGTCAGCCCGTCCTGGAACGCGGCCGCGATCAGTGGCGAGTACCTGTCGGCGGCCTCGTTCCTGGGTGTGGCCGGCCTGGTCCTGCGCTACGGCGTCGAGGTGCTCTGGTACCCGGTCGGTTTCGCCGCCGGCTATCTCGCGCTGCTGCTCTTCGTCGCCGCCCCGCTGCGCCGATCGGGCGCTTTCACCCTCCCGGACTTCTGCGAGGTGCGGCTCCGGTCCACCCGGTTACGCCGGATCGCCACCGCGTTCGTGCTGTTCATCGGCGCTCTCTACCTGCTGCCGCAGTTGCAGGGCGCCGGTCTGACGTTCGCCACGGTCACCGGTGGGTCGTACGCCTGGGGTGCTCTTCTGATCGGGGTCGTGGTCACCGCCAACGTGGCGTTCGGCGGCATGCGCGCGATCACGTTCGTCCAGGCGTTCCAGTACTGGCTGAAGTTGACCGCGCTGGCCGTGCCGATCCTGTTCCTGATCTTCCAGTGGCAGTCCGACGGGCGGCCCGCGGTGACGCCACCGGCGGGCGCGGTCTTCCACGCGGCGACCAGCGTGGTGATCGAGCAGGACACGGTGCTCGACGGGGTCGGCCCGGTCACCGCCGGCGAGACGCTGCACTTCGCGGCCGGCGACCCGGTGCCGAAGGTGAGCACGGTCGACGCGAGGTTCGGCGCGGACTGGCTGCAGCCCGGTGGCGACTCCGGGCTGTTCGGCACGTACTCGCTGATCCTGGCCACGTTCCTGGGGACGATGGGGCTGCCGCACGTGCTGGTGCGGTTCTACACGAACCCGGATGGCGCGTCGGCCCGGCGCACCACACTCGTCGTACTGGCAATGGTCGGTTTGTTCTATCTACTGCCGACGCTGTACGGAGTTCTCGGCCGCATCTACACCCCTCAACTGTTGATGACCGGGCGGACCGACGCGGTGGTGTTGCTGCTCCCGGAGGCCGCCCTGGGCGGCGGGCATCTCGGCCGGCTGCTCGGCGCACTGGTCACCGCGGGTGCGCTGGCCGCGTTCCTGTCCACCTCGTCGGGGCTGCTGACCAGCGTCGCCGGGGTGATCTTCACGGATGTGCTGCGGCCCGGACGATCCGGCTCGGTGCGGGACTTCCGGGTGGCGACCGTGCTGGCGGCGGCCGTGCCGACCACGATGGCGGTATTTGTGTCCGATATGGACGTTTCACGGGTGGTCGGGCTGGCCTTCGCGGTCGCCGCGTCCAGTTTCTGCCCGCTGCTGGTCCTGGGGATCTGGTGGCGGGGCTTGACGGACGCCGGGGCGATCGCGGGCATCCTGATCGGCGGCGGCTCCGCGGTGGTGGCCGTCTTCGTCACCGTCCTCGGCACGGATCTGCCGAGCAACCTCGCCGAGTTCATCGCGCAGCCCGCGGCCTGGACCGTCCCGCTCGCGTTCCTGGTCATGGTGGTGGTGTCGCTGCTGACCGGCCGTCGTGTGCCGGCCGACGTGGGCGCGACGATGCTGCGCCTGCACGCGCCGGAGTCGCTGCGGTCCTGAAGCATTTAAGGATCTTTAAGGTTGGACTCCCGGCTTTTGCGCGATCACCCTCGTAAACACGGGCATGAGGAGATCACGCAGCAGTGCGTACAAGCGGCCCGGCAGCGGACTCAGCGGACGCAACCGCAAGATCGCGATCGGCGTGGCGATCGCCGCCCTGGCCGGTGGCGCGCTCGCCGTCGGCACCGGGATGAGCAACGCGTCCACCACCTGTGACGGGCTGGACAATTCGCTGCGCGAGACCCTCTCCTTCATGGCCGACCAGCGGGCGCACCCCAACGCGCAGACCGACGCGGTGCTGGCGAACCGGCAGGCCGTGGTCGATCTGATCAACCTGCAGCGTCAGCAGGCCGGCTGCACCACGAACATCGCCGCGCCCCCGGCCGCGACCAAGCCCGCCACGAAGGCGCCGACGACCGCGCCCACCAGGGCCGCGACGACCGCACCGACGAAGGCGGCCACCACGGCGCCGGCCGGCAACACCGGGACCGGCACGGGTGAGGTCGTCTGCAAGGGCTCGACCGTGACGCTCTCCGGCGAGGCGGGCGCGCCGTTCGCGTCGAGCGGGACGTTCCCGATCGGGACGAAGCTCAAGGTCACGAACCTGGACAACAACAAGAGCATCACGGTGACCGTGCAGACCACCTCGGGCAGCTGCGTGCTCCTCAACAACGCCGCGTTCGAGCAGGTCCGCGAGGCGGGCAAGTTCCTGATCCGCCGCGCGGTGATCGAGCGGGCCGGCTGAGGCCCACCAGCAGAGAGCGGGTCGACTGAGGCCACCAGCAGAGAGCGGGCCAGCTGAGCCCGCCAGCAGAGAGCGGGCCAGCTGAGAGCCCGCCAGCAGAGAGCGAGCTGGCTGAGAGCCCGCCAGCAGAGCGGGCCGGCTGAGAAGCCGGCCGTACGGGGCTGATCGGGCCCGGGTCTTCCGCGTTTCCCCCGTTTCGCCGCGGAACACCCGGGCCCGTTCGGGCGCCACGAAATGCGCGCAACTAGTTCCATGACGCAGCAACTAATCGGCAGAATTCGGGCGACCGCGCCAGATCTTGCGTCAATCACCGCTGCTCGGGCAAGCCGTTCAAGGGCAGCTGTGAGAATGGCTACAGCCAGGTCGGACATGTCCATTACGTGGACTTATTGGCGACAATTACACCTGTGTATAAGAGACAGGCCACATCGGCTGTCGTCGCAGGTGAACAGGCTGGTCGCGGCCCCGGCGCGCGGCTAGGTTGCAAGGCATGACGGTGCCGGCACAGCGCACGGGCGAGCCCGCCGCGGCGATGGCGTTGCGCGGGCTGGTGAAGCGCTTCGACGCGAAACTCGCGGTCTCTGGGGTCAGCCTGGACGTTCCGGCCGGCTCGTTCTTCGGCCTGCTCGGCCCCAACGGCGCCGGCAAGACCACCACCCTCTCCATGGCCGTCGGCCTGTTGCGGCCCGACGTCGGTCAGGCCTACCTGTTGGGGTATGACGTCTGGCAGTCCCCGATCCAGGCGAAGGCCCTGGTCGGCGTCCTGCCGGACGGCGCCCGGATGTTCGACAGGCTCTCCGGCCCCGAGCTGCTGGCGTATCAGGGCCTGCTCCGCGGCATGCCGGCCACGACCGTCGACCAGCGCGCCCGTGACCTGCTCGACGTCCTGGAGCTCGGCGTCGACAACCGCACCCTGGTGATCGACTACTCGGCCGGCATGAAGAAGAAGATCGGCCTGGCCTGCGCGTTGCTGCACGCGCCCCGGCTGCTGGTGCTGGACGAGCCGTTCGAGGCCGTCGATCCGGTGTCGGCCGCACTGATCCGGGACATCCTTCAGCGGTACGTCGCCGGCGGCGGCACGGTGGTCTTCTCCAGTCACGTGCTGGAGGTCGTCGAGCGGCTCTGCTCGCACGTCGCGATCATGTCGGACGGCGTCGTCCGGATGCACGGCCCGCTCGACACGGTCCGCGCCGGCCGCCCGTTGCAGGACGTGTTCCTGCAGGTGGTCGGCGGCCGGGTGGCCACCGGCTCGGAGCTGGCCTGGCTGTGAGCATCTGGCCGTTCGTCCGGCTGAAGCTCCGGATCACCGTGAACGGCCTGCGTGGCCGCCCGGGCCGGGTCACCCTCTTCGTCCTCGGCGCGTTCGCCGCGACCGTGCTCGCCGTCGTCGGCTACGCCGGGTTCGCCCTGCCCGGCCTGCTGGACGAGCGGCACGCCGCGGAGATCCTGCTGCCGTTCGGCGGCGCGCTCCTGGTGCTCGGCTGGCTCTTCCTGCCGCTGCTCTTCTTCGGGGTCGACGAGACCCTCGATCCGGCCCGGTTCGCGCTGCTCCCGTTGCGCCGCCGCACCCTGATCGCCGGGCTCGGCGCGTCCGCGCTGGTCGGGCTGCCGGCGCTGGCGACGCTCGCCGCCACGGCCGGGATGGTGGACA
>KL571198.1:97121-98383 GCA_000715855.1 Actinoplanes liguriensis
GGCGACGCTCGCCGCCACGGCCGGGATGGTGGACACCGCCGCCCGGCTCGGCGGGCCGCTCGCCGGGCTCGCGCAGGCCGTCGGGGTGGTCTGCGGACTGCTGCTCTGCGTGCTGCTGAGCCGGGCGGTGACCAGCGCGTTCGCCACCGCGCTGCGCTCCCGGCGGGCACGCGACCTGGCGACGATCATGCTGGCCGTGGTGGCCGCGTCGGTCGGCCCACTGCAGTTGCTGCTGCTGGGGCTGCTCGACAAGGCCGACTGGGACAACGTCGCCGGGATCGCCGAGGTCACCGGGTGGACACCGCTCGGTGCGCCGTACTCGATGGGACTGGACGTGGCGGCGGGACGGTCCTGGGCCGTACCGCTGAAGCTCTTGATCGGTCTTGCCGCCCTCGGCGGCCTGGTGCTGTGGTGGAGCCGGACGCTGGAACAGGCGATGACCGGCCTGTCCACGCCGGGTGGCCGGCGGCTGACCGCGCGCGCCGGGCGCACCCCGGTCGATCAACTGATGTTCCGCTGGTTGCCGCGCGGCCGGTTCGGCGCGCTGGTGGCCCGCGAGACGCGGTACTGGTGGCGGGAGAACCGGCGGCGGGCCGGGCTCGTCGCGCTCACCATGGCCGGGCTGTTCCTGCCGCTGACCTCGACGTTCGGGCCGGGTGCGGACCTGGCCGGCGGGATGGCGCTCATCGTCGGCGCGATCGCTCCGGTGGCGCTGGCGAACCAGTTCGGCTACGACGGCAGTGCCCTCGCCACCAACCTCGCGATCGGGATTCCCGGCCGGTTGGAGATCCACTCGCGCGCGGCCTCGCACGCTCTGGTCACGTTTCCGCTGCTGGTGGTCGTGGCGACGCTGTCCGGGCTGATCGCCGGGGAGCCGGGCGGGATTCCCGCGCAACTCGGCACGCTGCTCGCGGTCTACGGCGCCGGCCTCGCCGTGCTGCTGCCGATCTCGGTCCGCGCCGCCTACGCCCTGCCCGAGTCGACCGGCCCGTTCGCCGTCTCCTCCGGAGGTGGCCTGGCCAAGGGCCTGCCGAGCGTCGCCGGGATGCTGGGCGGCATGCTCGGCGCGCTGCCCGTCGTGCTCGCCGGCTATCTGCTCGGCCCGGCGTGGACCTGGGCGGGGCTCCCGATCGGCCTCGGTTACGGCGTCGCCGCGTATCTGATCGGCTCCGGAATTGCCGGAGATCTGCTGGATCGCCGCATGCCGGAAGTGCTCGCCGCGGTCACGCCCCGGTAGGGCTTGTTTTGCCGATCACCCGAGT
>KL571198.1:98588-106157 GCA_000715855.1 Actinoplanes liguriensis
CCCCGGATGATCGGCAAAACAAGCCCTCGCTCATCGCAATTTCCGAAGACCATCCTCGCGTACGAATATCAGCCGCCGTTCCGTCGCGTCGCCGGACGGCCCCAACACATATCCGTCGATCCACAGCCAACCCGTATACGTGGGGCGCGGATCCACTCGAATCACCCGGAACGTCAGCGCCCGATCGCCCGCGAACTGAACGCTCGCGGCGGCGCCCACGTGATACACGTCCCCTGCGCGCGGCAGGTCGTCCGCCATTTACCGCACCCCTGCACGACATTACACAGATTGTGTAATGCGCTGACATCCCCGGCATCGTCCACTTTCGAGGGATAATGCCGTTTTTGCCGATGAATCAGGGGCGATTGACGGTTCGGGGTCCCCCGTTCCGGGGAGCCGGGACCCGGTTGACCCGGATCGGCCGGAGCCCGTCCTGGCGGACGAAGATGCGCCGTCGCTGCAGCGCGTTGCCGGCCGGCCCGACGACATATCCGTCCAGCCAGATCCAGCCGTCGTAGGTGACCCGCGGATCGACCCGGATGACCCGGAAGGTCAGCGCCCGGTCGCCGGAGAACTGCACACTCGCGTCGGCCCCGACGTGAACGACGTCGCCCGGCCGTAACACCACCTGGGGCATGCGCAGTCCCCTTCCGCCAAAGGTCCCCAGAGGAAAATAGCTGTGGA
The DNA here is from genome assembly GCA_000715855.1 of Actinoplanes liguriensis. Lineage (GTDB taxonomy): Bacteria > Actinomycetota > Actinomycetes > Mycobacteriales > Micromonosporaceae > Actinoplanes > Actinoplanes liguriensis. Next base: position 99,273 of record KL571198.1, read on the forward strand.
TCAATTAAAAGTGATAGCCGCGTGCACGATCTGTAATCGGGAGAATGATCGGATGACCATCCACTCGACCGATCCGTTCGCCGTTCCCGACGAGGACAAGTCGGCGGTACGCCGGCTGCGCGGACGACTGGCGGCCCCGGTGACACTCTGGACCACGCCCGGCCCGTCCGGACTGACCGTCTCGTCGGTGCTGGTCGCCGACGGCGATCCGGGCCGGGTGCTCGGCCTGATCGACGAGGAGAGCGACTTCTGGGACGCGGTCGCCCGGGCCGGCCGGTTCGCGGTGACTCCGCTGACCCCGGCCGACCGGCAACTGGCCGACCGGTTCGCGGGGCTGATGCCGTCGCCCGGTGGACTTTTCGCCACCGGGGAGTGGCGGGAGACGGCGTACGGGCCGGTGCCCGCGCACGCCGGAACCTGGGCCGGCTGTTCCCTCGACTCGAACCGGCCGTGCGGCTGGGCGCTGCTGGTGGAGGGCATCATCGAATCGGTCCAGTTGGATACCGCGACAGCGCCGCTGGTCCACTTTCGTGGCCGCTACACCGAACTTGACCGCTGAGCGCAGTCAGACCACCACTCAGCGCAGACGCCGACCGGTGACGCGGGGCGGGCGGCTTTCCTTCGTACGGTCCCGGAAAAGTCCGCCCGCAAACGAAGGTGGTGACACCGTGCCGGCCACCCCCGAGAAATATCTCGAGGTGCAGAGCTCCGACGAATTCAGTCGGCTGCGCCATACCCTTCGCAGGTTCATCTTCCCGACGACGATCGCATTCATCCTCTGGTACGCCCTGTACGTCCTGCTCTCCGCGTACGCGCGGGACTTCATGGCGATCAAGCTGGTCGGCAACATCAACGTCGCCCTGCTGTTCGGCCTGTTGCAGTTCGCCTCGACGTTCCTGATCGCCTGGTACTACTCGAAGTTCGCCGCGCAGAAGATCGACCCGGTCGCGGACGACATCTACAAGAGCATCGACGGCGACCGGAGCGCGACCACCACCAGCGACGAGGGGAGCGTGCTCTGATGTACCTCGCGGCCGAAGCCTCGACCAGCACCTCACGCACGCTGACCATCACGCTGTTCCTGATCTTCGTGGCGATCACCCTGGGCATCACGATCTGGGCGAGCCGGCAGACCAAGACCGCCACCGACTTCTACGCCGGTGGCCGCCAGTTCTCCGGTTTCCAGAACGGCATGGCGATCGGCGGCGACTACATGTCCGCCGCGTCGTTCCTCGGCATCGCCGGCCTGATCGCGCTCTACGGCTACGACGGCTTCCTCTACTCGATCGGCTTCCTGGTCGCCTGGCTGGTGGCGTTGCTGCTGGTCGCCGAGTTCCTGCGCAACTCGGGCCGGTACACGATGGCCGACGTGCTGGCGTTCCGGATGCGTCAGCGCCCGGTGCGTACCGCCGCCTCGGTCTCCACCGTCGTCGTGTCGATCTTCTACCTGATCGCGCAGATGGTCGGCGCCGGCGCGCTGGTCTCGCTGCTGCTCGGCATCACCGCGGACGAGAAGTTCCTGGGCATGACCGCGTCCACCGCCAAGGTGTTCACGATCATCCTGGTCGGCGCGCTGATGATCGTCTACGTGGTGGTCGGCGGCATGAAGGGCACCACGTACGTCCAGATCGTCAAGGCGTTCATGCTGATGACCGGCGCCCTGGTGATGACGATCATGGTGCTCGCGCACTACAAGTTCAACCTGTCGACGCTGCTGGGTGACGCCGCCGCGCAGTCCGGCAAGGGCGCGGCGTTCCTCGAACCGGGGCTGCGCTACGGCGTGGAGACGGCCGGCGACGCGACCAAGACGTTCTACAGCAAGATGGACCTGCTCTCGCTCGGCCTCGCGCTGGTGCTGGGCACGGCCGGCCTGCCGCACATCCTGACCCGGTTCTACACCGTGCCGACGGCCCGGATCGCCCGCAAGAGCGTGCTCTGGGCGATCGGCATCATCGGCGTCTTCTACCTGTTCACCCTGGCCCTGGGCTTCGGCGCGGCGGCTCTGGTGGGTGGCAAGGCGATCACCGCGCAGGACAAGGCGGGCAACACCGCAGCGCCGCAGCTGGCGCAGAAGCTGGGCATCGACTACCTCGGCGGGGACACCGGCGGCGCGGTGCTGCTGGCGATCATCGCGGCGGTCGCGTTCGCCACGATCCTCGCGGTGGTGGCCGGCCTGACCCTGGCGTCGTCGTCGAGCATCGCGCACGACTTCTACGCCAACGTGATCAAGCGGGGCAACACGTCCGAGCGCAACGAGGTCGGCGTCGCCCGGATCTCCGCCCTGGTGATCGGCGCGATCGCGATCGCGTTGTCGATCTTCGCGCAGAGCCTGAACGTGGCGTTCCTGGTCGCGCTCGCCTTCGCGGTGGCCGCCTCGGCGAACCTGCCGGCCGTCCTCTACAGCCTGTTCTGGCGGCGGTTCAACACCTCGGGCGCGCTCTGGTCGATCTACGGCGGCCTGCTCTCCGCGGTGATCCTGGTGTTCTTCTCGCCGGTGGTGTCCGGCTCGGCCACCGCGATGTTCCCGCACGAGGACTGGCACTGGTTCCCGCTGTCCAACCCGGGCATCATCTCGATCCCGCTGGGCTTCTTCTTCGGCTGGCTGGGCACCGTGCTCAGCAAGGAGACCGACGCCGAGAAGTACGCGGAGCTCGAGGTCCGGTCCCTGACCGGGCACGGCGCGCACTGAGTTCCCTGAAGCCCCGATAGGCCTTCCTCCTCATGCCCGGGCCGGTGTCGTCGCCGCACCGGCTCGGGCCCGGGAAGCGCCCTTCTCCCACCTTCGTGCCGCACCGTCGGCGCTGAGCGGGATCACGGGTCATGGCGACCTAATGTGGTCTCATGTCTGCGACCACCTCTCCCAGCGGCAACTCCTCCGGACGGGCCTCCGTCCCGCCGTCCGGGCCGGCCCACGGCCGCCCCGGGGGACCGGGCGACCGGGGGCACACCTACAACGGCGGTAAGGGCCCGCGGGTCCGCCCGCGCTGGGGCCGCATCGCCCTCGTCGCCGGGGGCGTGGTGCTGATCCTCGCCGTGATCGGCGGCATCTTCGCGGTCAACTACGTCAACGGGATCGACAAGGACCTCAAGCGCACCAACGCCTTCTCCGGGCTCAGTGCGGACCGTCCGGCCAAGACCGTCGACGGCGCGTTCAACATCCTGCTGGTCGGCAGCGACTCCCGCGACCCGGACACCAAGGACGACGAGGCCAACGCCTGGCGCGCGGACACACTGATGATCATGCACGTGCCGGCCGATCACAAGTCCGCGCAGCTCATCTCGATCCCGCGCGACCTGTGGGTCGTCGTGCCGCGCACCAACGACGCGGCCTGCAGCGACGGCTCCCGCGCCAAGATCAACGCGTCGTTCGCCTACGGTGGCCTGCCCCGCGCGGTGCACACCGTCGAGTGCCTGACCGACGTGAAGATCGACAACGTGATGGCGATCGACTTCGGCGGCTTCAAGGAGGTCACCGACGCGATCGGCGGCGTGGACCTGAAGGTCGAGCAGACGATCACGTCGATCCACAAGCCGCACCGGGTGTTCAAGAAGGGCATGATGCACATGGACGGCGCCCAGGCGCTGGACTGGGTGCGTCAGCGCAAGCAGTTCGCCCGCGGTGACTTCGCCCGGATGCAGCACCAGCAGGAGTTCCTCAAGGCGCTGATGGACCAGGCGGCCAGCAGCGGCACCCTGACCAGCCCCGGCAAGCTCGACGACTTCCTGAACGCGGTCGCCAAGGCGGTCACCGTCGACCAGGACTTCTCGCTCAAGGACATGGTGCTGCAGTTCCGCAGCCTGCGCGGCGACAACCTGACGTTCCTCACCAGCCCCAACAAGGGCAGCGAGACCATTTCCGGGCAGTCCGTGGTGGTCTCCGACCGGGAGAAGGCGCTGGCGCTCTACCAGGCCGTGGCCGCCGACAAGATGTCCGAGTGGATGGCGGCGAATCCGGCGAAGAAGTCGTAGACCCAGCCACACGAGTCCTTCGATGACTCGAAGATGAAACCTGGAGGATCTTCAGGGGCTTGATAGATGACCGTAAAGTGAAGCGGCTTCTCATCCGAACCGCTTGGAGTGCTTGATGACGGTCACTGCCCCGCCCTCGCTGGAGCAGGAGGAACGGCGCCGCCCGGAGGACGTTCCGGCGGCGCCGGCCCGGCCGAAACGGCCGAAGGCGCCGATCTGGGCGAAGATCACCACCGGGCTGGGAGCGTTGCTGCTGCTCACCGGTGGCGGCGGCGTCATCGCGGTGAAGACGGTGATCGCGCAGACCACGAGCACCATCGCCGAGGGCAACCTGACCGGCGACGCGGCCAAGACGACCGAGGAGGGCGCCGACACCGGCACCCTCAAGGGCCCGATCGACATCCTGCTGATGGGGCTCGACGCGCGGGCCCGCTGGGCGGCCGACGAGTTGCACTCGGACACCATCATCATCCTGCACATCCCGGCCACCCATGACCGGGCGTACCTGATCTCCATCCCGCGCGACACCGAGGTCAAGGTCCCGGCGTTCGGCCCGAGCAAGTACAACGGTGGCACCGCCAAGGCGACCGAGGCGTTCTACTGGGGCGCGCAGAACGGCGCCGGCTGGACCGGTGGGGCCCAGTTGCTCGCGAAGACGCTGAAGAACCTGACCGGGATCAGCTTCGACGGTGCCGCGATCATCAACTTCGGCGGCTTCAAGAACGTCATCGACCAGCTCGGCGGCGTGCATATGTGCGTCGACCAGCAGGTCACCTCGCATCACATGGTCTGGGTCGGCGGCAAGCCGATGTACACGGCCGACGCCAAGAAGACCGGCAAGGCGACCAAGCCGATCGTGCACAAGGTCGGCTGCCGGGACATGGAGGGCTGGGAGGCGCTGGACTACGCCCGCCAGCGGTACGGGCTGAAGAACGGCGACTACGACCGGCAGCGCCACCAGCAGCAGCTGATCAAGGCGATGGCGAAGAAGGCCGCGTCCAGTGGCGTGCTGTCCAACCCGTTGAAGATCAGCAAGCTGATCAAGGCGGCCGGCAATTCGCTGGTGCTGGACACCAACAAGGTCGCGATCGCCGACTTCGTGCTCGGGCTCAAGGGTGTCGCCGCCAACGACATGGTGCTGCTGCGCACCAACAGCGGGACGTTCGCCGGGAACGCGAACGGCCGTGAGGGCGTCACCAAGGAGAGCGCCCAGATGTACGCGGCGGTCAAGAAGGACAAGCTCGACCAGTTCATCCTCGCCAACCCGGACGTCGTCGCCAACGAGAAGTGACACCGCCGTAGGCTTGGATCCGTGTTCGGACCTCAGGTACCCAGCGTGACCCCGGATCAGGTCAACTCCGACGCCTATCTTCTCGACGTCCGTGAGCCGGACGAGTGGGAGGCCGGCCACGCGCCGGGCGCCCACCACCTCCCGATGATGGAGGTTCCGGCGCGGATGGCCGAGGTGCCCAACGACGGCGAGGTGGTGGTGATCTGCCGCGCCGGCGGGCGTTCCGGCCAGGTCGTCGCCTATTTGATGAACAACGGCTGGGACAACGTGCGCAACCTCGACGGCGGGATGAAGTCGTGGGCGGCCGCCGGCCGGGACGTGGTCAGCGAGGACGGGCAACCGGCCCGAGTGTTGTGACCGCCTATCGGCCTCTCGTCTTCGCGCATCGCGGAGGCGCGGACGCGCTGCCCGAGCACACGCTCGGGGCATACCTGCGTGCTCTGGAGGAGGGGGTCGACGGCCTGGAGTGCGATGTCCGGCTGACCCGCGACGGGCACCTGGTCTGCTTCCACGACCGGAACCTGAGCCGCACCAGCAATGGGCGGGGCCTGGTCAGCCGGCGCACGCTGGCACAGCTCGACGAGCTCAACTACGGCTCCTGGCACCCCGGTTACCGGGGCGACGAGGAGATGCCCGACCTGAGCCGGCTGCTCACCCTGGAGCGGCTGCTGGAGGCGGTGCGCGACTCCGGGCGGCCGGTGCGCCTGCTGATCGAGACGAAGCACCCGTCGGTCTACGGCGCCGAGGTGGAACGGCGGCTCGTCAAGATGCTGCGGCGGTTCGGTCTGGCCGAGCCGAAGCCGGACGATCCCGTACAGGTGACCGTGATGTCCTTCGCCGCGCTCGCGCTGCGACGCATCCGCGCCCAGGCGCCCGGAGTGCCGACGGTCTACCTGATGGCCGGCAAGGGGCGGTTGCCGTTCGGTTCGCGGATCGCCGGGCCCGGCATCGATCTCGTCCGGAACCGGCCGGGGTTGTTGCCCGCCATCCGGGCGGCCGGCCACCGGGCGTACGTGTGGACCGTCAACGAGCCGGAGGATCTGGAGCTGGTGCTTCGCCACCAGGTGGACGGCGTCATCACCGACCGGCCGAAGTTCGTCCTGGACCACCTGGAACAGCTGTGACTGTGGTCACAACTGCTAAACGCTGAGCGGCGAGGCAGACTCGCAGATATGCCGGAAAGTCCCGACTATCCAGCGCTGACCCGGGGTCAGATCGCGGTCCTCGACCGCGTCAACGCCGGCGAGTCCGGCCTGCCCGTGCTGCAGCAGCTCGTCCTGCTCGCGCAAGAGGTGCTCGGTGCCCGGGGCGCCGGCTTCGCCGAATACTCGGACGGCCACGGCCGGATCATCGTCGCCACCGGCGTGTGCGAGCCGGTCGTCGGGCGCCGGGTCGAGCGCCCGCTGGAGACTCCCGGCCGCACCCTGCTGGTGTCGCTGAACTCAGTGAACGACGAGTTCGCCCGCCAGATCGACGGCGGCGACCTGCGGCACATGCTGGGCGCGCGATGCGAGGCCAGGGACACGTTCGCCGGCTCGCTGCACGTCTACTTCGGCGCCGACGCGGGCGAGCCCGGGCCGGAGCACCACGCCGTGCTGGAGCTGCTGGCCGGGCAGATCGGCAGG
>KL571198.1:106357-108144 GCA_000715855.1 Actinoplanes liguriensis
GCTCTACGGGCTGGGCGCCGGGCTGCCGGTTCACCCCGCGGCCGCCCCCGCGCAGGCCGACCGCGATCTCTGGGTGGCGGTCACCAGTCACGAGCTGCGCACCCCGGTCACCGTGATCAAGGGGTATGCGGACACGCTCACCAACCACTGGGACACCCTCGGCGAACCCGGCCGCAAGGAAGCCGTCCGGGTGATCGGGAACCGGGCCGGCGAACTGGCCCGGCTCGTCGACCGGCTCCTCTCCGCGGCCGGCGACGGGGTGCTCGGCACCGCCCCGGCCGGGCCGTTCGACCTGGTCGAGGCGTTACGTGAGGCGGCCGGCGAGCTGCCGGCCGACCTGCGACGGCGGTTGAAGCTCGGCGAGCTGCCGGGGGACCTGCCGAAGGCGTACGGGAATCGGGATTCGATCGCCACGATCCTCACCGAGCTGACCACGAACGCGGAGAAGTACTCACCGGCGGACAGCATCGTCGAGCTCTGCGCCGGCACGGACGACGACACCCTGCGCTTCCGCGTGTCGGACCGCGGCATCGGCATCGCGCCCGAGCACGTCGAACACGCCTTCGAGCGCTACTGGCAGGCCGAGGGCGGCGACCGGCACCACCACCCCGGTGCCGGTCTGGGCCTCTACCTGGTGCGACGGATGGTGGAGCGCCAGCACGGGTGGGTCTCGTTGCGCCCGCGCGAGGGCGGCGGCACCGTCGCCGAGGTCCGGCTCCGCCGCGCCTAGGTGGCCCGCGTCACCGGTTTCTGAGGGGCACCGCCTACGCTGGTCCCTCGTGAGCAAGCGTCGTAAGTCCCAGTCCGAGCCCAAGACCAAGGTGCGCGACATCTTCGTCGCCCGCCCGTTCGAGGGTCTCACCGACGAGCCCGAGTGGGTCGCGCTGCGTGAGCTGGTCCCGGCCGCCTCGGCGTCGCTGACCCTCAAGCCGGAGATCATCGAGGAGCACGGCGACCGCCCGGTCACCCTCTCCACCGTCCTGCCGATGGCCTGGCCGGCGATGTCCCGCCGGGACGGGCAGGTCTTCATCGGCCTCCAGCGGCACGTGCAGTCCGGTGACGTCTCCCGCGACCTGGCCGTCGCCATCCTCGCCGCGCTGCGAACCCCGCCGGGCGACCCGGTGTCGGTGCCGGCGCTGCCCGGCGAAGGCGTGCGGCTGCAGGACGTGCTGGTCGACGGCCCGCTCGAGATCACCATGCAGGACGGCTTCGAGTACTGGCTGGACACCGACCAGCTGCAGGACGCCAGCGTGAAGGCGTCGCTGGAGCGGGCGAACGCCTCGATCTACCCGACCGTGCGCCTGGCCGCGGCGAAGGCCGCCTACTGGTGCCGGATCGCGCCGGACAAGGGCCACGTCCGCTGGGTGCTCGGCGACGACGAGGACCGCGCGCTGGACGCGCTGGCCCGGCTCTCCGCCGCGGGTGAGCTGCTGCTCGGCGAGGACACCAAGTTCGCCGGCATGTTCCGCGCGCACGGTCTGCTGGTGCCGGTCTGGGACATTCCGGGCGAGCCGGAGGCCGCCGACTGGGAGGCGCCGCTGGCCGACTTCGCCAAGCGCTACCAGGACACGCTCGCGATCAGCGAGCCGCTGGACGCCGCCGGTCGCCGCGCCAAGCAGGGCCTGATCGGCCGGCAGCTCACTCTCCGCTGATCCTTTTCCGACAGGGTCCAACCTCCGGAAGATCAACTTCAAGATCTTCATGTCCCATCTCCGCCGGGGTTCAGACCGCCGCTCCCGCGGGGACCCTTCCGGCCCGAGCAGGGCGCTGGCGCGCCCAGAACGCTC
>KL571198.1:108376-114403 GCA_000715855.1 Actinoplanes liguriensis
AAAGGGCGACGTCCGTGGGTGGGCACGGTCAGAGCACAAGATCGTTTCTCGCGCGCGGTTATCCACACCAGCGCCCCATCCACAGCCCCCAAACACGATCAAGCCAACCCACGCCACACTGACGGCAGAGGCGGTGGCCCCCCAGTGGTGGGTGGGTCTTGTGTTCGGGGTGATCATGAGGATGCCGCTTCAAGCCCGGAAACAGCCTCAAGCCTTGGGGCGGCTTCGGGCTTGCGCGGCTTCGAGTTTCCGCGCGGCTTCGGGCTTGCGCGCGGCTTCGAGCCCGGGGGGCGGCTTCGAGCCCGGGGGGCGGCTTCGAGCCCGGGGGGCGGCTTTGGGCGCGCGGCTTCGAGCTTGCGCGCGGCTTCGAGCTTGCGCGCGGCTTCGAGCTTGGGGGCGGCTTCGAGTTGGGAGCCGCTTTAGGCTTGCGTTCGGCTTCGAGCTGGGGAGCAGCTTCGGGCGTAGGGGCCGGGTTCGCCGGTCAGAGGGCGGTTCGGGTGAAGTCGGCCGTCCAGTTCGGCTCCCAGGTTTTGCCCTGGTCGGTGGAGAAGGCCTGCTCCCAGCGACAGGACTCCGGCGTGATCTCGGACCACAGGAAGCGGACCCGGATCGGCTGCCCCTCCCATTCCTCGTCGTCGTAGAAGCGGCCGCAGCCGTCCGCCTCGAAACGCCCGACGGTCGGTGGCAGCGCCAGCCCGGTTCCCGGCCGCGCCCAGTAGAGCGACCACAGGTCGGTGGCCGGGTCGTACAACCGCACGGTCAACCCCGCCGACGAGTCCTCGAACCGCACCTCGTCCACGTTGCCGCCACCGTCGAAGATGCTCCAGCAGCGCGTGGTCGCGGCCAGCTCGTACCAGTCGTCGTTGCCGGCGAGCACTTTCCGCAGCCGGCGCTGCTTCGAGCTCCAGGTCCCCACGAGGAAGTCGAAGTTGTTGTCCGCAAGAGTCATGCCGGGACGCTAAGACGGCACCCCTGACACCTTCTGTCAGGTTCAACCGGCCAGTGGATCGCGCAGCACCGGGCAGCTCATGCAGCGCGGGCCACCCCGGCCGCTGCCCAGCTCGGAGCCCTGGATGCGGACGACCTCGATGTCGGCGTGCTCCAGCTGCGCGTTCGTCTCGACGTTGCGCTCGTACGCAACGCACAGCCGCGGCGCGATGGCGAGCGTGTTGTTGCCGTCGTCCCACTGTTCACGTTCGGCCGTGACCGGGTCGAGCCCGGTGTCGATGACGCGCAGCCGCTCGATGCCCATCGCCTCGGCCGCGGCTTCCAGGAAGGGGCGCGGAGGCCGTACGCTCAATTGGCCCTGATCTTGATCTTGACCGAAAGTGATGGTCCAGGCCTGCAACGTGTCGGCGACGTTGGGATACATCACGACGGCGTCCGAATCCACCATGGTGCAGACGGTGTCGAGGTGCATCGTGGCGCGTTCCTGCGCGATCGGCACGGCCAGCACGGTGTGCGCGAGCCCGGCCGTCAGCACCCGGCGGGCCAGCCGCTCGGCACCGGCATGTGTATAAGAGACAGTCGCCAGCACGGACGGCGCCAGCACCAGGACGTCACCGCCCTCGACGTGCTCCAGCGCCGGCTCGTAGAGCAGCTCGGAGCCGGCGAAGCGCGGATGGTAGCGGTACACCGCATGGGTGAGTGTCGTCTCCCGGCGCCGCGCGGGCATCGCGAGACTGGTCACCGCGACCCGATCGCGCACCCAGACCGACGAGTCCCGGGTGAAGAGCAGGTTCGGCAGCGGATCGATGACGAAGTCGTTGCGCTCGAGCATCTCGTAGACCAGGCTGCCGCCGCCCGGCTTGACCTCCTCGTGCGCCAGCCCGGCGACGAGCACCTCGGCCAGCCGCTCCGGATCCTGGTCGGCCAGATAGTCGGCGACGCCCGCGCGCAGCCCGTCACCCAGCCGTGCATCGGCGAGAACCCCGGCGGTCAGCTCCTCCCGGGCGGCCGGCACGGCGAGCGTCTCGGCGAGCAGCGTGTCGAGATGGAGAACTTCGACACCCCGGGAGCGCAGCGCCTCGGCGAACTGATCATGCTCGTCCTGCGCCCGGCCGACCCATGGGATGCCGTCGAAGAGCAACGAGCCACTGTTCCGCGGGGTGAGCCTGGCCAGCTCTTTCCCGGGCCGGTGGAGCAGGACGGTGCGCAGGCGGCTGACTTCACTGTCGACGTACACCAGGCCGACGTTAGTCCGTACCGAACGCTATCGCCCGGTCACGTTCTGATCTAGATCCTGAGACGAGCATGCACCGATCGGACGACGGAGATAACTTGGCACAGTGCGACGAAACCGCGGACCGCAGGTGTCGAGATGCACCATCCGCAAGAAGACGTTGTCCGTGAATGCGGTATTCATCCACACTTCTTTCTCTTTCTTTCCACTCTGCCGCCCTTCTCCGTGAGGAGCTGAGCACGTACGGTAGTTGGAAACAGAGAGCCAGCCCGAAAGACCTTTTGCCGGAGGTCGCAGTGACTGTCTTCCCCGCCCGCCCTGCCCTGCCCGTGCCCTCTACCAACCGCGCACTGACGCCGGTCGGTCATGCGGCGCCGCCCTCGGTCTCGAGCCGCGGCTGACGCCGATGGAGTGGGCCCGGCGCCGACGCGCCGATCGCGAGTCCCGCCGCATGGAAGCGGCCGGTGCCCGCGCTCTGACCCGCCTCGACCGACTCGGTTCGGCGTGGCACATCGTGGACTGGCCGCGCACCGACCTGTCCCAGTCGTACTACGAGCCCGATCCCGCGGACGAGCGGGCCGGATTCCTCGCCATCGGCCCCGGTGGCGTCTACGCGGTGACCGTTGCCGACCACGGCCGTTCCCGTGTCCTGATCGCCGGTGACGTCGTGCAGATCAACGGCAAGCGCCCGCAGTACGTGGCCGAGGCGCGTCGTGACGCGCGGCGTGCCGCGAAAGCGCTCTCCGCCGCGGTCGGCCTGAACGTGCCGGTCACCCCGGTCCTCACGTTCGTCGGATCCGGAGTGATCAGCGTCCACGGCCTGCCGAAGGACTGTCTGGTCGCCACCGACAAGGAGCTCGACCGCCTGCTGCTCGCCGGAGGGGCCCGTATCTCCGCGGCCACGGCGAGCAAACTCTCAGCCGTTGCCAGCAACCCGGCTACCTGGTCGAACGCACCCTATCGGCCGGCCGGTGACTACCGTTGGTACAGCAACGGACAGACGGCCGCTGACAAGCGGCCGACCCGCCGGTAACGTTCCTTGCGACGCCGTCGTCGGTGACGCCCCGGTCTCCGGGGCGTCCCGGGCGACGCGACGGAAAGCGAGGAGGAGCGGGTGGCGCATGTTGAGCTCTCCCTCTCGGGAGCGTTCGTCCCCCAGGCACGCACACCGGCCGAGGCCGAATTCGTCACCAGCATCGAGCGCTGGGCGGGCACCGTGGCGATCGCCGACGAGCCCTGCCTGATCGTCGACGCGGGTGGCGCGATCCTGTCCGTCTCCCCGTCCGGCAGCGAGCTGCTCGGGCTGGGCAAGCCGGCCGACGCGATCGGCAAGCGGCTGACCACGGCGCTGCACCTGATCGACTTCACGGCCGGCGCGGGTCCGCTCGAGGACCCCGAGGCGGAGAAGATCCCGCCGCTGCTCGCGGTCCGCAGCGAGCGCTTGGCGCGCGGCCTGCTGCGCGTGGTGCCGGACAAGGAGAAGCCGCCGTTGACGGTCGACGCGGTCTCCACACCGCTGGTGGCGGGCGATCGGGTGGCCGGTTCGCTGACCTTTCTCTCCCTGGTTCACTACTGACGTCCGGTTTGCCCGTGGCGGTGTGGTGTTCACCGCATCAGGTAACCATTGGGTGTTACCGATCCGTAACGTAGTCTGCCGTCATGCTCGATCTAGACCTGTTACCAGGGGAATACGCGGTGTGCCGCCTGCCGGCCGGTTCGTCCCTGCCCCCTTCCCTGACCACGGGTCCGGACGACAAGAGCGTCATCTCGGTGACCTGGGGCCTCGACGAAATCTCGATCATCTGCCCGTCCGATCGGGTGCCGGACGGCGCCGAGGCGGACACGGCGTGGCGATGTCTGCGCGTGGCCGGCCTGACCACGGCGATGACCGGGGTGCTGGCCTCGCTCGTCGGGCCGCTCGCCGACGCACGGGTCAACATCGTCACGTTCTCCACCTACGACACCGACTACCTGCTGGTCCCGACGGTGCGGCTGACCGAGGCGGTCAACACGCTCACCGCGGCCGGGCATCGAATAGCCGGCTGACAATCTGGCACTGCGCGGGGCTGGCTCCTACCATGGCCGGGTGTCCCCGCACACCTGTCTTCATCCCCCTGGCCGTCGGCGTGCTCCTGCTGACGGCGGCCTGCGGGTCCTCCGACGACGAGGCGCAGCCCGCCCCGTCGGCCTCGGTCGCCCTGCCCACCGTTCCGGCCCTGCAGCCCTCGCTGGGCCTGCCGCCGCCGACCTTCACACCGATCTCGCCGGGCGGTGTGCTGCCGACGTGGACGCCGCCGACATGGGTGCCACCGACGTATACGTACCCGACCGTCGTGCCGACCACGACCACACCCGCCGAGGCGCCGCTCACGAAATCGCCGACGCCCACCCCGGCACACGCCGCGAAGTGCAGCGGCCAGCCGACCGGGGCGCAGATCCTCGCGCTGATCAAGGGCAAGCCCGGCATCCCGTCGAAGACGTTGAAGGTGCAGAGCGGGCCGTTCTGTGCGGACACGTGGACGTTCACGACGGTCGAGCTGGCCGGGTCGGACGCCGACGACCAGGAGCCGCTGAACGTGGTGAGCAGCGGCAAGGGCAGCACGCTGACGCTGATCGCGGCGGGGTCGGATGTCTGCAACTCCCAGGTGCAGTCCAGCGCTCCGGCGGGCATTCGGGTGCTGGCCTGCGGTTTCTGACCGGCCACGCCGTGTCGTGAGGCGCGGCTTCTGCGGCCTAGACTGACGGGATGCCCGGAACGCCGCCCACCCGCTTCACCTTCCTCGGCCCCGAGGGGACGTTCACCGAGGCGGCCCTGCGCACCATCCCCGCCGCCGAGCACGGGGTTCGCCTGCCGGCCCGCAGCGTGCCCGAGGCCCTGGAGGCGGTCCGGTCCGGCGAGGCCGACGCCGCCCTGGTCCCCCTGGAGAATTCGGTCGGCGGCGCCATCCCGGTCACCCTGGACGAGCTGGTCACCGGCAGCCCGCTGATGATCGCCCGCGAGGTGCTGCTGCCGGTCGAGTTCGTGCTGGCCGCCGACAAGCTGAAGCCGCTGGCCGGGTTGCGGACCATCGCGGCGCACCCGCAGGCCTCCGCGCAGTGCCGGCACTGGCTGCAGGCGAACGTGCCGGACGCGACCGTCGTCGACGTGCTCTCCAACGCCACCGCGGCACTCAACGCGGCCGCCGGGGAATATGACGCGGCCCTCTGCGCCCCGATCGGCGTGCCCCGCAACCGGCTCACCGTGCTGGCCGAGAAGGTGGCCGACCGGGCCGAGGCGGTTACCCGTTTCGCGCTGCTCACCCGGCCCGGGACGCCCCCGCCGCCGACCGGTGACGACGTGACCTCGCTGGCCGTCTCGATCCGGCACGATCAGGTGGGCGCGCTGCTCGCGGTGCTGACCGAGCTGGCGGTGCGCGGCGTGAACCTGTCCCGCATCGAGTCCCGCCCGACCGGGGAGCAGCTCGGGACGTACTTCTTCTTCCTCGACTGCACCGGCCACGTCGCCGAGGCCCGTCTCGGGGAGGCGCTGCGGGGTTTGCGGCGGATCTGTGCGGAGGTTCGGTTCCTGGGCAGCTACGCCCGGCATCGCCTCCAGCCGGAGCCGCCGGTGCAGGCTCCCGCCGGTCTCTCCGACACCGACTTCGCTGACTCGTCCGCTTGGCTGGCTCGTCTGCGCTCCGGCGAAGCGGGCTAGATCAACCCCCTCATCCGGTACGTCGTAGAACCGTCACCCATCCGCGAGCACCAGCCAAGCCGCGCGGCTGGCACTGGGGGCTGTTTCCGGGTGGTTTTTGCGCCGTGAATGCCAGCTGACGCCGGGTCGGCTGGCATTCACGGCTACCCGT
>KL571198.1:114624-119443 GCA_000715855.1 Actinoplanes liguriensis
CACAGCGGAGATAGGCAATGAAGATCTTGAAGTTGATCTTCAGGGGTTCAAGCCCAGCCCAGCTCGTGCAGGCGCTGGTCGTCGATGCCGAAGTGGTGGGCGATCTCGTGGACCACGGTGATCGCGACCTCCTCGACCACGTCCTCGTCGGAGTCGCAGACGCGCAGCGTGGGCAGGCGGTAGATGGTGATGCGGTCGGGCAGGACGCCCGCGTAGTCCCAGCCGCGGTCGGTGAGCGCGGTGCCCTCGTAGAGGCCGAGCAGGCCGTCGTCACCGTCCGGCGGGGCGTCCTCGACCAGGAAGACCACGTTGTTCATCAGGGAGAGCAACTCGACCGGGACCTCGTCGAGCGCCTCGCCGACAAGCTCTTCGAAGCGTTCGCGACTCATGTCCACCGGCACGACAACCATTGTGCCGCGCCGCGGCCGGAGGAAAAGACCGCCGGTGCGGGTCGAGGGGAGGATCGCCGGCGCGGGCCGTCAGGGTCCGCGCCGGCGTCGGTGTGGCAGGGGTCAGGCGAGCTTGGCGGAGAGGCTGATCGCCGCGCCCGGGCTGAGCAGGCGGGAGATCGGGCAGTTCTCCTTGGCGTCGGCGGCGATCTTCTGGAACGTGGCCTCGTCGATGCCGGGGACGTCGCCGACGGTCTCCAGCTCGATCCGGGACACGCCGAAGCCGGCGTCGGTCTTGTCCAGGTGCACCTTGGCGACGGTCTCGACCGAGGTGGGCGTGAAGCCCGCGTCGGCGAGGCCCTTTGAGAACGCCATCGAGAAGCAGCCGGAGTGGGCGGCGGCGATGAGCTCCTCGGGGTTGGTTCCCTCACCCTCCTCGAAGCGTGACTTGAAGGAATAGTTCCCCTGCAGGCCACCCTTACCAGTCTTTACCGTGCCGGAACCCTCGGTGAGGTTCCCTTCCCAGCGGGCCGTAGCAGAACGAATAGGCATGAACAGAACGCTAGCCCATCCGGGGCCCGGTGGAAGGCTGACGAGGCAGGGCCCATCATGGATCACATGTCGGAAACGGTGATCGAGTTCGGCGAGGCGACGGAACGGCCCGGTTTCCTGCACGGGCTGGGCAGCGATCATCGGCTTCCTCCACTGGTCGCCGGGCTGGGCGGGGTGGCGGCGTTCGCGTCGCTGATCTCCGAGTGGCAGGTGACGACGGTCGACGGACTGGTCTACGGGGCGGACGAGGTCGGCGAGACCAAGATGCTGACGACCGACCTGTTCGATCTCGGCGGTGTCGCCGGCGCCTATGTGGCAGGCCTGCTCGTGCTGGTGATCGCGGTGCTGCTGGCGATTCTCGGGCCGGAGGCCGGGCGGCGCTACGCGCGGCTGGCCGGGTTCGGCGCCGGTGGGGTCCTGCTCGCGCTGCTGGTCGCCTCGATCCAGTTGCTGGGCGCGCAGAGCCGGCAGGTCACCAGCTTCTACCTGATCGCGCTGGACACCGAGCACCTGAAGGTGGGGCTCGGCCGCGGCCTGTGGTGTGCGATCGCGGCGGTGGCGGCCGCGCTGGTCGCGCTCTGGCTCGGCGGGCGCTCCGGGGGGCCGCGAACACCCGAGGCACCGACAGCCGAGCCGGACGAGGACGAGGACGAGCCGCTGGAGCTGAGCATCACACCGACCGCGCCGTTCGTCTCCACGCCCGACAACCGCGACATACCCCTTCGATGACGCGGTGAATACCCGCGCGACCGGGGGGCATTTCTCCCGGTAGGCTCCACAGTCGTGATTGACCTGCGTCTGCTTCGTGAAGATCCGGAACTGGTCCGCGCGAGCCAGCGGCTGCGCGGCGAGCCCACCGAGCTGGTGGACGACCTGCTGCGCGCCGATGAGGAGCGCCGGGCCGCCACGCAACGGTTCGAGGCTGTCCGGGCCGAGCAGCGGTCCATCGGCAAGGAGGTCGCGAAGGCTTCCGGCGACGAGCGGGCCGCCCTGCTCGCGCGCACGAAGGACCTGGCCGCCGAGGTGAAGGCGACCGAGGCCGCGGCGACCGAGGCCGAGCAGGCGCTCAAGCGCGCGCACCTGGCGGTGTCGAACCTGGTCGAGCCGGGTGCTCCGGCCGGCGGTGAGGACGACTTCACGGTGCTGCGCGAGGTCGGCACGATCCCGGAGATCGCCAACCCGCTGGACCATCTGGAGATCGGCGAGGCGCTGCGGGCGATCGACACCGAGCGGGGCGCCAAGGTGTCCGGCTCGCGGTTCTACTTTCTCACCGGCGTCGGCGCGCTGCTGCAGCTCGGCATGCTGCAACTGGCCATCCAGCAGGCGGTCGAGCACGGCTTCACGCCGTCGATCACGCCGACCCTCGTCCGGCCGGAGTCGATGGAAGGCACCGGGTTCCTCGGCGCGCACGCCAGCGAGATCTACCGTCTCGAAGCGGACGACCTCTACCTGGTCGGCACGTCGGAGGTGGCCCTCGCGGCCTACCACTCGAACGAGATCCTGGACCTGAGCGACGGGCCGTCGCGGTTCGCCGGCTGGTCGACCTGCTACCGGCGGGAGGCCGGCTCGCACGGCAAGGACGTGCGCGGCATCCTGCGGGTGCACCAGTTCGACAAGGTGGAGATGTTCTCCTTCTGCAAGCCGGAGGACGCGCTCGCCGAGCATCAGCGCCTGCTCGCCATGGAGGAGGAGATGCTGGCCAAGGTCGAGATCCCGTACCGGGTGATCGACGTGGCCGCCGGTGACCTGGGGAGCAGCGCCGCCCGCAAGTACGACTGCGAGGCCTGGGTGCCGTCGCAGTCGCGGTACCGCGAGGTCACCTCGACGTCGAACTGCACCACGTTCCAGGCGCGCCGGCTCAACATCCGCTACCGCGACGAGAACGGCAAGCCGCAGACCGCGGCGACGCTGAACGGCACGCTCGCCACCACCCGCTGGCTGATTCCGATCCTGGAGAACCACCAGCAGCCGGACGGCTCGGTGCGGGTGCCGAAGGCGCTCCAGCCGTTCCTCGGCGGACGTGACGTGCTGGAACCCAGCCGCTAACGATCTCGACATCGCCCGGTCACCAATTGTCATAGATGCTGGTGGCCGGGCAGGTGTACCGTTCTCCTTCCGCCCTCCGCGGGGGTTCGTAAGACCCACGGAGGTTCCGATGCTCAAGCCTGGGCTGCCGAAGCTCATCGCCACGGATCTCGACGGCACACTGGTGCGCAGTGACGACACGGTCTCCGCGTTCACGCATCAGGTCCTGGAGCGGGTCCGCGCCGCCGGCATCCGGATCGTCGCCGCCACCGGCCGCGGCCCCCGGCTCGCCTCTCTGACCCGCGACGACATCCGGGTCGCCGACTATCTCGTGCTCGCCCAGGGCGGCTGGGTCCTCGACCAGGCCGAGTCCCGCTATCTGCGCCAGGCGCGCCTGCCCGGCGCGGTCCTCGGTGACGTGCTGTCCCGGATCGAGTCGGTGTCCGGCCCGCTCTCGGTGATCTTCGAGGCGCTGGAGCACGACGACTCCCCGCTCTGGGGTGACTACGACCCGACCTGGCGATACCCGTCCGCGTTCGAGTCACGCGAGCGCGCCGACTGCCTCGGCGGTGAGGTGATCAAGGCGTTTGCCCGGTCCGCCAAGCTGGACGTCGACGAGCTGCTGGCGGTCGCGCGGCGGGTCGTCCCGGCGGACGTGGCCACCGTCACCCAGGCCGGCCTCGACTACCTGGAGATCTGCCCGGCGCACGTCGACAAGGGCACCGGTCTCGCGGTGGTCGCCGATGCGGTCGGCGTCGACCCGGCAGACGTGCTGGTCTTCGGCGACATGCCCAACGACCTGCCGATGTTCGCGTGGGCAGGGTGGCGTCGGGTCGCCGTCGCCAACGCGCATCCGGAGCTGCTGGCGGTCGCCGACGATGTGACGCTGACCAATGATCAGGACGGGGTGGCGGTCTATCTGGACCGGCTATTGTCGAGGTGATGGCACCCTGGCGACTCGTAGCGACCGATATTGACGGCACCCTGATCGACAACGAGCGCAAGCTCAGCCGGCGGACCATCGAGGTGCTGACCGCCGTCCCCGCGCCCGTGGTGCTGGTGACCGGTCGGCCGCTGCGGTGGCTGGAAGATCTCTACGAGCAGTTGCCGGAGCCGCTGCCCGCGGTCTGTGCGAACGGCGCGGTCATCTATGACCCGCATGCCGACGAGGTGCTGCGCGCCGACCCGCTCTCCCGCGAGGTGCTGCTCGACGTCATCACCCGTCTGCGTGACGCGGTGCCCGACCTGTCGCTCGCGGTCGAGATCGAGGACGGGAATTCGTTCCGGCACGAGTCGACGTGGCCGCGGCTCTGGCCCGACCGCCAGGCACAGGTGATCGCCACACCCGAGGAGCTGACCTCGGTGCCGGCGGTGAAACTGCTGGCCCGCTCGGCCTCCGCCGACCCGGACGACTTCCTCGAGCTGGTCAGCAAAGCCCTGGGTGGCGTCGCCGAGGCGACCCGCTCGTCATCGTCCGCGCTGGTGGAGATCTCCGCGGCCGGGGTGACGAAAGCTGCTGGGCTCGCCTGGTTCTGCGAACGCGAGGGCATCACCGCGGACGAGGTCGTCGCCTTCGGGGACATGCCCAACGACATTCCGATGCTGACCTGGGCCGGGCGGGCGGTGGCGATGGGCAACGCGCACCCCGCGGTCCTTGCGGTGTCCGACGAGGTCACGCTGACCAATGTCGAGGACGGCGTTGCGGTTTACCTGCAAAAAGCTTTCAACCTTTAAACCCGATCTCCGGTACGCCGGGTGAGGCCCCGCCCCGCGAAATCCGCACGCGGGCCGCGGTCTCCACGGCGCCCGCAGCCCGGTCGGCCTTTCGCGGCGCCCGCGCGTCGGCCTTTCGC
>KL571198.1:119626-119923 GCA_000715855.1 Actinoplanes liguriensis
CCTTTCGCGGCGCCCGCGCGTCGGCCTTTCGCGGCGCCCGCGGGTCGGCCGGTCTTCAAAGCCGGCGCCCGAGGCTGGTCACTGCGGCCGCGTGGCGCCGCGCCTCGGCTGGCACTCACGGCTGATTTCTGGCTGTTCTACGACCGTGAGTGCCAGCTGGCCGGGGCGCGGCGCGCGGCGGCCTGGAGTGGCAGCGGCCTTGCGTGAGGACGACGCACGGGAGCGTCGGGAGGCACGGGCCGCCATGGGCGTACGGGGAAATGGGGTTTTAGTCCTTCCGCCTCTGGCGGGCGGCCC
>KL571198.1:120142-121713 GCA_000715855.1 Actinoplanes liguriensis
GTTTTAGTCCTTCCGCCTCTGGCGGGCGGCCCGTTCCGGGCTGAAAATCGGTGGGGTCGCTCGCTGACGTCGTTCTCATCTTGGTTCGTATGAGGTCGTGTTTTAGTCGGACGCTGGCAGTCACGCTTTGGGCCCTTCACTGTTGCTGCGAGCACGCGAGTTAGATTCACCCGTCTGGTGGCTGCCGCGAGCGACCATCCTTGCTGTTTTGACTGGTGAGGGGGTTGCGGTGCTGGAAGAGTCGCGTGACGACGAACAACTGATCACGCATGTGGCGGGGCTGGATATCGGCAAGGAATCGCTGATGTGCTGTGCGCGGGTGCCCGATGAGAACAAGCCGGGGCGCCGGTTGCAGGAGGTGCAGACCTACTCGACGATGACCCGATCGTTGATCGACTTGGCTGATCGGTTGACCACGTTAAGGGTCACCCGGGTGGTCATGGAAGCGACCAGTGACTACTGGAAGCCGGTGTTCTACCTGCTTGAGGCGCACGGGTTCGACGTGTGGCTGGTCAATGCCCGCGACGTGAAGCATCTGCCGGGCCGGCCCAAGACCGACAAGCTGGACGCAGTGTGGTTGTGCAAGGTTGCGGAACGGCAGATGATCCGGCCGAGTTTCGTGCCGCCGGCACCCATCCGAATCCTGCGGGACCTGACCCGGTACCGGGTAGATCTGGTGGTCCAGTCCGGCGCGGAACGCAGCCGGGCCGAGAAGCTCCTGGAGGACGCGCAAATCAAACTGTCGGTGGTGGTCAGTGACCTGTTCGGGGTGTCCGGGCGGGCGATGATGACCGCGCTGATCGCCGGGGAACGTGACCCGCAGACTCTGGCCGATATGGCACGGACCCGGCTGCGGGGCAAGATCCCGGCGTTACGGGAAGCGCTGACCGGCCGGTTCAGTGATCATCACGCGTTCCTGCTCGGCAAGATGATCGCCCGGGTCGACGCGATTGAGGCTGATGTGCGTGAGGTCGAGGCGCGGATCGAGGCGCATCTGGCCCCTTTCGCTGCGGCGGCGGTCAGGCTCCTGGAGATTCCCGGGATAGGACCGGCCGCTGCTGCCACGATCATCGCTGAGATCGGCGTGGACATGACCCGTTTCCCGACGCCGGCTCACCTGGCCGGCTGGGCCAAGTTCGCCCCTGGCGTCAAGGAATCGGCCGGACGACGCAAAGGCCGCGGCTCGACCGGCTACGGCGACCGCTATCTCGCTCGCACCCTGGGACAAATTGCGGTCTCCGCTGCCCGGACCCGCACGTTCCTCGGCGAACGTTACCGGCGCATCGCTCGAAGACGCGGCACCAAACGCGCGATCGTGGCCGTCGGACGGTCCGTACTGACGATCATCTGGCACCTGCTGTCCGACCCCGACAGCCGCTACCACGACCTCGGAGCCGACTTCTACCTCAGCCGCACCGACACCGAACGCCGCAAACGCAACCACATTCACCAGCTCGAAGCCCTCGGCTACCGCGTCACCCTCGACCTCGCCGCCTGAACGAACCCGTCCCACGCCGCTACGCGACGCGGGACGCTGCCGCCTGCCCGGCCGAGGTCGATTTTCGAGTTAG
>KL571198.1:121931-123740 GCA_000715855.1 Actinoplanes liguriensis
AGTTAGAGGTATTGGCCGGTGGGGCGGTCGGGCTTGCCCGGGATGCCCATCGGGAGGGCGGGGCGGCCCTGACCGCCGCGGATCTGCTCGAGCTGCAGGCGAGCGGCCATCTGCTGGGCGACCAGAGCGGCCTGGATCCCGTGGAAGAGGCCCTCCAGCCAGCCGACCAGCTGCGCCTGGGCGATGCGCAGCTCGGCCTCGCTCGGCGGGGTCTCGCCCTCGAACGGCAGGGACAGACGCTCCAGCTCCTCGCGCAGCTCGGGGGCCAGACCGTCCTCCAGCTCCTTGATCGAACGCCTGTCTCTTATACACCCTCGAGCAGCTGTTTGATCATGCTGCCGATGCGCATGACCTTCGCCGGCTGCTCGATGAGGTTGCCCGGCTCCTCCGGGCTCATCGTTCCGTCTTCCTCGATGGTGCCCATCGGGCGACCGTCGGGGCCCACGACGATGACGGTGCCGTCGTCCTTGTGCTCGGTGGTGCGGGTGTCCTCGGTCATGCGACCCATCTTTGCGCACGGATTCCAAAGGTGCCCGTGAGGTCAGGCCCGCAATTCCGCGACAGCGCACTTGACGCTGCCGCCGCCGCGCTTGAGTTCGGAGAGGTCGACGTGGACCGGCTGATATCCGGCCGCGCTGACCTTGCGGCCCATGTCGACCGCGTCCGTGTTGAGGATCACGTGGCGGCCGTCGCTGACCAGATTCAGGCCGAACGCCTCGGCGTCGGTGCGGTCGGCGAGCACCGCGTCCGGGAAGAGTTGCGCGAGCACCCGCTGGGAGGCTTCCGAGAAAGCCTCCGGGTAGTACGTGACGTGCCGGTCGTCGAGCGCGGCCAGCGCGGTGTCCAGGTGGTAGAAGGCCGGGTCGACCAGCCGGAGCGAGATCACCGGGCGGCCCAGCACCTCCTGCGCCTCGGCGTGCGCGGCCGGATCGGTGCGGAAACCATAACCGGCAAGAACAATTCCGCCGTACGCCGCGGGAAGGTACGCGAAGTCGCCCTCGCCCTCGTTGACGTGCTCAGGAGCGACGAACCGCCAGGCGCCCGCGGTGTCGTAGAACGCCCGATGCGCCACGGCCTCGTCGGCGCGCTGCGGATAGCGGAACCGGGCGCCGTAGACCGTGCCGTCGACCGAGAACGCGCCGTTCGCCGAGTAGACCATGTCCGGCAGGCCCGGGCGAGCGTCCAGCACATGCACCACATGACCGAGATCGATCAGGGTGGTGCGGAGCGACTCCCACTGCGTCAAGGCCCGGGAAGCGTCCACCGCGACGGTGGTGTCCATCCACGGGTTGATCGCGTACTCCACCGTGAAATGCCGCGGGGGACACATCAGGTATGTGCGTTTTCGCGGCGATCGCTCCTGCTGGCTCATGAGGATTTAGCGTAGGTAGGCTGCGGTGCAGCAAACAGCTCGAAGTCTTGCCTTTCGGAGGCGAATCGTTGCAGATGGACGCCGTCGACCAGCGAATCATTGCGTTGCTCGTGGCGGACGCCCGCGCTTCGTACGCGGAGATCGGCGCGAAGGTGTCGCTCTCCGCCCCGGCCGTGAAACGCCGGGTGGACCGGCTGCGGTCGGCCGGAGTGATCAAGGGATTCACCGCGGTGATCGAGCCGGCCGCGGTGGGGTGGACGACCGAGGCGTTCGTGGAGCTGTTCTGCACCGGGCGCACCACCCCCGCGCAGATCACCGTCGCCACACGGCGGCATCCGGAGGTGGTCGGGGCGTACACGGTCTCCGGGCAGGCGGACGCTCTCGTGCATCTACGCGCGGCCGACATCGGTCATCTGGAGCAGGCGTTGGAGCGGCTG
>KL571198.1:123966-125715 GCA_000715855.1 Actinoplanes liguriensis
CCCCCGAACTCGCCGTGCAGCCGGTCGTCCAGCTCGTCGGCGAGACCCGTCATCACCTGCACCGCGAGCATCAGGTGGACCGCCTGGAAGTTGCGCCCGAAGACCGGGATCGACGCCCAGACCGTGTCCTGCGCGCAGTAGAGCCGGCCGATCGGCATCCGGTTGGTGAGCTCGGACAGCTTCACGTAGAGCTGCTCGGTCGGCTCGACCTCGGTCAGGATCGGCGAGAAGACGTCGACCAGCGGCGGATTGTCCCGGACCCGGACGAAAACCATCGCCGAGCCGGCCCGGATGCCGATGTCCCCGTCCGCGTCGACCTGCAGCTGGTCGACCGTGGTCTTGGACATGGTGGCGATCACCGTGCGGACCCGCTCGTCGAGCGGCACCTCCTCGCCGGCGACCTCGCCGAGGAGCTCCTCGTCGGTCAACTCGACGCCGTCGGCGCCCAGCAGGTCCAGCCCCGGCTCGGGACGGGCGGTGGCCAGCGGGCCGGCGTCGATCGGCTCGTCCTCCTCGTCGTGCACGAGGTAGACCAGGAACGCCGGGTGCGGCGCGCCGTAGAGATCACGAAGGGTGCGGGAGACGACCGCGGCCACGGCCGTCGCCTTGGACTGCTCGGAGCCTGTCTCTTATACACATTGCCGACCGCGAGCGCCTCGATCACACCGGCCGGCAGGACACGGACACTGACCGAGTAGACCGCGGTGCCGGTGCCGGACGCGGTCGGGTCCAACGTGAGGTCGATCTGGGCACCGGTCGGCAGGCTGGACAGCATGCCGGCCAGGGCGCTGGCGAACTCTCGCCACGCCTCGGTGACCTTGGCCCGTAGATCTGCCGTGGTCGGTTCGTCGAGCAACACGCTTTCGGGCGTGTCGCCCGCCGGGCTTTCTGCCGTCATGATCGCACCTCCGTCCCCGTCACCCTATCGAGAGCGGCCGTGCTGTAAACGCCCGTCTCGCGTTCGGCGCGTCTGCCCTGGTCGCGGACCCCTCAGGCGTCGGCTTCGCGGGGCCAGGAGGTGGCCAGCTCGGTGATCCGATCGGTGACATCGGCCGGGTCCGCTCCGCGGCCGACAGCGAGGCCCATCAGGTACGCCGTGACGGGCGCGCCGGGCCGGACCACGTTGTGCGCGACGTCCCGAGCCACGTCCAGGACCGCCTTGACCGCCACATCCTCCGGCGGGACCCCGAGCTCGGCGCTCGCGGCGGCGACCCATCTGTCGAGCTCGCTCATCTCGCCCACTCCTCAGCGGTGCGCAGATCGTCGTCGGTGTCGCAGTCGAACCAGGGTGGCGGGCCCGGGCGGCGCCAGGACACCTCGGCGACCCGCAGCTCCGCGATCAGCTCCCGGACCGGTGCGCCGTGCAGGCCGCCGCGCTTGGCGGCGAGCCGCTCGATCGCGGCACGCAGGGCCGCTGTCCTCCACACCCCGCAGAGGATCTGCAGCCGGCCGTCGGTGTCCCGGTAGACCGCGCCCTCCATCGGCGCCGACTCCATGGTCAGGCGCAGCACGTCGATCGCCTCACCGGTCAGGAACGGCAGATCGGCGGCGAGCAGGGCCGTGTACGCGATGCTCGCCGGCACCAGCGCGAGCCCGGCCGCGGCGGCCGCGACAGGGCCGCCACCGGGCGGCTCCTCCCGTGTCACGTGCACCGGAACCGGCAGGTCAGAAGGGACTCGGCCGACGACGACGCGCGGATCAGCGTCGTGCACGGCAGCCAGGACCCGGGTCAGCATCTGTCTCTTATAC
>KL571198.1:125943-131345 GCA_000715855.1 Actinoplanes liguriensis
TGTCCACACCGCCCATCCGCCGCGCCGCACCACCGGCCAGGACCACCGCCGCAAATCCCCCCACGTGAGTACCGTATCCCGAGCGGCTATCGAGCGTGTCCGCGCGCCTTTGTTGTTGCCGGTTACACGGCGTGTACCGCTCCGCGAGCTCGACCGGGACGACCGGCGTCCACCGCCGCGCAGGCTCGACCGGGGCGCCCCGCATGCGCCGCCGCACAGGCTCGGCCGGAGCGGCCGGCGTGTGCCACCGCGCAAGCTCGGCCGGGGCGGCCCACATGCGCCTCCGCGCAGGCTCGACCGGAGCGGCCCGCATGTGCCGGGCCGCAAGCTCTGCTGGAGTGCCTCGCGTGCTCCGGGCGTGGGCGTTCGCCGCGGCGCGTCGTAAGCTCCGCCCATGGCGAGGAGCACGACGCGACGACCGGTGGTCCGCATCGATCTCGGCGCGCCCGCGGGCACCAGCAGCCGGCGGCCCGACGAGCTCGCCGCCGAGGAGCCGCTGGAGATCCGGGTGCGCAAGCAACCGCTCGCGGTGACCATGCGCACCCCCGGGCACGACATCGATCTCGCGATGGGCTTCCTGCTCAGCGAGGGCCTGATCGCGGTCGCCGAGGACGTGACGACCGCGCAGCTGTGCGCCGGGACGGACACCCCGAACACCTACAACGTCGTGGACATCGTGCTCGGCGCGCACGTGCCGCCGCCGGTGACCGACCTCACCCGGAACTTCTACACCACCAGCTCGTGCGGGGTCTGCAGCAAGGCCAGCATCGACGCGGTGCGGACCAGATCGCGCTTCGACGTGACGGGTGACCCGTTGCGCGTGCCGGCCACCACCCTGGTCGAGCTGCCCGACCGGCTGCGGGCCGCGCAGCGCACCTTCGACCGGACCGGCGGCCTGCACGCGGCCGGGCTCTTCACCGCGGCCGGCGAGATGCTGGTGCTGCGCGAGGACGTCGGCCGGCACAACGCGGTGGACAAGGTGCTCGGCTGGGCCCTGCGGGAGGGCCGGTTGCCGCTCACCGGGCACGTGCTGATGGTCTCCGGGCGGGCCAGTTTCGAGCTCACCCAGAAGGCGTGGATGGCCGGGCTGCCGATGCTGGCCGCGGTCTCCGCACCGAGCACGCTCGCGGTCGAGCTGGCCGACGAGGCCGGGATGACGCTGGTCGGCTTCCTGCGCGGGAAGACGATGAACGTCTACGCCGGCGTGGATCGCGTCACGGTCTGACCACAAGACGTTCCCCTTTCGGCCACTCACCGTCTCCATTCACCGTCATCCATGGCCGCGAGGCTGCGGGGCATGCCGATCTCACGACGTACCCTGCTGCTGAGCTCCGCCGCCGGCGCCGTCGGCACCACCACGTTGTGGCCGCTCGCCGCTGGTGCCGCGCCCTATCGCGGCCCGCTGCGCACCGACCCCTTCACCCTCGGAGTCGCCTCCGGTGACCCGGAGCCGGACGGCTTCGTGCTGTGGACGCGCCTGGCCACCGACCCGCTCGCCGAGGACGGCCTCGGCGGGATGCCGGACCGGACGATCCGCGTCGACTGGGAGCTCGCCGCCGACGAGCGCTTCCGCCGGATCGTGCGCAAGGGCTCGGTCGCCGCCCGGCCCGGATCCGCCCACACCGTGCACGTCGAGCTGGGTGGGCTGGCCGCCGGGCGCGAGTACTTCTACCGTTTCCACGCCGAGCGGCACACCTCGCCGGTCGGCCGGACCCGGACCACGCCGCCGCGCTGGGCGACCGGCGGATCGCTGGCCATGTCGTTCGTCTCGTGCTCGCAGTACGAGCACGGGTACTTCACCGCCTACCGCCGGCTGGCCGAGGACGAGCCGGAGCTGATCCTGCACCTGGGCGACTACCAGTACGAATACCAGGCCGGGGTCTACGTGGCGCCGACCGGGAACCCGCGCGACCACGAGGGCCCGGAGACGGTGACCCTGGCGAATTACCGTCAGCGGCACGCGCAGTACAAGGCCGACCCGGACCTGCAGGCCGCGCACGCGGTCGCGCCGTGGGCCGTCGTCTTCGACGACCACGAGATCGAGAACAACTGGGCCGACGAGGTGCCCGAGCAGCCCGACCCGAACTTCCTGGCGCGACGGGCAGCCGCTTTCCAGGCCTACTACGAGAACATGCCGCTGCGCCGGACCTCGATCCCGCGCGGCATCGACATGCAGCTCTACCGCCGGATCCGATGGGGACGGCTGGCGACCTTCCACATGCTCGACACCCGTCAGTTCCGCGACGACCAGGCCTGCGGGGACGGGTACAAGGACTGCGCCGACGCCTACGACCCGGCCCGTACGATCACCGGCGGCGAGCAGGAGGCATGGCTGCTCGACGGCTTCCGCCGGTCGGACGCGCGCTGGGACGTCCTCGGGCAGCAGGTCTTCTTCGGGCAGCGGGACAACAACTCCGGGCCGCAGAAGGTGCTCAGCATGGACTCGTGGGACGGATACCAGGCGTCCCGGCAGCGGATCACCCAGGGCTGGGTGGACGCACGGGTACGCAACGCGGTGGTGCTCACCGGGGACGTGCACGCGCACTGGGCCGACGAGCTGAAGCTGGACTACGACGACCCGACCTCCAGGACCGTGGGCACCGAGCTGGTCTGCTCGTCGATCACCTCGACCGGGGACGGGGCCGACGTGCCGAGCGGGACGCACCCGTGGGCGGCCTGGAACCCGCACCTGAGGTTCTACAACAACCAGCGCGGATACGTCCGGACGCGGATCACTCCGGAGTCCATGACGGCGGACTTCGTGGTGCTGCCCTACGTCAGCGCGCCGGGGGCGCCGGCGCACACCCGGGCGTCGTTCGTGATCGAGGATCGGGTGCCGGGGCTCACGCAGATCGCCGACGCGCCGACTCCGGGACCGGTGGCCCGGATCGTTGGGGACGGGGCTGCTGACACCGTACGGCAGGAATTCGATCGCCCTTGATCTTGATCGGTCGCCGGTCGGGACGTGACCGGCCGGCGGCCTCATCGACGCCCCCGCGCTTTGCGCAGCATCTGGGGCGGCAGGCCGAAGCCGAGCACGTTGTGCAGCAGTCCGGCCATGTGGTGCTGGGGCTCCTCGGCGAGCGCCCGGTCCACCGCGACCCGGGCCAGCGAGCCGAACCCGGCCTGCCAGGCGGTGAAGCCTGTCTCTTATACACCCAGAGCCGGATCTGCCAATCGTGCGCGGTGGCCGACCGCTCCATCGCGTAGTCCTCCACCGACCGGTCCACGAGCAGCACGCCGAGCCAGGCGGTCTCGTCCGGGTCGAGGGAGCGGCCGGAGCGATAGCACTTCTCCGCCGCGCGGACCGCGACCTGCCCCTTCTGCCGGACCAGCCGCCCGCATCGCTCGGCGGTCAGATCCTCGGCGAGCAGGTCGGTGAACCGGCGGCGGGCCCGCTCGGTGGCCCGGGCCATCTCGACCCGCTCCAGCCCGTCGACCGCGGCCACCTGCGCGATCAGGTCCTTGCGGCTGGGCAGGGCGACCTTGCCGTGGAACGTCGCCTCGGCCGCGATCGCGCTGTTGCCGGGCAGACAGGGGGTGCCCTCCGGGGGACAGCACTCCCGATCGGAGCAGGCGTAGGACCACCAGCGCCCGGCGTCGACCCGCATCACGTCGAACACCTCGATGCCTCGACGGCGCACCGCCTCGGCACTGCGGAGCAGGGTCGGCATGGCCCGCTTGGCCGTCCCGTAGCCGACGATAACCACCCGGTCGGACCGTTGGCGGACCACCGCGTCGGCGACCGTTTCGGCCGCGACCCGGGCGTCCGCATCGGTCCAGTCCGGTGGGGGCAGGTCGTGGCAGGCGGCGAACTCGACCCGGGAGCCGGTGAGGCCGACCAGGGCGACGCTGTTGTTCGGGTGATAGCCCATCACGAACGGGACGACGGCGATGAGCTCGGCGGGGGTACGGATGGCGAGGCTGCAGCTGGCTGTCATGCGGGGCAGCTTGGCCCGCTTCGCACGGCCGGCGCTTGCCGTTCCCGGCGGCTGTGGACAACTCGTCCACAGAGTCGCGCGCTTCCGCGTCAGTTACGGAAGGGCAGACCCTGCAACTCCAGGCCTTCCTGCTGCCAGGCGTGCGGGTGACGGTCCAGATCCATGGTGAGCTCGATCGAGGAGACCACGTCGTAACCGGCCGCGTGCAGGCTACGGATCGCCTCGACGTTCCGCGACGACGGCGAGATGGTCAGCGACGTCATGCTCCGCTTCTTGGCCTCGGCCGCGACGTGTTGCAGCAGCTTGCGGCCGACGCCCTTGTGCCGGTGGGTGATCGTGACGACGACCGGCTCGACCACGCCCGCCCGGTTCCGCATGATCAGCCCGACCATCCCGATCACCCCGTCGTCGGCGTGGTCGGCCACCCACAGGCCACTCAGGTCGAGCCTGGTCAGATACTCCTCGAAGCCGGCGCCACCGTCGTCGTCGATCTCGCCGTACATCTCGGTCTGCCGCCGGGTCAGCTCGGCCCACAGCCGCCGGCCCGCGGAGTGGTCACTCGGGCGGTATGAACGCACTGCGACAGGGGCCATGCCGACATTTTGCCTCTGAAATGGGATGTCCGTCACCCGAAGCGCAAGATAACCGGGTGGACATGGCGTATCTGCGCGCGCACCCGGAGCACCTCCCGACATTTCTCACGCATCAGCGGATCCGGGAGACTCCGGTACGTCCGGGCATCTCGCGGTTGACCCTGGACGACGGGGTCTCGCTGTTCACCAAGTCCTCGGAAGACGCGCCCGACGGGTTCTTCGCGGCGGAGGCGGCGGGTTTGCGCTGGCTGCGAGGGGCGGGGGCGGTGCCCGTACCGGAAATGATCGTTGCTCTTCCGGGCTTGATCGCGATGGAGTGGGTGGAACAGGGCGACGCAGGCCGCCCGGCCGCGGAGCTCCTCGGTCGCGGACTCGCCACGCTGCATCGCAGCGGCGCGGAGACCTTCGGGGCGCCCTGGGCGGGCTGGATCGGCCCGCTACCGCTCGACAACACCCCCTCCGACGGGCCGTGGAGCTCCTGGTTCGCCGAGCGCCGACTGCTCCCCTACCTGCGGACCTCCGCGGATCGAGGTGCGCTTTCCGGCGCCGACATCGCTCTGGTCGAGGAGATCATCAAGACGATTGACCGGTACGGCGTGGAGGAGCCGCCCGCGCGGATCCATGGTGACCTGTGGCCGGGGAACCTCCTGTGGGGTGCAGACGGGCGCGGATGGCTCGTCGATCCGGCGGCGCATGGTGGTCACCGGGAGACTGACCTGGCGACGTTGTCGCTGTTCGGTGGGGTGGATCACCTCGATGTGATCAACGGGGCGTACCGGGCGGAGTGGCCGCTCGCGGACGGATGGGAGCGTCGGGTGCCACTGCACCAACTGCATCTGCTGCTGGTGCACACGGCTGCCTTCGGCTC
>KL571198.1:131555-132972 GCA_000715855.1 Actinoplanes liguriensis
GCCTTCGGCTCCGGCTTCCGGAGCGGGGTGGTCGCGGCCGCCGAGGCCGTCCTGCGCGGCTGATCTCCTCTCTGCCTCTCCGCGCCCGGCCCATGTTCACGGATTCCTCCGGCGCTCGGGGTCGTTGTCCACAGCCCGCCAGACGTTCGGGCCCGTTGTCCACGGGCCGATATGCCTAGGGGCAACTTGGCGGGCGAGCGGCTAGATTCGATTCGTGAGCGAGACGACGAGATCAGCCGAGCGGTGGCAGCCGTGATCATGCTCGCCGATCGATTCGGCCGAGTCGCGACCGATTTGCGGGTCTCCCTCACCGACCGGTGCAACCTGCGGTGCACCTACTGCATGCCCGCCGAGGGCCTGGCCTGGATGCCGCAGCCCGACCAGCTCACCGACGACGAGGTGGTCCGCCTCGTCCGGATCGCGGTGGAGCGGCTCGGGGTCACCGAGATCCGGTTCACCGGCGGGGAGCCGCTGAT
Source organism: Actinoplanes liguriensis (assembly GCA_000715855.1). Taxonomy (GTDB): domain Bacteria; phylum Actinomycetota; class Actinomycetes; order Mycobacteriales; family Micromonosporaceae; genus Actinoplanes; species Actinoplanes liguriensis. Next base: position 132,032 of record KL571198.1, read on the forward strand.
CAGGCGCGGCCTGGTCGGCATCGTCGCCGAGGCGGCGCAGCTGGATCCGCGGCCCCGGCTGTCGGTGACCACGAACGGGATCGGTCTGGACCGGCTCGCCACGTCCCTGCGGGATGCCGGGCTCGACCGGGTCAACGTCTCGCTGGACACTCTCAACCCCGCCCGATTCCACACGCTGACCCGCCGTGACCGGCACGCCGACGTCCTCAGCGGTCTGCGCGCCGCGGCGGATGCCGGGCTGACACCCGTGAAGATCAACACGGTTCTGATGCGCGGGGTGAACGACGACGAGGCGCCGGCGTTGCTGCGGTTCGCGCTGGAGCACGGGTATCAGTTGCGGTTCATCGAGCAGATGCCGCTGGACGCCCAGCACCAGTGGGATCGGCACACGATGGTGACCGCCGAGGAGATCCTCGCCGCGCTGAAGCCCTTCGATCTTCAGCCAGACGATGTTTCACGTGGAACGGCTCCTGCGGAGACTTGGCTGGTCCCGGGGCACGTCGACGCGGCCGGGCAGCCGGCCCGGGTGGGCGTGATCGCGAGCGTGACGAGGCCGTTCTGCGGGGACTGTGACCGGACCAGACTGACTGCCGACGGCCAGGTGCGGAACTGTCTGTTCGCGTCCGAGGAGAGCGACCTGCGGAAGCTGTTGCGGGACGATGCTCCGGACACCGAGATCGCCGAAGCCTGGCGGGTGGCGATGTGGGGCAAGCGCGCGGGACACGGGATCGACGATCCGGCCTTCCTGCAACCGGCCCGGCCGATGTCCGCCATCGGGGGTTGATCGACTTGTCGGGAGTTGAGCTGCTTTGCTGACCGTTCGGTACTTCGCCGGGGCGCGGGCCGCGGTAGGGGGAGTCTCGGCTGAGCAGGTCTCCGCCGGGTCCCTGGAGGAACTCGCTCAGGTGCTGACCGATCGGCACGGGGAGCGGCTCGGGCTG
>KL571198.1:133153-134180 GCA_000715855.1 Actinoplanes liguriensis
AGCCTGTCACGACCGGCAGGCTTCGCTGCCCGCGGGCGCGACCGTCGACGTCCTGCCGCCCTTCGCCGGCGGCTGACCTCGGGTTCGCCTTTTTGTCGTACCCCTCGGGCAGGATTCGGTCCAGTCGGGGAGCAGCGATGTTTCCCGGGGCCGGTCGCATCGGCACGGGGGTGATGCGGGCGATTCCGGGGCTTCGGGTGACCCGGCGACGACGTGGCCGTCCGTCTTGGCGACCCGTCGTGGCAACGGGTGGTGCGGGCCGTTCCGGCGGCTCGCATGCGCCTTGACCAGGGTTGGCGGGTCGCTCTGAAAGTGCCCGGCCCGACCGGTGCCCGCGGGTCGCCTGGACGGCTCGCGTGGCCCGACCGGGGCCGGTGCCCGCGGGTCGCCTCGACGGCTCGCGTGGCCCGACCGGGGCCGGCGTTCGGTGGGCCTGTCGTGGATGAGGCCGGGACACGGGGGTGGGATGGTGATTCGGGTCGCCAGCCGACGGCGGAAGCCGGAATCGGTGCGGGCTGCCTTTCCGGGGGCCGTGGTGATCGACGTGACCTCACGGGCGGGGCAGCCGTGGGTGCGGTTGAGTCCGTTCTATCCGCACGGGGACATTCCGGTGCCGCTGACGCCGGGCGTGGTCAGCGCGTCGGTGGAGGGAATCTGGCAGGCGCTGAAGGTTTTCGAGCAGGCCGATGTCGACCCGGCGAAATTGAGGGTGACCTCGATGACCGGGATCAAGCGGACTGTCCGGCGCTTCGGGCGGGTCCTCGGGCATCGGGAGGGGCTGCAGGGAGTGACGCTGCTGGACTACGAGGCTGCTCGGCGGCGGATCTACCTGCCGGCTTATCGGTGGGTGCTGGAGCACCGGGCCGCCGATCTCGTGGAGGAGATCCGAGGGCTGGCCGAACGGGACGTGGTGCTGCTCGACTACACGACCAATGGTGATCCTGCGGACTCCTCGAGCCCGCTCTCGCACGCCGCGCTGATCGCTCACCACATCACCGGCGACTGGCCGGCCGAGCAGGTCCTCGCC
>KL571198.1:134445-139271 GCA_000715855.1 Actinoplanes liguriensis
CCCCCCCGCCGGTGCGGCAACACCGGCGGGACGGGGTTCGGCGCCGTCGGAGGGGGTGGCGTCGGGCTGTTGAGGCTGTGGGGTGGCTGAGGGTGCGGCGAGTGGGGGTGGCCGGGTCGGGGAGACTTGGCACGGCTCGGGGACGGCCGGCCATGGTGGCGCGGCTGTCGGGGAGGAAGACGTGGTGGCGTTCGTCGCGGTGATCCTGGTGGTCATCGGTTTTGCCCACTTCTATCTGTGGAAGCGGCTGGCCGGCGACACGCTGCGGCCGGGCTGGGCTCGGCGGGTGAGTGCAGGTGTCGCCGTCGCGCTGGGGCTGCTCGTGCCGACGACGCTGATCGGGGTGCGCGGTGGGCACGTCGAATGGCTGGCCTGGCCGGGATACCTGTGGATCGCGCTGATGTTCTACCTGCTGATCAGCCTGATCGTGCTGGAGATCCCGCGGCTCGTTGTCCGGCTGACGTGGGCGGGCCATGGGCGTACGGGAAAAAGCGCGGAAGCGCCGCTGGGCCGTGACGAGGCGGCGGACAGCGAGTTGCAGCCTGCCGGGTCTGTCCCCGCCACCACGGCAAGAGACGCCACCACAGCAGGGGACACCGCAAAGGCGGGGGACCGTGTCGCAGCGGGAAACAGCGTCGACCCCAGCTCGGGTGATGCTGCCGACGAGCGGGCAGCCGGGGCGAGCGCGCCGAGCGGCACTGACGACGGCACGGGTGAGCTGAGCGGTACCAGCGGTGGCACGGGTGGGTTGAGCGGGGCTGACCGTGGCGCGGGTGGGTTGAGCCGGGCTGACCGTGGCGCGGGTGGGTTGAGCGGGGCTGACCGTGGCGCGGGTGAGGCCGCGGAGGACCGGGCCACGGGTGGGGTTGATCGGCGGCTGGTGCTGGCTCGCGGGGCGGCGATCTTCGCGGGGCTGACCGCGGCCGGCGTGACCGGCTACGGGATCCGCACGGCGACCAGCGCTCCGAGGATCGACCGGGTGCAGATCCCGATCGCGAAGCTGCCGCGGTCGATGGACGGCACCCGGCTGGCGGTCGTCTCCGACATCCACCTCGGGCCGCTGACCGGCATCGGGCACGCCCAGCGCATCACCCGCGTGATCAACTCGGTGAACGCGGACGTCGTGTGTGTCGTCGGTGACCTGGTCGACGGCACGGTCCCGGAGCTGGGACGGCTCGCCGAGCCGCTGCGCGGGATCGAGTCGCGGCGGGGCGCCTATTTCGTGACCGGCAACCACGAGTACTACTCGGGCTATGAGCCGTGGATCGACGAGGTCACCGAGCTGGGCATGCGCCCGCTGCGCAACGAGCGTGTGGAGATCGACGGTCTGGACCTGGCCGGCGTCAACGACCTGGGCGGGGAGGACTACGGCGACCCGGCCGACTTCGGCAGGGCACTCGGTGATCGGGATCGAAATCGGCCGGTGGTGCTGATGGCGCACCAGCCGCTGGCCGCGAAGGACGCCGCGCCGTACGGCGTCGATCTGCAGGTCTCCGGGCACACTCACGGCGGCCAGATGGCGCCGTTCAACCTTCTGGTGAAATTGCAACAACCGGTAGTCTCCGGCTTCGGACGAGTGGACGGTGTGCCGGTTTACGTGACCAACGGCGCGGGCTTCTGGGGCCCTCCAGTGCGTGTAGGCGCACCGCCGCAGGTCACGGTGGTCGAACTCCGCGTGGCGTAACTCATCAAGATCGGTAAGTGTGTTTGAGCGTGGCGATTCGTGGCGGAACCGACGGCCGTGACAGGATGCGAGACGTGGAGGTCAGCCCGGACACATACGTTGCCGACCTACACATTCACTCGCGGTTCTCGCGAGCCTGCAGTCGCGATCTGACCCTTCCGAACCTGGCCTGGTGGGCCCGACGCAAGGGCATCGCCCTGCTGGGCACGGGTGACTTCACCCATCCGGCGTGGTTCGAGCACCTCCGGGAGGGCCTCGACCCGGCCGAGCCCGGTCTCTATCGGCTGAACGACGAGGATCCGGTCACCGAGCGACTGCCCGGCTCGCTGAAGGGCACGACACCGGCGCGTTTCATGCTGAGCGTGGAGATCTCCACGATCTACAAGCGCGACGATCGCACCCGTAAGGTCCACCACCTGCTCTACGCGCCCGACTTCGAGTCCGCCGCGAAGATCAACACCGCGCTCGGCCGGATCGGCAACCTGACCGCCGACGGCCGTCCGATCCTGGGTCTGGACTCCCGCGACCTGCTGGAGATCACCCTGGAGGCCGGCGGCTATCTGATCCCGGCGCACATCTGGACCCCGTGGTTCTCCGCGCTCGGCTCGAAGTCCGGCTTCGACGCGATCGCCGACTGCTACGCCGACCTGGCCGAGCACATCACCGCGGTGGAGACCGGCCTGTCGAGTGACCCGGCGATGAACTGGCGGGTGTCCAGTCTCGACCGGTACCGCCTGGTCTCGAACTCGGACGCGCACTCGCCGGGCGCCCTGGCCCGCGAGGCGACCCTGTTCACCGGCACACCGGACTACTTCGCGGTCAAGGACGGCGTCGGCCTGGCCGGCACGCTCGAGTTCTTCCCGGAAGAGGGCAAGTATCACGCCGACGGTCACCGCGCGTGCGGCGTCAACTGGGAGCCGGAACGCACCCGTGAGGCCGGCGGACGCTGCCCGGAGTGCGGTCGTCCGCTGACTGTCGGCGTACTGAGCAGGGTTGAAGATCTTGCTGATCGGCCGGAGGGCTTCACCAAGGAGTCGCACGTCGAGCACCTGATCCAGCTGCACGAGATCCTCGGCGAGATCCACGGCGTCGGCCCGAAGTCGAAGACCGTCGAGTCGCAGCTCAACCACCTGGTGGCGACGCTCGGGGCGGAGCTGGACATCCTGCGCAAGGTCCCGGTCGACGAGATCGGCAGGGCCGGCGGCGACGAGCTGCGCGAGGCGATCACGCGGTTGCGGCGCGGCGACGTCCGGCGCGTTCCGGGCTACGACGGCGAGTACGGCGTGATCACCCTCTTCGACCCCGGTGAGCTGCGCAATCGCAACAGCGCGCCGCAGGTCGAGACGCTCTTCGACATGTTCCCGGAGTCTCCGCCGGCCAAGGCCGTGAAGGCTCCGAAAAAGGAGCCCAAGGCGAAGACGGTCAAGGAGAAGCCGGCCCCACCGCCGCTCGCCCCGCCGCCGAGCCCGCACGAGCCGTTCGAGCCGATGCTGGCCGGCATGGAGGAGGTCGGCACCGGGCTGCTGGATCGCCTCGACGCAATGCAGCGGGTGGCCGCCTCCGCACCGGGTGGTCCGCTGCTGATCGTGGCCGGCCCGGGCACCGGAAAGACCCGCACGCTGACCCACCGGATCGCGTATCTCTGCGCCGAGCTCGGCGTCTTCCCGGAGCGTTGCCTGGCGATCACGTTCACCCGGCGGGCCGCGGCCGAGCTGCGGGAACGGCTGGAGAACCTGCTCGGCGACGTGGCCGAGGACATCACCGTCGGCACGTTCCACTCGCTGGGCCTGACCGTGCTGAAGGAGAACGCCAAGGCGGCCGGGCTGGGCACGGGCTGGCGGATCGCCGAGGAGCCGGAGCAGAAGGCCGCCCGGGAGCAGGCCGGTGACGACGACATCGCGTACCGGAAGCTTCTGCGGCAGCAGGATCTGGTCGACCTCGATGATCTGATCAGCGTCCCGGTCGAGCTGCTCCGTGAGGACCCGGCGCTGGTCGAGAAGTACCGCCGCCGCTGGCAGTGGATTTTCGTCGACGAGTACCAGGACGTCGACGAGTTGCAGTACGAGTTGCTGCGCCTGCTCTCCCCGGCGGACGGCAACCTGTGTGCGATCGGCGACCCGGACCAGGCGATCTACTCGTTCCGCGGCGCGGACGTGCGGTACTTCCTCCGCTTCAACCAGGACTTCGTGGACGCCCGCCTGGTCCGGTTGACCCGCAACTACCGTTCGTCGGCGCCGATCCTGGCCGCCGCGGTGCAGGCCATCGCGCCGTCGTCGCTGGTCAGTGGCCGCCGGCTGGACCCGGCACGGTTGGATCCGGAGGCCGCGCTGGTCGGGCGCTATCCGGCGCGCAGTGTCGCGGACGAGGCCGACTTCGTGGTCCGCACCATCGACGAGATGGTCGGCGGGCTCTCGCACCGGTCGCACGACTCGGGCCGGGTCGACTCGCGGGGGGCCACCTCCGGGACGCTGTCGTTCTCGGACATCGCGGTGCTCTACCGCACCGACGCCCAGTCGCGTCCGATCCTGGAGGCTCTGTCCCGGGCCGGTGTGCCGGTGCAGAAGCGCTCGCACAACCGCCTGCGGGACCGGCCCGGTGTCGAGGTGATCGCCCGCGAACTGCGCCACGCCGACGGCCTGGGCGGCCCGCTGGCGGCCCGGATCAGGTTGTCGGCCCAGGTGCTGGCCCAGCGGTACGCCGCACCGACGCTCGACGGCGGTCAGATCGCCCCGGAGGACATCTGGGCGGCCGCCGACCTGCTCACGCCACTGGCCCAGCGGGTCGGCGACGACCTGCCGCAGTTCCTCCAGCAGTTGGAGACGGGCGCCGAGGTGGACGCGCTGGACCCGCGCGCCGAGGCGGTGAACCTGCTCACCCTGCACGCCGCCAAGGGCCTGGAGTTCCCGGTGGTGTTCCTGGTCGGCTGCGAGGACGGGCTGCTGCCGCTGCGCTGGCCCGGGTCGCAACCGACCGACGAGGAGATCGCCGAGGAGCGGCGCCTGTTCTTCGTCGGGCTGACCCGGGCGCAGGACCGGCTCTACGTGAGCTATGCGGCGAAGCGGTCGCGGCACGGCAGCGAGCGCGAGCAGCAGCCGACCCCCTTCCTGGACGTGATCGACTCCGGCCTGTTCGAGCGGCTGGG
>KL571198.1:139465-144025 GCA_000715855.1 Actinoplanes liguriensis
ATCGACTCCGGCCTGTTCGAGCGGCTGGGCGAGTCGACCCCGAACAAGCCGAAGGATCGCCAGCTCAGGCTGCTGTGACAACGCCGATGAGGGCGCCGAGCAGCAGCGCCGGGCCGAACGGGAAGATCCGGCGCCGCCGGGTGGCCAGCAGGAACACGGCCACTCCGGCGCCGATCAGGTGCGCTGTGAAGAGCCCGGCGGCGACCGCCGGCCACCCACCGGCGAGCCCGAGCACCATCGCCAGGACCGCCCCGAGTTTCACGTCGCCGAGGCCGAGCCCGTCCCCGGGCAGCAGCGCGATCAGGAGATAGCCGGCACCGACCAGCACGCCGGCCAGCAGCGCGGACCCGAGCCGCCCGGGCGCGAGCAGCGCCAGCGGCACTCCCGCCCCGAGCGCCAGCGCGGCGACGAGTGGATCGGGCAGCCGCAGCGACCGCAGATCGATCAACGCCAGAGGGACGGCGGCGGCGCCTCCGAGGACGCTCGCCAAGATCACCAGTAGTGACGACATGGGCCGGAAAAGTAACGGTCCGCGAGGCCCGGCGCAGGTCGGGTTGTGGACAACGGGACAGAACCGTCCACAGCACGCGGCGCACGCTACCGTGACATGCGGCAGCAAGCCGAGGAGGATCCATCGATGTCGCACAACGGCCCGTATTCCGGTCCGCCCTGGTCGGGCGGGCGGCCCGAGGAGCCGTACGCGGAGCCCTCCGATCCCTGGGGTGAGAACCGGAGCGATCCGGGCTGGGAGGTGCCACCGCCGATCCCGCACCAGCAGTATTCGGCCTATCCGCCGCCCGCTCCGGAACCCCCGCCTCGGAAGCCCCAGCGCGGTGTCGCCGTCGCGGTGCTGATCGCGGTGCTCAGCGTGCTGGTCGGTGGCGGGCTGGCGACGACGGTGTGGTTCCTGCTCGGCCGCGACGATCAGGCGCCGGCCCCGGACGCGGCGGCCTCCACCGGGGTGAACGGGGTCCGCCCGCAGACCAGCTCGGATCCGCGGTTCGCCGGCCAGGGCCAGTGCGTACGCAACGGTGGCACCAACACCGAGCCGGAGCTGACCATCGTGACGTGCGCCGCGAACACGTACGAGGTGCTGAAGCGCTTCGACGGCGGGGCCACGGGCGAGAAGGACGCGATAGCGAAGTGCTCGAAGGTCCCCGGTTACACGAAGTGGTACTACTACAACACCGAGTACGACGACGTGGACTTCGTGCTCTGTCTCCGCGAGTACCAGGCGGGCTGACTCTGACCCGCTCTAGCGCTTTCTAGCCGAGATCCTAGACAGCTTTAGAGCTACATATCGAGTGGACTCTAGCGTTCGTCCTAGATGGCCCGATACGGTGCTACGTCATGGATCCGGTGCGGAACCCGTATGCTCCCGGCGCCGGTCAGCGTCCCCCCGAGCTGGCCGGACGCAACCGTGAGCTGGACGCCTTCGACGTCGTGCTGGAACGGGTGGCCCGTGGCCGTCCGGAGCGCAGCCTCGTTCTCACCGGCCTGCGCGGGGTCGGCAAGACGGTGCTGCTCAACACGCTGCGCTCGGCGGCGATCGGCCGGCTCTGGGGCACCGGCAAGATCGAGGCCCGGCCGGACCAGTCGCTGCGCCGCCCGGTCTCCGGGGCGCTGCACATGGCGATCCGCGAGCTGGCCCCGCACCACCGCGACCCGGAGCGGGTGGACGACGTGCTCGCCGTGCTCAAGGCGTTCGCGCTGCGGGCCAACGACAGCAACTCCAAGCTCCGCGACCGGTGGGCGCCCGGCATCGACGTGCCGCCCGCCCGCGGCCGCGCCGACTCCGGCGACATCGAGATCGACCTGGTCGAGCTCTTCACCGACGCCGCCTCGCTCGCCACCGACGTGGGCACCGGCATCGCCCTGTTCATCGACGAGATGCAGGACCTGAGCGCCACCGACGTGTCCGCGCTCTGCGCCGCCTGCCACGAGCTCTCCCAGCTCGGCGCGCCGCTGATCGTGGTCGGCGCCGGGCTGCCGCACCTTCCGGCGGTGCTGTCCGCCGCCAAGTCGTACTCCGAGCGGCTCTTCCGCTACCAGCGGATCGACCGGCTCGACCGGGACGCGGCCGATCTCGCGCTCGGGGTGCCCGCCGAGCGGGAGAGCGTGGACTACGACCAGGAGGCGCTCGACCTGCTCTACGAGAAGTCGGGTGGGTATCCGTATTTCGTGCAGGCCTACGGGAAAGCCACCTGGGATCACGCGCCGCAGTCGCCGATCACGGCCGCCGACGTACAGGTGGCGGCGCCGGAGGCGGAGAGCGAGCTCGCCGTCGGCTTCTTCGGCTCCCGCTTCGAACGGGCCACCCCCGCCGAGCGGGAGTACATGCGCGCGATGGCCGCGCTCTCCAACGACCCCGGCAACGACATGGACGCCGCCGTGCCGACCTCGGACATCGCCGTCGCGCTCGGCCGGAAGCCGGCCAGCCTGTCGCCGGCCCGGGACGCCCTGATCAAAAAGGGACTCATCTACTCGGGCGAGCGTGGCACGGTCGCGTTCACCGTGCCGCACTTCGGCCGCTACCTCCGCACGCAGCCGGTGTGATCTTCGCAGGACGGGTATAAGGAATTCATGAAGCCCGTCCGCGCCGCCGCCCGAGCCATGCTCGCCTCGATCTTCGTGATCAGCGGAGTCCGTGTGCTGATCAAACCCGGTGAGGGTCGGGTGCAGGCCGCCCGTCGTGTCACCGACCGCATCACCCCGCTGCTGGAGAAGGCCGATCCGCGCCTGCCCACCGACCCGGAGACTCTGGGCCGTGCCGAAGGATCGGCGGGCGGAGCAGCAGAACCATTTCCTGAAGAACCTGGGCCTGCTCGGCGGCCTGCTCCTGGCGGCGGTCGACACCGAGGGCGAGCCGAGCCTGCGATACCGCACCACCCACGCGGTCGATCGCGGTCAGCGGTCGCTGAGCCACGCGGTGGACCGGTCGCAGCGGTCGCTCACCCATGCGGTCGATCGTTCGCGGCGTGACATCCGGCGCGCGGTGCGTACCGCGAAGCGCGAAGCGAAGATCGCCACGCTGTCCGCGAGCGCTGCCCGGAAGCTTCCGTGACGCACCTTCTGTGCGCGGGCGGAATGTACTAATTGTCCGGATAACAACCTGCAGGCGACCTCGGCGTTAAAGCGGACGAAAGGCCGCACTAGCTCGTTCCGCCCGGCAACCACCTGCCGCCAAACCCGTGCTGGTGGCGGGCCGTGCCGTGCCCGGAGGACGAGACGGGGGTCGAGCCATGCCGGTCATCGAGAAACGCGCGCTTCGCGCTGCTCGAAACAGGTCCGCGCTGGTCGCCGCCGGTGGCCTGGTCACCCTTGCGCTGATTGCGATAACCCTTTCGCGGTACGGCCTCAGCACGCTCGCCGTCACCCACGCGGCCGTGCGGGAGTGGCTGGGCGGGGCGGAGCTGTACTCGTACCGCGCACCCTTCACCCAGGCCGGCGCCGCGCTGCCGCCCGCATTCGCCATCCTCCTCGCGCCCCTCAGCCTGCTGCCGTTGAAAGCGGCCGGCTGGCTCCTCGCCCTCGCCGGGGCGGCCGCGCTGTTCCTCTCCGCGGCCGCGCTGACCGCCCCCATCGCCCGCCGGTACGGCCGCAGGCGCACCCCGCTCGCCCTCGTCGCCGCCGCACTCGCCCTGCTCACCGAGCCGGTCCGGGCCACGCTGGGCGAAGGGCGCCCCGAGCTGCTGCTGTTCGGGCTGATCGTGGCCGACCTGGTCGCCCTGCGCCGCGCCCTGCACCGGCCACCCACCCCGGGCTGGGCCGTCGAGCACTGCGCGGTCCCGTCGCGGTGGCCGCTCTGGCTGCCCGCCAATCAGGTCGTTCCGCTGCGCGACCGGTTCCACCAGGGCTGGCTCGACGGATCCTGGGCCGGGGTGGGCATCGGGCTGGCCTCCGCCTTCGCCGTCACGCCGGTGTTCTTCCTCGCCGGCCTGCTCGTGCTGCACCGGGGCCGGGCCGCGCTGACCGCGTTCACCACGTGCGCCACGGCGACGCTCGCCGGGCTGCTGTTCGCCCCGCGCGAGACGATCACCTGGTTCGGCAACACCCTCTGGGAGCTGAACCGGACCGAATCCCTCAACGCCGCCGGGAACCAGGCACTGGCCGGAGTACTCGCACGGCTCTACGGCTTCCCGGCGCCGCCGGTCCTGGTCTGGCTCTCGCTGGGAGTGCTGCTGCTGGCCGTGGGGTTGATCCGGGCCCGGTCCGCGATCTTCGCAGGGGACGAGGTGACCGCGTTCGTCCTGATCGGTCTCGCCGCGGCGGGATTCGGCCCGATGACCACGCCGGCCGAGCTGATCTGGCTGGTCCCGGCATTGCTGGTGCTCGGCGACGGTGCGTTGCGCCGTCGAGCCCCGGGGCGGCGGTCGCGGCACCCCCGGTTCACCGACACAGTTCTGGCGGTGTCCGCGATTTCCGGGTACGCGCTGCTCCTCGCCGCCCCTACGAATCTGCTCCCCTGGAACGGGTACGCGTTCGCGCTGATCGTCCTGACGGTCGCGTTGCCGTGGCGGCCGGCTCCGCCGCCGTCCGCCCAGGTCCGCCCCCACCAGC
>KL571198.1:144337-144519 GCA_000715855.1 Actinoplanes liguriensis
GGTTCCCGCCCCTGACCCCAGCCCTTCCCGGGGTTCCCCCTGACCACAGCCCAGCGCTGCAGCCCAGTCCGCGACCTCCGCCCAGCTCCAGGCCGCCGCGCGACTCCCGCCGCCCGGCTGGCCCTCACCGTTGTAATCAAGCTCAGATAACCACCGTCAGGCCCCTGTCTCTTATACACATC
>KL571198.1:144791-145714 GCA_000715855.1 Actinoplanes liguriensis
CCCGCCAGTCCGAGCCAAGAACGACGGTTGACCCTGACAGCGGTCACGCAGCCGCACACCACCGCAAAAGCCAGCCAGCCCCGCCAGCTGGCACTCACGGCTGCCCCCAGCCGGCTCCCGAACCGTGAGCACCAGCCGCCGACGGTGGGCTGGCACTAGCTTGATCTTTAACCTGCGGCTCGGTGGTATCGACCCTGGCTGATAACGGAGGCAGCCCTTGATTGATCATCTTCTTGTCTAGGGAAGAAGATCAAAATCAAGGGCTGTCTGATGATCAGTGTGCATGATGCCGGTCGGGGTGATGCTGTCGGGCGGCTGGCCTGGTTCCGGCATGAGTTTTATCGGTGCATGACCGCACGTTCGGACGCGTTGTTCGAGCTGACCGATGCCCTGCTGTGTGGTGATGCCCCGGTGCGTTCGCTGGTGGAGTTGTCCCTGGCCGCCGAGCATCGGCGAGGGCACGGTTCGCTGTACGCGGCGCTCAACCGAGGCCGTCTGGATGTCGAACGGCTCAGGACCGCTCTGGCCAGGGTGCCGGTCCCGCGAGCCGCGGACGGACGGATCGTGCTCGCGGTGGATGTGACGTGCTGGCTGCGGCCCGAAGCGCACACCTCGCCGGGCCGGGTGCTGTGTCACACCTACGGCCGTGGCAAGGACACCCACATCATGATCCCCGGCTGGCCGTACTCCCTGGTCACCGCTCTGGAAACCGGCCGCAGCTCATGGACCGCCCCGTTGGATGCCCGCCGCCTGGCCCCCGGAGACGACGCCGCCGCCATCACTGCCGCCCAGCTACGCGATGTCGTGCAGCGGCTGATCGCGGCTGGACAGCACGCGGCCGGTGACCCGGACATCTGGATCGTCGCGGACGCTGGCTACGACGGGCCGAGACTGGCGTTCCTCCTGGCTGACCTGCCAGTACG
>KL571198.1:145908-146784 GCA_000715855.1 Actinoplanes liguriensis
CCTGCCAGTACGGCTCCTGGTCCGGATGCGCTCCGACCGAGTCCTGCGCCGCCGGGCGGCAACGGAGCCGGCAGGCAACGGCCGTCCGCCCCGGCACGGCGGCGAGTTCATCTTCGGTGACCCGGACAGTTGGGGCACGCCCGACACCGCGAGCAGTACCGACACCCGCCTCTACGGTGCGGCCTGCGTCCGATCCTGGAATGCGTTACATCCCCGGCTGACTCGGCGCACCGCGTGGAGCAGTCATACCGGTGCCCTGCCGATTCTGGAAGGCACCCTGGTCCTGCTGACCGTCGACCGGCTTCCGTCCGGCGCGACCGCAAAACCGGTCTGGCTCTGGTGGTCACAGCCCGAAGCCACCGCAACCGAGGTCGACCTGCTCTGGCAGACGTTCCTGCGGCGATTCGACATCGAGCACACCTTCCGGATGTTCAAGCAAACCCTCGGCTGGACCAGCCCGAAACTTCGCGATCCGGACGCCGCTGACCGCTGGACCAGCCTCGTGCTGGCCGCTTACACCCAGCTGCGCCTGGCCCGGACCGCCGTCGCGGACCTACGCCGGCCCTGGGAACGCCCGACGCCGGCTGAGCGACTCACCCCTGCCCGTGTCCGGCGAGGGTTTCGGAACCTGCGTGGTAAAGCCGGCACTCCCGCCCATGCACCGAAACCCTCCCGGCCTGGACCCGGACGACCGCCCGGCCGCCGCAACGAACACCCCACCACCCGCCACGACGTCCACATCGTCACCAGCACCAAACCAGCCGGCACAACGGAAACGACCAAGAAATCGACCAATCCCAGGCCACGCCGCACAGGTTAAAGATCAAGCTAGGGGCTGTTTTCGGGTGGCTTTGAGCCGTGGACGCCAGCCGAGGG
>KL571198.1:147015-153204 GCA_000715855.1 Actinoplanes liguriensis
GACCACAGCGGAGATAGGCAATGAAGATCTTGAAGTTGATCTTCGGGGTCAGGGGCAGTTGACCCATTCTTCTTCGCCGTCGGTGAAGACCTGGCGCTTCCAGATCGGGAGGCGGGCCTTGGCCTCGTCGACCAGGCGGCCGCAGGCTTCGAAGGCGGCGGCGCGGTGGGCGGTGCTGACCGCGGCGACCAGGGCGACGTCGCCGATCTGCAGGGTGCCGACCCGATGGGAGACGGCGACGGCGTAGACGGCCGGGTCGGCGGCGATCTCCGCGGCGACCTCGTGGAGGACCTTGGCGGCGGACGGGTGGCCCTCGTATTCGAGCAGGGTGACGCCCCGGCCGTGATCGTGGTCACGGACGACGCCCTGGAAGGAGACGACGGCGCCGGCCCGGGGGTCGGCGACCGCGGCCTCGTGGGCGGCCAGGTCGAGCGGACTGTCCAGGACCTCGGCCAATGCGACCACAGCAGTCATGCGCGTTCTCCGGGGAACAGCGGGAGGGGCAGGAAAGGAACCATGTCGCCGGCGGCGATCTTGACACCGGGGCGGACGACGGCGAAGCCGTGGGCGTTGGCGAGGCCGCGGAGCATGGCGGAGCCGACGTGGCCGACCGGTGTGGCGATGCGGCCGGTGGGGTCGAGCGCGGCGAGCGCCAGGTGGGTGTCGCGGCCGCGGCCGGCGATCGGGGTGGCGGCCTCGACGAGCGGCAGATCGGTGGTGAACGGGCGGCCGGCGAGACCGGCGAGCAGCGGCGCGATCAGGCTGACCAGGGCGATCACCGCGGACTGCGGGTTGCCGGGGAGGCCGGCAAGGAAGCGGAAACGGCCGTCGGCCGCGGGGACGCGGGCCAGCAGCATCGGGAAGCCGGGACGGACGCCGACGGTGTTCACCACGTAGTCCGCACCGAGCTCGGCCAGCGACGGGTGCAGGTGGTCGACCGGGCCGTGCATCGTGCCGCCGGTGGTGCAGACCACATCGGAGGTCTCCAGCGCGGCGCGGATCGCATCGAGGTGGGCGCCCAGCGTGTCCTTGACCGGGCCGGTGACCGAAGTCACGGTGGCACCGTAGCGGCGCAGCCAGGACGGGACCTGCGGGCCGAGTGAGTCACGGACTCGACCGGCGCCGGGCGGGCCGGAGGTGAGCAGCTCGTCGCCGAAGACGAGCAGGGCGGCGCGCGGCGACGGGCGGACGGTCAGGAACTCAAATCCACAGGTGGCCGCGACCCCGATGACCGCGGGGTCGACCGGAGTGCCGGCCGGGAACAGCTCCTCGCCCAGCGTGGCCTCCTCGCCGGGCAGGCGCCACTCCGCCATTGGCCGTGGAACGCCGCTGACCAGGCTGTTCGCGTCGGTGGCCGACTCCTCGACGCGGATCAGCGCGGCCGCGCCCTCGGGCACCATCGCGCCGGTGGCGATCTCGACGCAAGTGCCGTCCTCCGACCTGTATAAGAGACAGGCTCGACGTGGGGAACGCGGGCAGGGCGGTGAGGGCACGCAACGGCTCAGCGAGGGTGCGGCCGTCGCCGGCGGAGAGCGGGACCCGCTCGGTGCCGCCCGACACGGCGAGACCGGCCTGGTACGCCAGCTCACGGGCCTGGTCCCAGCCGACCGGGAGATTCTCGTCAGCGCTCACCTGTCGAGCCTAATGGTCCCCGCCGCGGATCTGGTCGACCGTGTGGACAAGCAACGGGCCGAGCACGGCGAGACCGTCCTTGGCGCCGCCGGTCGAGCCCGGCAGGTTGACGATCAGTGTGCGACCGGCGACCCCGGCGAGGCCGCGGGAGAGGGCGGCGGCGGGGACCCTGTCCCGGCTGTACGCGCGGATCGCCTCGGCGATGCCGGGAATCTCGAAGTCGAGCAGGCCGCGGGTCGCCTCCGGGGTGCGGTCGGTCGGGGTCACACCCGTCCCGCCGCTGGTCAGGACGACGTCCACGCCGTCGGCGACGGCTGCCCGGAGCGCTTCGGCGACCGGGTCACCGTCCGGGACGACGACCGGTTCGTCCACTTCGCACCCGAGGTCGCGCAGGCCGGCGACGAGGCGGGGGCCGCTGGTGTCGGCGTAGACGCCCGCGGCGGCGCGGTTGGACGCGACGATGACGCGCGCTCGGATGGTCACGGGCGGTCCTCCGGACGTACCCAATCGCCGGTTTTTCCGCCTTCTTTGCGGAGCACCCGGACCGCGTCGAGGCTCGCCGCCGGGTCAACTGCCTTGATCATGTCGATCATCGCGAGGCCGGCCGTCGCGACCGCGGTGAGCGCCTCCATCTCGACGCCGGTGCGGTCGGCGGTCTTGGTGATCGCTGTGATCTCCACCATGCCCTCGCCGAGCTCCAGCTCGACCTTGACACCGTGCAACCCGATCGGATGACAGAGCGGGATCAGGTCCGGTGTCCGTTTGGCGCCCATGATCCCGGCGATGCGGGACACCGCGAGGGCGTCACCCTTCGGCAGGTCGTCCGCGCGCAGCAACGCGATCACCTCCGGCGTGGTCCGGACGGTGCCCGCAGCGACGGCGCGCCGCTCGCTCACCGTCTTCGCGGACACGTCGACCATCCGCGCGGCGCCGGTCTCGTCGACATGCGTCAGATGCTTTTCCTGGGGCATACCGGGAGCTTATAGAGCTATCGGGGGAACCGCGTTCGCATCCGGGCCGGATCGGCTTCACACTTTGTCCATACCGGCTTCGTAGGGTTCCGGCACTGGCCAGGGCCGTTGCGATGACAATGAAAATTGTATTCGGGACCACATTGTTCATCGCATTCAGTTGCCATTCGGAAACTGTCCGTAAGCAGCCCCGAGGCTCTTACCGCAATCTGCGCATACCGACACGATACGCTGGAAAACGGCATGATCGACGCCTAACGTTCTGCCTTGTCGCGACAGACCGCATCACAGCGTCGTTAGTGGACGGAAGAAGAGACACGGCGGGCGGGCGCCGGCAATCCCGGCCACGAAACGCCATCGGTGAGGAGAGAGCCATGCGCGGCAGCAACGACTGGGGCTAAAAAAGACAGGGATGCGCGAAACGGCGCAGATGAATAGCCTTGAACCCTGAGCTACGGCTCAGTTGCGTTCGGCGACAAGGACATCATGTCTGAGACCGGCACCAACGACGACGCGACCGATCAGCGGCTCCGGCTGCTCGTCGGTCTCGTCGTCGTGCTGGGGGCCGGCGTTGCCCTGTCCTGGGCGATCTACACCTACCGCAACCCTGAACCGCACCCTCCGGTGTTCGCCCTGGCGCTGCTGTGCGCCTCGGTGATCGCCGCCAACCGGCTCCGGGTCTACGTCCGGATCAAGTCCAGCCTCAACGGCACCGCCTGGGGTGAAGTGCCGGTGCTGGTTGGGCTGATCCTCCTGCCCGCGCCCTGGGTGCTGCTCTGCGCGGTCGCCGGTCAGGCCGTACTGAAGATCTGGTCCCGCTCCGGGCCACGCAAGACAGCGTTCGCGGTGGCCAAGGAGTCCCTGACGGTCAGCTCCGCGGCCGTGGTGCTGACCCTCTTCGGGATCCGGCCGCACCTGACCGATCCCGAGCTGCCGGTCCTCGCCGTGACCGTCGCCATGCTCGCGTTCATCCTGGTCGACGACCTGGTCTTCGTGCCGATCATGGCGGCCGACTCGCGGATCAGTTTGCGGCAGGCCGTCTGGCACAACTGGACCCGCAACATCATCGGGCACATCGGCCAGTTCTTCGCGATCCTCGGGGTGCTCTGGGTCCTCGCCACCCACGCGAACGTGCTGCTTCTGCTCGTCGTCCCGCTCGTTGTGGCTTGCATGCACCTCTGGCAGTCGCGCACCACCCGGACGAGGCAGGAGCGCGAGTCCTGGCAACGCCTGGCCAAGGCCACCGACGAGCTGAACGCCGTCGACCTCGATCAGGTGCTGCACTCCGCGACGACCCGCGCGGCACAGATCTTCTCTTATACACATGTGTATAAGAGACAGCAGCCCGCTGGTGCGGGGTCCGTCCCGGCCCGGTGAGACCACGGTGGACCTGGTCGCACACGACGGCGGCATGCGCGTCGGGGTGCTGCGGCTGCGGTTCGGCGGGGAGGTGCGGCTCACCGAGGTGGAGCAGTACAAGCTGCGCACCTTCGCGTCGGCGGTCTGCACGGCGATCCGCAATGCTCAGGCGTACGCGGAACTCGCGCGCATCGCCGCGGAGAACGAGCACGCCGCCACCCACGATCCGCTCACCGGGTTGCCGAACCGGCGCCAGCTGTACGACCGCGCCGGCCGCCTCTTCACCGACCCCGGCCACGACGGCCTGGTAGCGCTGCTGCTCATCGACCTGAACCACTTCAAAGAGGTGAACGACACCCTCGGGCACGCGGCCGGCGACGACGTCCTGCGCGAGGTGGCGCGCCGGCTGAACAACGCGGCGGAGCCCGGTGACCTGGTCGCCCGGCTCGGCGGCGACGAGTTCGCGGTGCTGCTCGCCGGCCTGCCCACCCCCGCGCTGGCCGGGCACCGCGCGGCCACGATGCTCAGCGCGCTCGAGCCGGAGATCGACGTCGACGGCATGCTGATCACCGTCGAGGCGGCCGGCGGCATCGCGCTGGCGGCCGGCGCGGGCAGCGTCGAGGAGCTGATGCGGCGCGCCGACATCGCCATGTACCAGGCGAAACGCGCGGGCGAGCAGACCACGATCTACGCGCACGCGCGGGACACCACGGATGTGGACCGGCTGATGTTCACCGGCGAGCTGCGGCGCGCGGTCAGCGAACACGAGTTCACTGTGGACTTCCAGCCGATCGTCGACCTGGGCAGCGGCGAGGTGATCGCGGCGGAGGCCCTGGCCCGGTGGAAGCACCCCGACCAGGGCGACCTCACCCCGGTGCAGTTCCTCGACGCGGTCGAGCGCTCCGGGCAGCTGCCGGCGTTCGCCGACGCGGTCCTGGAACAGTCGCTGCTCGCCATGAAGACGTGGCGCGAGGCCGGCTTCGACCTGCCGGTCGCGGTCAACGTGTCGCCGCGCAGCCTGCTCGACCCGAGCTTCCCGGCCGCCGTACTGGCCCGGCTGGAACACCATGACGTGTCCCCCACGCTGCTGATCCTGGAACTCGCCGAGACGCTCACGATCAGTCAGATCGACGTGGTCGAGCAGACCCTCGCGGAGCTGCGCAACGCCGGTGTGCGGCTCGCCGTGGACGACTTCGGGACCGGGGTGTCCTCGCTCTCCGTGCTCTCCCGGATCCCGGTGCACGAACTCAAGATCGATCGGGAGTTCGTGGCCGCCGTGGAGACTGTCTCTTATACACATACCACCGTCGACCTGGCCCGCAACCTCCATCTGACGGTCGTGGCCGAAGGCGTGGAGAGCGAGCCGCAGCGACGGGCGCTGTGGGAGCTCGGGTGCGTCGCCGGTCAGGGGCGCCTGTTCGCCCGGCCGCTGTCCGCGGCGCGATTCGTCGGGACGCTGCAGCGCGGCTCCGGCGGACGACCCGGAATGCTCGCATCGGCGCTGCACGACGTCGGCGCGGTGGTGCGGATGCCGGCCCGACGGGCCGCCGGAGCAGGGAGATCTTCTCTGCCACACTTGCCCGCGTGACAAAACGCGTCGGTGAGCTGGCGGCCGATCTCGGGCTGTATCTGATCTCGGCGGCGTTCGCGCTCGTCACCGGGCTGACCTCGACGCTGCTGCCGCACCGGGCGTGGGGACTGATCGCCTGGTGGGGCTACCTGGCGGCGGTGCTGGTGGTGCTCGTCCAGCTCCTCGTGCGGTCCGTCTCCGGAGATCGTTTCCGGACCTGGCTCGCGTGGCTGACCTGGGCTGCCGTGGCACTTGTCCCGATGATCGTGGAGTCGGTGCAGCGGGCCGCCGGGCGCACCGATCGCGCGCAGGAGGAGGTCCTCGTCGTCGAGGCGATGGGGAAGTCGCTGCTCGAGCACGGGACGCCGTACCTGAGCCGCGCCGACATCGCCGCGCTTCCGATCGACGAGCGGCTGATGGGCTACCGGCCGTACCAGCCCGGTATGGCGATCTTCGGGCTTCCACGGGCGCTCGCTGGTGATCATTGGTGGACAGATGCGCGGGTCTGGTTCGCGATCACCGCGGTGCTCGCGGTGGGCTCGGCGGTTGCGCTCCTGCGTTCTTTCAAGGCTTTTCCCGTACGGGCGATTCAGGCGGCCACCGTGCTCCCGGTGACCGCGTTGACGCTGGCGACGGGTGGTGACGACATTCCGGTGC
>KL571198.1:153477-159560 GCA_000715855.1 Actinoplanes liguriensis
GGTCCGGCGTCGCGGTGGGAGCCGCCGCGGCCGCGAAACTGTTCGCGTTCCCGGTCGTGGCCGTGCTCGCCGTCCTGGCCCTGGTCACCGGACGAGGCAGGCGGTTCCTCCCGTTCGCACTCGGCCTGCCCGTTCTCGCCCTGGTCCCACCGCTGCTGGTGAACGCGGACTCGCTGGTCGAGAACGTGCTGCGCTTCCCGCTCGGGCACGGCCTGGTCACCAGCCCCGCACAGTCCCCGTTCCCGGGCTACCTGATCGCGCAGCACCTGCCCGGCGGGCACATCGTCGCCGCGGCCCTGCTCGGCGCGGCGGCGCTGGTGATCGGATGGCAGCTGCTGCGCCGGCCACCCCGGGACGCCGGGGCCGCGGCACTGTTCTGCGGATGGGGGCTGCTCGCCGCGATCCTGCTGATGCCGACCACCCGGTTCGGGTACCTGCTCTACCCCGTGGCCTTCCTGGTCTGGGCGCCGTCACTCGCTGCACAGCAGACGCACAGGTTCTTCCGCCCCGTGGCATGACATCGCCTTGTACCGTCAATGAGATGCAGATGACCTGTCCCAAGTGCCACGGCGAGATGCGGGTCTACGAGCGCAGCGGCGTCACGATCGACCAGTGCACCGAGTGCCGCGGCATCTTCCTGGACCGTGGCGAGCTGGAAAAGCTCTTCGCAGCCGAGGCCAATTACAACCGTTCCGCGCCGGCGCCGGGCCCTGCCGCCCACACGCCGCCACCCCCGCCGGCCCCGCACGGTGGGCACGGATATGTTCCGCCGCCCCCGCCGCCGCCCGCCTATGGCGCGCCGGTGCACCACGCGCCGCCGACCGCGCACTACCCGCCGCCCGCGGCCCACTATCCGCCGGCGCCGCACTACGGGCACCACGGGCACTATCGGCATCACGGGCACTACCGTCGTCGCGGCTTCCTGCACGACCTCTTCGACTGACCTTCGACGCCGGTTGCCTGCTCCTGGTCCGTCGGCGGTCTGACCTTCCGTCTGACGGCTCGTTCATTTGCTGACGATCCGCGGGGCCTGTCCCTACCGCCTTCGGGCTGGTGGGGTCGGGCCCCGCGTGCTGTTTGCCGCTCTCCGCTGCCGCCCATCCCTCGCCACGCCCGACCGCGCCGCCGACCGGGTCGCCGCTTCCTCCAGCCGCCGCTCCCGGTCGCCATTCACCGCTTCGGCCGCGACCTCTGATGTGTCTCGGGCCGGTCGCCATCCGGGACGGTGCCGCGGCTCGATCAGGCGCTGACCTGACCGACCGGTCGACCCAGGGTCACCGGCATTGGGTGGTCCCGCAACGCTCGCCCTTCTGATTCGTGGGCGCCCTGATCGCCGAGGCGGTCCTGCACCACTTGGAGCTGATCATTGGCTGATCGGCAGCGCCACAACCAGCCGATTCGGCGATGTACGTGGCGCTCGCCACATTTGCCGGTCTACTCGGTGATACTCGGCTGCCCGCAAATTGGGACGGCCGCGATACGTCACTGAAGCGTGCCGGCCAGACCCCGTTGACCGAGAGCGACCATGCGTTACTCAACCTTCGCGCCGCCGATTGCCCGCCCCCTGACACGGCTAGCAGCAACAACTGGCCTTCGGTGGCCTATTGCCGGACGGTCGATAGTGTCATTGATCACGCTCAGTGACCACAATTCGGAGTCATCCCGTCACTTTAAAGTGAACTATTTCGATAGACCTCTCTTTTCGTTCGCGTTACGAAGTCGACGGAATACGCAACGTCGCGGATCTTGGGTATTGTCACGTCGCCCCCTGTCGTGGCGAACGGAGGAACAACCGTGACTGAAACTGCTGATCGCGCGGCAAATCAGGCGCTGCGCAACGATCTTGAAGACGTTTACGGCCGGTATGAGGAACTACGCTCCGGAGTGGACGAACTCCAGCGCAGCCTGGCCACGATGCAGGTGAGTGCCGCCTCCGCGGACGGCGCCGTCCACGCCACCGTGAACGCCGACGGCGACCTCGTCGGCCTGCGCCTCGACCCGCAGGCGTGCCGCCAATGGAACGTGGACACCCTGGCCCGGGTGATCGTGGAGACCGTCCAGCACGCCGCCGCCGGCAAGCACCGCCAGGTCGAGCAGCTGGTCACCGCACACAGCCAGCCGGACGAGGCCCCCGCCCCCGTCCACCACGAAGCCGCCTGACCGCCCGAGCGGCTGCGTGCCCGTCCGCGCCGCCGCCGAGCCTGCCCAGCAAGAAGCCGCCCGATCGTCCGCGCCGCTCCCGGGCCGGCCAAGCCCAAAGCCGCCCAACCGACCGTCCGCGCCGCCGGCGGGCCTGCCCAGCGCAAAAGCCGCCCAACCGTCCGCGCCACCCCCGGGTTGGCCCAGCACGAAGCCGCCGACCGTCCGCGACATAGCCCCGACAAGACGCGGCGGGCGAGCAAGACAGCCCGACGAAATCATGGCAACGGAGTAAGACAGCCCCGCGAGACGCGGCAGGCAAGCTGGACAGCCGGCGAGACGCGGTAGGCAAGCAGGACAGCCCCGGCAAGACGCGGCGGCGAGCGAGACAATCCCGGCGAGATGTGGTGGGCGAGGTGGCCCCGCCCACCAGCGACTTCCTCTAGATGGCCATGTCCACGAATCGGGACAGGTGAAGCTGCGCCGCCACCGTGATCGTGTCGGTCGGGCCGTTACGGTGCTTGGCCACGATGAAGTCGGCCTCCCCAGCCCGCGGCGACTCCTTGTCGTAGTAGTCGTCACGGTGAAGCAGGATCACCACGTCGGCGTCCTGCTCGATGGAGCCGGACTCACGCAGGTCGGACAGCTGGGGCCGCTTGTCGGTGCGCTGCTCGGGGCCACGGTTCAGCTGGCTCACGCCGATCACCGGGCACTCGATCTCCTTGGCCAAGAGCTTGAGGCCACGGGACAGCTCGGAGACCTCCTGCTGGCGGCTCTCCGTCTTCTTCGGCGAGGACATCAGCTGGAGATAGTCGATGACCAGCATCTTCAGGTTGTGCCGCTGTTTGAGGCGGCGGGCCTTGGCGCGGATCTCCATGAGGTTCATGTTCGGTGTGTCGTCGACGAAGATCGGAGCTTCGCTGATCTCGCCCATGCGCCGGGCCAGCTTGGTCCAGTCGTCGTCGGAGAGCTGACCGGACCGGAGGGTGTGCAGCGGCACCCGCGCCTCGGCGGAGAGCAGCCGCATCACCATCTCGATCTTGCTCATTTCCAGGGAGAAGATGGCGCTGGCGCAGCCGTGCCGGATCGCCGCGTTACGGGCGAAGTCCATGCTGGCGGTCGACTTCCCGAGACCGGGACGACCGGCCACGATGATCAGCTGGCCGGGGTGCAGGCCGTTGAGCAGCCTGTCCAGGTCGGCGAAGCCGGTGGGAACGCCGGACATGACGCCGCCGGCCGCACCGACCGCCTCGATCTCGTCGAGCGTCGGCTGCAGCATGTCGCCGAGGGCCGCGAAGTCCTCGCTGACCCGCTTCTCGGTGACGTCGTAGATGGCCTGCTGGGCGCGGTCGACGATGTCGTCGACGTCACCGCCGGCGTTGCCGCTGGTGTTGTAGCCCAGCTGCACGATCTTCGTGCCGGCCTCGACCAGGCGGCGCAGGATGGCCCGGTCGGCGACGATCCGCGCGTAGTAGGAGGCGTTGGCCGCGGTCGGGACGCTCTCGATCATCGTGTGCAGGTAGGGCACACCACCGATGCGCTGCAGCTCGCCGCTGTCGGCCAGAGCGGCGGCCACGGTCAGGGCGTCGGCCGGCTCGCCGCGCCCGTACAGATCGAGGATGACGTCGTAGACGGTGGCGTGGACCGGCCGGTAGAAGTCGTTGGTCTTCAGGATCTCGACCACGTCGGCGATCGCGTCCTTGGAGAGCAGCATGCCGCCCAGCACGCCCTGCTCGGCTGCCACGTCCTGCGGGGGCGCCTTGTCGAACCGACCCTCGTTCGGTGACTCGGAGCGGGCGAAACCGCCGCCTTGGGGTCCCCCGGACGGCTGAGATGGGGGACGCGGATCCGGCCGTGCGTCGTCGGTGATCGACACCGGGACATCCCCCCTAAATGATCATGCCGCCATCACGATCCAACTACCCTCTGATGATCCGTTCGGCCGATCCCGTCGGGACTTCAGCACAACCAGTCGATCAGAGCGATGGCCCACTCTACGAACCTGGCGTCCACCAGCCCAACTGCCCCGGTGGACGAGTCTTGGGACAAGTTGTGGACAGCATGCCTTCTGCCTGTGGGCAGGCCTGTGCACAGCATGTGGACAACTCTTGGGGAAAGACCCTCAGCAGGAGTTTTCCGAGGTCTTCCTGTGGAGGGCAGAAAAGCTGATAGATCTGCGAAAATACCGGGTCGGGTGAGCAAGCCGTCGCTGTGAGGCGTTGCGGTTCCGTCTCCGGCACGTCACCCTTTTCAGGTGGACCAACGGGAGTGGGACTACGGTGCCCGCATGTCGCGCGATCGGCGCGGTGCGGACGCTTGGCCCATCCCGGAAACAGACGTCGACGAATCCGGCACCCGGTGGTCGGCCCTGACCGACACCGGCAGCATGACGCCGAGCCCCGAGGCACTCACCTGGCAGCGCCGCGCGGACGCGTGGGCGCAGCAGAGTGAGGTCGAGCCGTACACGGGCGGCGGCGGTCAGGCCATCGAGCCGGCGAACCGCTGGTCCGACGTCGCCTCCACCGGCCGCCCCACCTTCCCCGCTGACGGCGCCGGCTGGCGCACGCAGACGTCGGAGTGGCGGGCCACCGGCGCGCGCTGGCGGCAGACCACCGAGTGGCGCTCGTCCACCGGCTCGCACGTCTGGCGTTCGACCACCGAGGCCTGGCAGTCGGACAACGAGGCGGAGACGTCGGTCGACCGCCCCGCCGTGCCGGACCGCCCGACCATCTCCGGCACCGCCTGGCCCACGCCCGCGCTGGAGTCCGGCCGGGACAGCAGCCGGGATGTCTCGTCGAGCTGGTCGGAGACCCCGTCCTGGCAGCGCGACGCGGATCCGCCGGGCCGTGCCGCGACCACTCCCGTCGAGCAGACGTGGAGCAGCTCCAGCACGCCGTCCTGGCAGCAGCCGTCCGCGCAGACGCCGTCCTGGCAGCAGTCCGGCCAGGCCTCGCAGACCCCCTCGTGGCAGCAGCAGTCGGCTCCGACGCCGTCGTGGCAGCAGTCCGCGCCGCCGCCCACCCCGTCCTGGCAGCAGCGGCCCGCTGCCGACTCCTGGTCGCCGTCCGCGCCGGCCAGCGGTTCCTGGTCGGCCGAGAGCGCCGCGCCCTCGTCGTCGCGGGCTCCCGACCGACGCTCCCCGGGGGAGAACACCACCGACGTCGCCGGCTGGGACCGGTCCGACGGTCCGGGCTGGCAGAGCGGCCCGCGCGACGACGGCCGGCACTTCGTCCGGGAGGACGACCGGGCTGCCTGGCGCCGGGCCGACGACGAGTGGTCGACGCGACGTGGCCGCCGACGAGCGCCCGAGCCCGACGTGCAGCCGTCCGGCGGCACCGGCTGGTCCGGCACCCCCGACCAGGACAATTGGGCAGGTCACGCCGACACCGGCAACATCTTCGCGTCGGGTTCCCCCGCGCCCGATCCGGGCCCGCCCGCGCCGTCGTGGGGCAGCCGTTCGATCCGCCGTAACTACGAGGCCGACGAGCCGGCCCGCCGCCCTTACCCCGCGGAGCAGGACAGCGGCGCCTATGGCGAGCCGAGCGGTGCCTATGGCGAGCGCAACAACGGCCAGACCCCTATTCAGTACGGCGTTCGTCCCCCGTCCGCACGCCGGGCGCCCGACGATGCCCCGCCGACCGGCCCGAGCAGCCCGGTCGAGAGCGCGGCCGGCACCGGTGGCCTGCCGGAGCGCCAGCGTGGCGAGAGCCGTCGCGGTGCCCGCGGGCCGAAGCGCTACAACGCCAACCCGACGAACTGGCGCGAGGACACCACCTCGTGGGAGGCGGAGCCGGACACCAGCAACTGGACCCGCGACCCGGACACCGGCCAGTGGAGCCGTGGCGAGGAAGACCCGCGCGTGCTGGCCTGGCGTGCCGAGGCGGCCCGTCGCGAGCAGATGCGGCAGGACGACAGCGGCGCCCAGGCCGATCAGCCCTCCAGCT
>KL571198.1:159796-160061 GCA_000715855.1 Actinoplanes liguriensis
GTATAAGAGACAGGGCCCGCTGCCCGCTGGTGGAATGCCGGACGGTTCCGGTGTTCGTCAGCGCAGCGCCATGCCCGCGCCGCGCAGCGCGATGCCGGCGCAGGGCAGTGCCATGCCGCAGCAGAGCAGCGGCGGCTGGTCGAACGGCGGGGCGATGCCCGGCCCTGCGACCCCGCGCAGCGCGATGCCCGGCGGCGCTCCGTGGAACGGCGCCGACCAGCCCGACCCTGCCGCTTCCGGCCGCTTCCGCAGCGAGCAGTACGAC
>KL571198.1:160272-161474 GCA_000715855.1 Actinoplanes liguriensis
AGAGATGTGTATAAGAGACAGGAACCCGAGGCCTGGCCGGGCCGTCAGGCCCGTCGCGAGGACGACTACGCCGCGGAGGGCTGGCGCCACGGCCCCATGCCGCCGCGGCCCCGTGAGCTTCCGGCCGGGCGTTCCGGCTGGTCCGAGCCGGGCTATGACGCTCAGCGCGAGCTGCCGTCCGGCCGTTCGCAGTGGCCCGACGAGCGCGAGCCCCGCCAGAACGGCTACGCCGCCGCGCCGGAGCCTCGTCAGAACGGCTTCGCCGGCCCGGAGATGGACCGTGGGCCGCGTCAGAACGGCTATGGCGCCCCCGAGCCCGACCGCGGTCCCCGGCAGGGCGGTTACGGCTCTCCGGACGGCTACGGCGCTCCGGAGCCACAGCGCGGGCCACGCCAGGGTGGGTATGAGGATCAGTCCTGGTCCGACACCCGCCGGGTGAACGGCGCGCGAGAGTTGTCACCCGGCAACCCGTCCCGTGATCCGAGCTACGGCATGCGCGAGCTGCCCGCCGCCCTGCAGCGACGGGACAACGGCTACAGCGAGCAGCAGGATTGGCGTGACCAGCGGAAACCCGCCTACGGCGCGCAGCGTGAGCTGCCCGGCGGGCCGTCCTCCTGGGTCCAGCAGGAACCACCGGCATTCGACGAGGAGACCGATCGGTACGGGGCTCCCCGCCGTCGGGATGACCGTGATGAACCCCCTTTCGGGGGTGGGGGCGGCGCGCCCCGTGGCCAGGATGACCGACGCGCTCCGGGATCACCGTCCAACGGCACCCCGTGGGACGGCGGTCAGGGCGGCACCGGTAACCAGCGCGGCGCTGCCCCGGCCGGTCCCGGCTATCGCGGCGGTCCGTCGGACACCGGCACCTTCCGCGCCGGTGCGGACGCTCCCGGCGGCGACTGGCGGGCCGAGCTCAACGGCGGTACCGCTGCGCCCACGTCGGGCGCGGCGGGGTACCGCGCGACCGCGACTCCGGGTGGGGACTGGCGCGCCGACCTGAACGGCGGCACCACCACCAGCGCTGCTCCGGTCTCCGGATACCGCGCGACCGCGACTCCCGGCGGTGACTGGCGTGCCGATCTCAACGGCGCCGCGCCGGGTCTGAACGGAACGGCGGCCACGGCGGCCACGGCGGTCACCGCACCTCCGGCCGGCGACTGGCGTGCCGAGCTGAACGGCGGCGCGCCGGGTCCCACCCCGGT
>KL571199.1:0-10613 GCA_000715855.1 Actinoplanes liguriensis
CCGAAGGCTCACATAGGGGTGTGTTGAGGCGTACGCATATCGTGACGATGGGCAAGAAACGGACCGGGTTAGACGTCAGGCCAGCGCAGATGCCACCGATCACCCGGATATACCGCCGCGGTCCCGTCGGCTTCTATCACCCAGAAGACCGGCACCCCGTCCGGGATGTCGTGGGCGGCGCGCTCCTCCGCGGTAGGCATGCGGATGGTCACGGTTGCGCCGGCGGGCGGTATCAGATCCTGGCGGTCGGGCTGTTCGCGCACTACTACACCATGACCCCGTTCGACGACGACAAGGCCCTCCTGGCGTAACACGGCGACGGCGCGTCGAACAGTTTCCCGTGCCAGGCCGAGCTCTTCGATCAAAGTTCGCTCGGACGGTAGGCGCTGGCCGGTGCGGTAGGTGCCGTTGAGGATGTCGGCGCGCAGGCGGGCGGCGAGTTGCTCGTAGAGGCTGCCGCCGGACTGCGGAGTGATCACCGCACGACCGTATGGGTGGCCGTCCGGACGTCTAGTGGTGGGGATATCCGGACGTCTAGACCACCATGATCCGTCTATTCCTTGTCGAGGCCGAGGACGCTCGCAGCGACCTGGGCGCCTTTGGCGAGGCCGTTCGCGAAGTCGGGGACGGCGGCAACGCCTGCTTCAAGGACGACCAGGCGTTTCTCGATGGTGCTGAGGGTGACGATTCCTTCGGCGGCGAGCCGGTTGTTGACGGCGACTTGTTCGGCGAGCTCGCTGATCTGTTTTGCGTTTGCTTCGCCGATGCCGGCGTTGGTTTCGGCGCGAACGACGGCGCGGCGCATGAGGGCCCGGGATTGGCGGCCGAGGCGTTCGAGTCCGGCGAGGAGGATGAAGCCGAGTGCGGCGGCGACGAGGCCGATAGCGGCGAGGGTGCCGAACATTTGGGCGTCGGGGTCGTTGAGGCCGCCGCCGTTTTCGGCGATGACGGCGATGGCGAGGCTGCCGACGTATTCGAGGGCGAGGATGGCGAGGCCGGTCCAGAAGAGGCGGTTGGACCAGCGGCGGATGCCGGTTTCGGTGTCGTCGGCGGGGAGTCCGGTTTCGGCGGGGTGTGGTTCGTGGAGGGTGCGTAGGTCTCGGGTGTCGTCTCCTGCCAGGTGCATGGGTGCCTCCCCGTGTCTTGTTTCGATCACGTTACGAGATCGCATGGTGGCTACCGGTGTTCTGCTGTGACCGGTTACGGGGAAACTTTCAGAATCAAGTTTTCGGCCGGGGTCGCTGTATTCGCTTGACTGATTCCAGTCAGCGCCTGGCGGGATCGTCCGTCCAGACGGGGGTTGTGTCAGCCGTTCGTTTGTTCTAACGCACACGGCGTCCGGTTTGCTGGTGGCGCAACTATCGGCGGCGGAATGGCTCAACGAGACGCGACCATCTGCGGAAACGGCTCGGGTTTCAACCCGTTTCAACGTCCACCCGGTGGCGACTCGTGGCCGACCCGGTACGCCGCATCCGCCTCGGTCTTGCCGTACGGCCGATCAGAGACGACGATCGCGTACTGCCCGTCGCCGGTTTCGGCCTCGCGGACGTAGATGGCGCCGCCCGGCATCGCCTCCAATGCCGCACGGAGCGCATCCCGGTCGAGCCGGCCACGCTGAGGTGAGACGACTACCCGGTGGGTCACTGGATCACTGTAAGGCGCGCTGGTCGGTGGTTCACCGTTGCGGCTCCAGGTCGTCGTCGGTGACGTGCTCATCGTCGTACACGCTGGCCGAGCACGACTTCGGGAAGCGGCAGCACCGCGGGTCGTAGTCGCCGTCAATTTCGGCGCCGGGCCAGTTCTCGACGCACGCCTTGAGCCGGCGGCGCGGCCGGGGCAGGGTGGCGAGCTGCTCGGGTGTCGGCCTCGGGCTGATGTAGTAGCCGCGCTCAAGCTCGGCTGCGATGGCCTCGGCCAGCCCGGCACGCCAGCTGTCGCTGCTGTCGACGATCCAGCACTGTCCGTCGGTGGCCGAGTCGTCGAACTCGGCGTACGCGGCGCCGCTGTCCCGGAGCAGGCCGGCGATGCGCTGGGCGAGTTCGGCCCCGGCCATCACTCGTCGTCCTCGGTGAGCCAGTCGTCGTCGTGGTCGAACCCGGCCATGAACTCGCGGAACGTGGTGGCCCGTTCGACGTCTTCGCGTTCGGCGTCGTAACGGGTGTGGCCTACCTCGACCAGCGAGAGGCTGCATGGCTCGAATTCGAGCTTGCCGTGCATGCCGGGCAGCGCTTGAATCCGCTGCAGGTCCGTGTCGCGGGAGGTGGCCGTCTCGTACGGGCCGAGCAGGTTGAGTTCGTAGTAGTCGTCGAAGTCGCCGAGGTAGGAGACAACCCGGATACTGGGCGGCCCGGAGCCGTCGTTGCCGTCGTGCGGGTCAGTCATGTCCAGGTAGCGGGAGCGCAGCATGGCCGGGTCGGGGCGGTGACCGGTCACGACTTTGCCCAGCCGATGCCGTGCACAACCCACGCCGGACCGTCCGGAAGGTGCAGGGTTGCCTCGTCGTGCCCGTCGGGGCTGGACTGGATTTCGACGGTGCCGGCGCCGACCACGAGGGCATCGATGCGCCACTGCCCGGCGTCGGTGTACCGCACGTGCAGAACGGTGCCGTCCGAGACGGCGATCAGGTCGTCGTCGTAGGCGCTCTCGTCGGACAGCTCGAACTCTTCGGTGAGGTCGCCGCCGACCTTGATGATCGGGGTGTCGTCGTCGAGGGTGCCGCTGATGGTGATCGGTATCAGATCTCCACCTCCTTGCCGGTGGTCGACAGGTACCAGGCGAGAAACGTCTCCGGGTTGCTCTGGACGGCGACCGCCATCTTGAGCGCGAGGTCGCCGGCCGCTCGCCGGTCGACATCGTTGAGCCGTTGCTCTTCGTTGGTGTCGTAGTAGGCCATGGTCTCGGCGCCGCCCGCCACGAGTTCAACGGCGTATTTCTCGATGTTGTCCATCAGGCGTCCGCCTCGTCGGCCGGCACGAGCTGTGCGGTGGTGACCCGGCACTCCTCGTCCTCGGCCGGGAAACCGGCGACGTGGCCGCGGGGGAACGCAACGATGCTTTCGGACTTGATCCAGTCCTGCTTGATGTAGATGCCGTACTCCCTGCGCTGACGGTGCCAGACGCGCTGGCCTTCGCGGAACTGATGGTCGGTCATGCGGGCACCCGCCCTTCGGCGATCAGCTGGTCGGCCATGGCGTAGCACTGGGCCCGGTCTTCAGCCTTGGCCTGCCCCGTGTCCCATTCCTCGGCGCCGCAGCGCTGCATAACCGCACCACCGCCGTCCTGGTCATGGAAGTGGACGTACAGGTGCCGGGCAAGTTCGTCGCGGTCCATCACGCTTCCTCCTCGTCGTTGGGGTCTTCGTGCCATGTGTCGCTGATGTCGCCGGACGGCTCGTAGGTGGTGCCGTCAGGCTCGGTGACGGTGGTGGTCTCGTCCATGTCCGACAGGTAGGCGTCGAGCAGGTGGTCGACCCGATCCTCAGCCTTGGCCTGCTCGTATTCGGCGCGGCTGACGGTGATGACGACCTTGCCGTAGGAACGGCCGATGAGGGTGATCGTGTCGCCGGTGGGCTCGGGCATCAGGCGACCTTCTCGAACTCGTCGGCGTGGAACCAGTCGGCCTCACCGGTGTCGGGATCAACAGCCCGAATGATCTCGCGGCTGGGGCAGAAGTCCCGGCCGGCGTCGGGGCACTCACCGACCGCCAGCACTTCGACGATCTGTGAGGTGTCGCGGTCACGGGCCTGGTCGCCTGTCCTGAAGGTGGTCACGCGGTCACCTCCCCGAGTCGGCCCGCGATCTGCTCCGCGGTGACGTCCCGCCCGGCGCTGGCCTTGACCTGCTCGGCGCTGATCGGCTGCCGCAGGATTTCGGCGGCGACGTCCCGGTTGAGGACGGTCGTGCCGCCGAACTGGATGCGGTCGAGGGCGGTGTCGAGGTCGACCTGGCCGGTGACGTAGTGGGCGCGGATGCTCAGGACGGCGGCGTCGGTGAGGTCTGTGATCGGCGTGGGCATCAGCGGTCATCCATTCCCGGGTAGTCCGGCGCACCGATCGCGGCGTAGATCTGCCGATGAGCCTCCTCGTACAGCTCGCAGTCGGAGAACTTGGAGCCACCCCGGTAGGCGGTCCGGATCTCGCTTTCGGTGGACAGGAAGTCCAGCGCGGACATGATCAGCGCGTACTGGTCGGCGCTCACGGCGAGCACCTTCACGGCGGCCGGCGGGACGAGGCGGGCGCCGGCGGTGCCCTGGTGGTCGATGACTTCGGTTAGGTTCACAGCTTCTCCTCGTTCATGTTGACCTGGTGGACGGTGTAGTTGGCAGGCGTGCCGCGATCCTGCGCGCTCTCCCGGAGGTCGCGGGCTGTGTCGTCGGCGTCGTAGAGGCTGGTGAACACGCTGGTGTCGGCGACGGTGGGGCTGGCGGTGCCTTGCGGCCACTCGAGCACTACGTATCGGGCGTTCATGTGCGCTCCTAGCTGCTCAGGAATGGGTGTCGGACAGGGTGCGTCCGCCGTGCTGGAAGCTGCGGGTCCGGTTGTAGGCGATTTTGCGCTCGTACTCGAAGGTCAGATCGAGGCCGAACTTCCCGGCGGTGGTGGCGAGCGCGCGCAGCATGTTGGCGGCCAGGTCGTCGCGGGTTTTCCAGGTGACGATGATGCTCGCGGCCTTCTCGTGGAGCCATGCGATGTGATCACCGAAGGAGACGGCCGTGGTGGGGATGGGGGATACGTCGCCCAGTTGGCAGTCCATGTCGAACGGCGTGATCTCGAAGATGTCGCACATGTCCAGCAGCCGGATCAGCGCGTCGGCCAGCTCGGAGCCGACACCCTCGGGCTTCGGATGGACCATGTCGCCCTCGACCCATGACTCGGTCGCGTCGACCAGCCGGTGATCCCGGTACGCCTCCAGCGCCTCGCTGATCTCGGAGTGCAGTAGGGCGATGTAGTCGCCCCACGTGTTGCCGCCGGGCCCGCCTTCGGCCGGTCGGTGGCCTTTCTCGATGTTGTTGGCGCGGATCTCGGCGGTCATGTCGCCGAGGGTCTTGCGGTAGTCGAGGCGGTGAGTGTGCGGGTTCAGGTAGCTCATGGGTGCTCCTAGCTGCACAGGTGATCGAGAAAGCGGGGACCCTTATTTCGATCCAGTCTACCGCCGCGCGCACCTTGATCGGTTGCCCTGACGGCTGAATCGGGGTCCCCGCATGCCATGCTTTGCGCATGGGCGGACCGCACAAGCAGCAGGCGAAAGACTTCCGGGTCCCGCCCGAGATAAAGGCCGCCGCGCAAGAAGCGCTAAAGGGGCAGCCTGAGCGCGATGACCCGTGGACGCTCAACGACGTGGTGGTCGCCGCGGTGGCCATGTTCGTGAAGCGCCCGAGGACGGTGCTGCGAATGCTGGAGCCGTTCAAGCCGGCCTACAAGCGGGGACGGCCACCGAAGTCTCACTCGACGGTAGATGGCCGCTGATTCGGGGCTTACGCTGCTCGCCGTGGATGCTGGGGACAAGATTTCGCTGGGTGCCGCGCTGCTCGCGGCGGTTGTAGCTGTTGTGGTGCCGGTCTGGACGTTCCGGATGACGCTGGCCATGGATCGCCTGAAGTGGGTCCGTGACCAGCGGTCCCAGTTGTACATCGACATGCTGACGGAGGCTTACGCCGAAAAACAATGGTTTACGGAACGCATGTCGCGCCTCGAGCTTGAGATGATCGACAAGCGGTACGCCAGCCCAGACGACGCCGGCCGCCGGTCTGATGACATTGTCGGTTCGCCTGACCTTCGGCTCAACCCGATCGAGCGGGCGAAGCTTGGTTCCCGTGGCACCGTGTTCGCCAGCCCAGCAGTCTCCAAGACGTTCAATGCCGTGCAAGCCGCGATGGGGCACGCGATGCTGGTCACCCCGAAACTAGAGGCGGAGGTTCATGCCGCCAAATGGAAAGTCGAGGAGGCTTTCGAGACCTTCCAGAAGACCGTGCAGGACGAACTGGATGCTCGTAGCGAGCGCCTGAAGTCCGAGTCGTGGGGCACGAAGATTGAAACCGTCAGGCTTTGGCTACGGGACGGCTTCAGGATCCGCAGGCGATGACGCACCCCTCGGCGCCAGGGAGGGAATTTCGGGCAGCCTCCGGACGGCCTGCTCCAGCTGTCTGCGCACCATGTCCGCCACGGCCTGCACCTCGTACCGGGCCACATCCTCAGCCGTCTTCTCGACTGCCATGAGCTCGGTGACGCACAGGTCGTAGACCCGGCGGTGCTCGGGATCGTCGAGCCGGGAACGGAGGTGGTCGAGCATGACCGGCTCCCACACGGGGCGACTGGCGGTCATGCGCAGACCGTCGGCGCCGGAGCTGAAGTCCCCGTAGTCGACTTTCATGCCGGCGTCTTCGATCCGGAACGCGGTTTCCGGGTCGGGGCAGGCCGGGCAGTAGGCGTCTTCACGTAGGTGGTTCACGCGACCCTCCGGAATTCGTCGATCTCCCCGTCAATAACGGCCTTGAAATG
This sequence comes from Actinoplanes liguriensis, assembly GCA_000715855.1. Classification (GTDB taxonomy): domain Bacteria; phylum Actinomycetota; class Actinomycetes; order Mycobacteriales; family Micromonosporaceae; genus Actinoplanes; species Actinoplanes liguriensis. Next base: position 6,496 of record KL571199.1, read on the forward strand.
CCGGGCGACCGCGCCCACGTCGTACAGGTCCGGGATGTCGAGCAGGACCGGCTTCAGGTCGGTCATGCCGGGCGCGCAGTACGAGTCCATGGTCCAGCCGTAGGCGTCGTCCCAGTTGAACGTCATCCAGTCGACCTCCCAATCAGTGAGGGCTTCCTTGGCGACTTCCATGCCGTAGCAGGGCTCGGGATGGTCGTCGGTGACGTCGGGCTCCCACCACCAGCCGCGCATGGGGACACCGATGCGCTGCATCTCGGTCCAGATGCCGGCGACGGTCTGCCGCGTCGGAGGGATCAGGGCGGTCACGCTGTCTCCTGTCGTCGGATCCACCAGGCGGGCATGCTCAGGTGGCAGGGCGCCCACCACTGCACGCCGGGCCGCCAGCCTTGTTGAAGCACCTTGTAGCGCACGCGCAGACCAACCATGCGCCGCTGCTCGTCCACCTTCACGATCTCGGCGTCGGTGGTGCGCCCGGGTGCGGTGCGGATGAGGACCGGCTTGCCGATGTGCGCGGCGGCTTCGTCGAAGGTCACGGCGCTAACACCTCCCACTCGGCGGCAAACTCGGCAGCCGTCATGTACCGCACGTGGTCGCCTTCCCGGACCGCCCAGTCGCCGACGTACATGAGCCGGCGCCGCCACTCGGCCCCGTCGAACAGTTCCGCTGTGGCGTCGGGGTCGTCGCAGTTCGCGCGGTCCTGCTCGTCGAGGACGGTGAACGACGTGCCGGCGAACGCGGTCATCTCGACTTCGTTCGTCCCGTCCCACTGGCAGGCTTCGACGGTTACCGGGCGGCGCTGGTAGAGGCCGCTCACCGCCCGAGCTCGCTTTCCAGGATCTGCGGCGGTGTGAGTCCGCCCCACTGGTCGATCTGGTTGCCGTGTTCGTCCAGCCGCGGCCCATCGCTCACGTCGTAGTCGGCGTCCTCGGACCAGCCGCACGGGCAGCCGAACGGGCCGACCTGGATGCCGACACCGTTGTCAACCTCGTCCCGGCTGGCCGGGGTACCGCAGCGCAGGCAGTTCATCTTGCGTCGTAACTCGGCGTAGTAGCTCTCGCTGAACATCAGGCCTCCTTGGCATGCCGGCGCACTGCCACGGCCAGGATCGGCGCGATGTCGCCGGCATCCATGTCGGCAAGAGCTGCGGTGAGCATGAGCAGGTTCTCGTCGTCGCCGTATGCGGCGGTCGTGTCGCGGTACTTGGTGACGAACTGGGTGAGATAGTCGTCGGCGCCGGCGAACAACTGGTCGAGCAGGTGGGTGTCGGTCACGGCTTCTCCTCGGTAAGCGGCCCGCGGTACATGGTCAGCCACCACCACGCCTTCGACTCGTCGAAGAAACCCATCATGTTGGACCGCCAGCCATCGTGGCTTCGGTCGGTGCGAGACGACTGCTGGCACCACCAACGGTCGCCGTAGGCGTCAATGATGGGCGGCAGGTCGCCGGGCTCGTTGTCGCCGGCAGCCCAGGTCCGCAGGTTCATCTGTCCGCCGTCGCCTTCTGCTGCTTGTGGTCGCGATGCCATTTACGTCGGGCGCTGTCTGAGGGCAGGTCTTCGGACTGGTCTCCGCATGAGCAGACGGCGGGCCCGATCAACTGGCGGTAGCTGTTGACGTAGATGCGGCCTTCGTTGGGCAGGGTGTGCCCGGCCATGCGGGTGACGTTCATGCATCCTCCTCGCGGATCTCGGTGCAGTAGTGGCAGGGCGCGGAACGGTGGCAGGTGCAGAACGGCTCCCAGTCCTCCTCTGCGGTCGAAACCGGCTCGGCCGTCTTGGCGGCCCGCAGGTGCTTGGTCGCGGCGTAGCGGGTCCGTCGGCGGGTGTTCCGGGCGTCCTTGGTGGCCTTGCGGTCAGCGGCCCGCTTCTCGGCGATCATCTGGCCGAGTTCGGCGGCTGCCGCCCACATGCGGTCGGCGTCGGTCATCGGTGCGCTGTCGCCACAAGCTGCTGATCGTGGGAGCACTCGCGACACAGGCCGGGTCCGCCACACCTTGCCCGCACCCCGTCCGGCCGGGGCCAGGCATGCCCGTGGCCACTGTTCCCGCCGATCCGGGCGTGCTCGCCGTCCGGACGGACGTCAGTTGGCGGGCTCTCCTTCGGCACGTTCATGGCGTCGAGTGCGGCTTCAACCGCACGCCACACTCGGGCATTCTCTTGGACGGTGGACGGGATGCGGCGGATGACGTCGAACACGGCGTCGAAGGCAGGTTGACGGGGGCTTTCCATGGTTGTTCCTTTCGTCGGTGCGGTTCGCGGGTTGGGTGCGGCAGGCGGTCAGCGGTACTCGACGTCTCCGTCGCCATCCCACCAGGTGCCGTCGCCGTCGGTGTGGTCGCCGTCGTGCTCGAAGTGCAGAACGCAGTCGATGCCGATTTCTAGGCCGTCGTCGTGGGTGGTGGTGACGGTGCTGTTGCAGCGCAGGTCCGGGTCGCACTGCGGCTCGGTGACCTTGAAGCGGGCGGGGCCCATCAGCCGGCCCCGTCCAGCCCGGTCAGCACGTCGACGGCCGGACGGGGCCATTCCGGGTCACCGCACGCGGCTCGGAACGTTTCGCACGGATGCGGGCGGCCGCACTCGGCGCACTGCGGACTGCTGCCCACCCATCTATGCGGGTTGTATCGATGCAGGCCCTTAATGTAGTCCAGCAGCTGGTCGGGGGCGGTCATGGCTGCTCCTCCGCGGGCGTCTTCCAGGTGAGCCCAGTGTGCTCGTCCTTGTGCTCATCATGCGGGCCTTGAAGGGTGCAGCGGATCCAGTAGCCGTCGAGCTTCTCAGGGATGAAGTGCCACCACGAGTAGGTCTCTGCCGAGCACTCCGCCGGCGGTGGGGACGCAAGGGCACGCAGCTCGAGCAGTTCGTCGCGCAGGGCATTTAGGTCGCCTCCGTTCATCAGCGAAAGGCGTAGCTCGATGTCGATCTGCTCGGCGCCGCGGTTCGCTACCCACGGCCCATGCTGGATGATCAGGTCTCCGATGTGGCTCACGGCTACCGCCATCCTTCCCACGGTCCGATGCCGTCCATTTCCATCCAGCAGTCACTGTTGCCGTTATGCCGCCACCGCCACAGAGTGCCGTTCGGGTGGTCTTCGCAGGGTTCGGCGAGCCGGTCGGCAATCTTCCCGTCGCTCGCGTCACGGACATGCCGGATGCGGGCTGGCGGTTCGAGGGCGGGGATGCCGTCACGCCATTCGATCTCGGCGGGTTCGTCGGGCAAGGTCACGGCTGGTCCTCGCATTCGCAGCCATCGGATCCGGCGATCAGGCACGGCCCGCTGTAGCCGCCGCCGTAGGCTTCCGCCCATGAGCGGCAGGCCGCCGGGTTCGGATACAGCAGCGGTCCCAGGTCGTCGGCGGTGCCGTGCTCGCAGCCGGCGCACTTCTCCGGTGCGCCCTGCCCGGCCGGGCTGATGGTGAGTTTCGCGCAGCAGGCGCAAGACCACAGCGGCTGACCGCCGTGGGTGACTTGCAGCCACCACTTCGACTCGCCGGCGTCGTGCGAGTAGATCTCGTGGACGGGCTGCCCGGCGTGCATCGCATCCTCGGCGAGGCGCCCGCAACCGTCACGCCATGCTTGGAGCTCGTGGGCGTCTTCCCGGGCGTCGACGGCGAGCAGGTCGAGAGGCGCCTTGTCGGTAGCGGTCATCGTTCTGTCTCGCCGACGACAGTCAGGTCGGCGGGGTCGACATCGATCGGTTCCTGTTCTCCGTCGAAGCGGACGAGCACGCCGAGCCAGCCGCGTCCGGTTGCCCCAGGGAGGGGCTGCGAGTCGCCGACGTACACGCCTGTCGCGCCGTCGTCGGCACCGCCGGGGTTGTTGTAGCGGAGCCGAGTGTGTCCGGGTTTCCAGTCGCCGGGTGCGTGCCGAAGCATGGTCATGGGTCTCTCCTTGATCGGGTATGGGGCAGTTAGCAAGCAGGTCGATGCCGGCTTTGACAGGCGGTCAGTGGCTCGGGGCTTGTCGCCGTGGTTCGTCGAGCGGCGTCCACTCGCCGGGGTCGACGGTCATGGTGTCGCCCATCTGGGCCGGGCTCGGTTCGAGGTCGTCATTCATGCCGGGTCGCCGATCAACTCTCGGATCTGTCTCTTATACACATCTCTGATGGCGCGAGGGAGGCGTGT
>KL571199.1:10814-31401 GCA_000715855.1 Actinoplanes liguriensis
CGCCCGCCATCGGCCGTGGCGTTGCTCGACGATGGCGGGCCGGCGGTCGGTGGCGTTATCAGAGAGTTCCACCTCGTAGGTGTCGCCGAGGAGGCTTTCACGGTAAGTGACGCGGGGGTCGTTGTCGTAGTTGGTCATGGCTGTCCTTTCAGGCTGCAGGGAGAGGAAGTAGTGGTCGGCGCGGTCCTCGCGCAGCGACTGCCCGTGCACGTCCACCCACCGGCGCAGCTGCCCGGCGTCGGCTCGTCGCTCCAGTTCGGCCTTCACCTGCCGGCGCACCGTTCTGGCGTCCCCACGTACCTGCGCAACCAGCAGGCCGGTCAGGTGGTCGACGGACACGACCAGGTCCATCGGGTCGCCGCTGGTGGCGTGCACGGTGCGCTGGTAGGTGAACTGCTTGTCCAGCTTCTCCGGGATGGTGCTCACGACGCCGGCTCGTCGCGGACGCCGATGCGCTGGGCGATCTCGCGGGCACTGCTTTCGGGGTGCTCGATCAGGTCGGCGAGTGCGCGGCTGAGAATGTCGTCGGTCATCGCGCCTCCTCGGTCGCAACCGGCGGCGGGTCGGCGAGCGAGACGGTGCCGTCATCAGCGGGAACCAGGAACCCTTCGCCGATGAGGTCCTGCATCTCCGAGAACGCGATCGGCGTCATGCGGTGCGTGTCGCGGGATGCCTGCCGGTACAGGTCGGCCTCGTCGATCGGCTGGCGTTCGCCGGTGATGCGGATCAGGGCGGCGCGCACGTCCGCCAAGGGGCTGTCGGCTGCGTTCATCGTCCGGACTCCCACGTTTCGCGGGTCAGCAGCGGAACGCCAACTGCCTGCCGGACACCTTCTTGAGCCCAATGCGGAACCTCCGTGTACGCCTTTTGTGCGTCCCCGGCTGCGGCAGCATGCATGCGCTCGATCTGCTTCTCGGCGATCTCACGCCGGGATTTCGGAAAGGTGGCGTAGCTGAGGTGGGCGGCGATCGCTTCGGCCTCGTACGCGAGGGCGGTTCGCAGGCGGTAGATCTCGTCGAGGGCTGCGCTGTAGTGGGCGAGCATGCCGGCGGTCATCGGCCGTCCCTGCGCTTCCACGTGAGGTCTTCGAGCCGGGTGGGGCCGTTCGCCGGGTACACGGTCTCAAAGTCGGGGCACGGCCAGGACGCCGAGTTGTCGCCGCGGTGAGCGCCGGCCGAGGTGGGGAGGCAGCCGCACGGGAGAGCGGCCGGATAGCAGGGTGCAGGCTGCTGAAAGTCGGTCATGGTCGTCCTTTCAAGGTCAGAGCGCATCGGGGTCATCGCGGGCTCGTGTCGATGATTCGGCCGGGCCTGCCCCACAGCAGGGCCAGGCCGCGGTGCCGCCAGTACAGCGACACGCCGATCACGACACCCGGATACCGGTTGAGGTGCAGCCGCAGCGGCTGCCGGTCGGCGGCGGTGACCAGTTTCAGCGCGGGCCGGCGCCACTCGAAGGCACACCGGTAGGTGTAGAGCCGGCCGTACCGGTGGAGGGTTTTGCCGCCGTCGTGGGAGTGGACGGCGCTGTCGTCGCAGCAGCGGTCGGTCACTGGGGGTCTCCGGGCATCGGGTATTTGATGTCGGGAACGCCGGCGATCCGGTTGAGGGCGGTGTTGAGCTGCCCCCACTCGACGGCCTTCTGGTAGAGCACGACCTTCAGTTCGGTGACCTCGAAGTCGCGCTGGTAGTGGTCGCACACCTCCCCGAGGTGGTCGTTGCATGCCCATGCGGTGACGACGTCGCCGATGCGGGTGACCTGCCAGATGGCATTGACGTTGCAGCCGTAGCAGTAGCCGACGTGCTTGTAGCTGAGGGTCATGGTCTTGTCCTTCCGTCAGAAGTTCGCGAGTCGGTCAGTTCACTCAGGCGTAGACAGCGACAGCGACGGTGATCTCGCAGCCGGGGCGCCGGTATTCGGCGCTGGCCGTGCCGCGTACGCCGTCACAGAAAATGTCGGCACCGCTTTCGCCGCTGGTGCTGCCGGAGACGGCGTCCAGTTCGGTGCCGCAGTTGCAGACCAGCCGGATGCCGGGCCGGAACAGGTCGGTCAGGTAGATCTGGCCGGGCACGGTCAGTCCCGCCCCGCCATGACGGTGCGAACTTCGTCCAGGGTCAGGTCCGGGTAGCCGTTACGTCGAAGGGTGTCCATCGCGGAGCCAGCGCCCAGGTTCGGGAACTCGGCGAGGAATGCGCGGATCGCGGCGGCCTTGTCGGCGGTCGCGGGCACCACGTTGAGCGGCTGGTCCTCGGTGATCGTCTGCCAGGTGCCGTGGCGGGAGTAGTCCTCGTGCATGGTCTTGTCCTTCCGTCAGGTTGGTGAGGCATGAGCCTTGGAGACCTTGCCGATCTTTTCCGGCTCATATGCGCCCGCGTCGAAGCGAAGCGGAGCGCGGGAGTCGGTTAGATGAGTAGGTCTTATGGGCGGCGACGGGGCGGAAGGGCGTCTGCAACCGGCACGTTCCACATGGCTCGCGCCGCCCGCGACTCGGCTTCATATCGAATCGAGTCTTCGCCGCCGTTCAGGCTGGCGATGTACGCCATCAGCGTCTCGCTTGCGCGAAATTCTTCACGATTCGGGTAGATGCGATCGTTTCCGTGCATCAAGTGGATCTCACGCTCTCGATCCCGATAGCCAGGCTCAGTAGCAATCAGGGTGAGGGTGCCGAACTGGCGCATCAGTCCTTCGACGCGCCGCTCCCACTGACAGGTGGTGCCGATCTTGATCGTGTCGGTTTCGTGAATTCGCAGGTAGTAAACGATCTCGCCTTCGTGCGGTACCTGCGGTCGCCGGGGTTTAAGGGCGCACGCCATGCGGGGCTTGGCTGTGGTCATGTCCGCCTCTCTGCGTCTCCTCAATCTTACTTCGTAGAAGTTAAGCCGACAAGGTACCGGGAAGGCCTGGGTTGCAAGTAACTCTCTCGGGTTAACTTCCACAAGGTTATTGACCAGGACTCTCTACGTGACTAACTTAGTAGAAGTCAGGCCGACAAGGAAACGGAGCCGCCATGAACGCCACCATCCCCACCTGGACCCGCGATTTCGTCACCGCCACCACCGAAACCGACCAGGGCGAGACCATCACCCGCTACACCGGATGGCGCGCTGTCCTCGACCCGTCCTACATGCAGCGCTACCGCACCTGGGGGGAGTGGGAGCTCGACATCGTCGCCGACGACCAGGGCCACGACTGCGGCTGCCTGGGCTGCGCCACCGTTCACGGCTCCGACTGTGCCAGCAACGCCGCCATCCTGTGCGGCATGAGCGTGCCTGACTGCAGCGAGGCGGATGTCCTCGCCGCAGCCAACACTGCGCTCGCCGAGCAGGGTTTCCGGATCGACGGCCCGTGGGTTTCTGGCCCGAACGGCACGCTCACCGCACCGCTGGTGCCGGTCATCCTTGACCCGAACTGCGCGGCCTACGAGCCCGAGTCCGCGGCGAAGCTGTCGGCGACGTTCGGGGCGGGCGACATCGTGCACGTGGCCAAGTGGGGCGACGCCAAGTTCCGGGTGCTCGACACCTTTCCGCAGTACGAGGGTGGCCGGCGCCTGGAGCTCGTGCATGTCGCCTCGCTGAGCGGCAACCTGTCGGGCCATGTTGACCCGTCGGAGTTGTCGCGGGTCGCGGTGTAGGCGTGGCCACCATGATCTGGACCGCGGGCACCTCTAACCTGTGTGGCAGTGATGTCCACAAGGTTTGGGGTGCGTGTGTCCGAGGAGCGTCCGTTCATGAACCGTGAGGATGTGGCGAAGCTGCTCGGCCCGGACATTAAGGGCAAGACGGTATCGACGTACCTGTACGAGTCGCGGCCGCTGGTCGGCAAGGGTCCGCGGGAGCGCCGTGGCCGGTATGCGGATCACCCGTTCCCGGAGCCCGACGACTATCACGGCAAGGCTCCGTGGTGGGGCCTGGATCGGCGTACGGAGATTCTGACCTGGGCTGCAGAACGCAAGGGGCAGGGTGTCGGCGGCGGCCGGCCCCGTTCGAGTAAGTAACCCAGAAACTTCGTAGAACTTCTTGTGACCTTGGTTCAGTGCGAGTAACTTAGTAGAAGTCAAGGCGACGTAGTTAAGCCACCGAGACAGCAAGAAGGCCCGCCCAGCGCGTCAACGCCGAACGGGCCCAGCAATCCGGGTGCGTCAACACCCGAACCACCTGATCACCACCTGCACAACCAGGAGCGATCGTGACCCACCTTCTCACGCCCGGCCAGACCGCATACCGCCAGTATGGCCCGCTGCACGTCCGCATCGACCGCCACCACGAGGGGGTCACCATCACCACCCAGGTCGGCGCCGAGCGGAACCCGATCCTCAGCCGCACGTTCACCAACGCACAGATCGTCGAGGGCCGCAAATTCCAGGCCTACCTGCGCGACAACGCGCACCTGCCCGTCTGGCAGATCGAGGCCGGCGTGTCCGCGCTCCTCGCCACCGCCGCCGTGTTCGACCAGGCCGAGCAGGACCTGATCGACGGCATCAACGCCACCATGGGGGAGAAGCGCGCCGAGCTCAACGCCTCCACCGAGCAGGCCCGACAGATCCGCGACCAGGTCCAGGCCCAGCAGGCGAACACCGGCGGCTGGTACGCCGCCCGCAAGACGGCCCGCAACACGATTCCGTTCCGGCCGACCGCCACCCGCGTCCACACCCAGCCGCCCACCCCCGCCCAGTACGACCGGATCCGCCAGCACCACAACGGACGGGTCACCTGCGCCCCTGGGCAGGCGTGGACGCTGCTGCGCGGCATCGTCGACCGCGGGTACGCCGACCGGGCCAGCATCGAATACAAGCCCGGCACCCGGCAGTACCGCGCCATCCACCTCAATAAGCAGGGCTGGGCGCTGCTCGGCCAGAACATTCAGGAGCAGGCCGCATGAGCCTCTACAAGCCCGCCGTCTGTATCGCCGAATCCGACGGCCTGCACTACCACGAGTACTGGGCCGGGAAGCTCATCACCGAGCACCTGCACACCTGGATCGACCAGCACCTGATCAACCATCCGACGTCGTCCCGCGTCTACATCGGCAACCAGGCGTACGCCGGCACCGCGGCCGAAGCGTGGACCGAGCTCACCGGGCGACAACTGCCGGACATCGACTGCCAGGTGCTCGCATGAACATCACCGAGCACACCGACCTCAGCCCGTTTGTCGGTCAGCGCGTCACCATCGACGGCGGCCAGGCCGCCCGTGTCCAAACCATCCACCACGGCACCGAAGCCGTCCGATGCGCTGACGCCCTCAGCGACGGCGTGTGGGGCATGTGCGTGTACGAGCCGCACGGCGACATCCGGGGCGGCGCGAGCAGCTTCTGGTGGCCGTACGGCACCAGCCTCGAACTGGAGACCCCGGCATGACCCACACCCTGCCCCGCCTGCTGTGGGCCGACAACGGCGAAACCCCGCTCGTTCTGGTCGAACTCGAATGGAATCGCTTTTACCTGTACGCGCGCGATCGCAACCGGGACGGCCTGTGGTGTATCGCCAGTGAGGCGATGACCGTCCACGAGACAACCAGCCCGTACGCGAAACGGCTGCCCGGCTTCATTGCCGACTGGCCGCCCGTCGATCAGGCGTTCAGCCGGTGGCTCGACGCCGAGTACGCCGACCTGACCGGCAACTGACTTTCCTCCCGGCGGCCCGGCACTCCCGCCCAGGCCGGGCCGCCACCCCAACTCCCGAAAGGCACACCATGAACGCCCTGCACCTGCGCCACGACCCGACTCTCGGCACCGCCCCCGAGGCCCGCACCCGCCGCCACCCGACCGTCACCGTCGACTTCCGCAACGCCCCCACCTGGCCCGCGGCCGGCTGCCCGGGCTGCGGCACCGACCTGAACCGGCACGTGTGGCAGCTCGCCGACGGCGACAACGGTGCCGTCATCGAATGCGGATTCGTGGGGGAGGAGCGGTGAGCGTCAACTTCCGTGCCGCCGCCAACGAACTCATCCTCGATCTGCTTGCCCAGGCTGGCGGGCCGCTGACTGCGGTCGAGGTCGCCGAACAGCTAACGGTCGCACCGTCGACCGCGTTCCACATTCTGCATACGCTTTCCGGATACGGGCTGGCTCGCCGAGCCGACCGGAGCGGGCTGATCATGTGGGAGAAGGCATGACTCCGGAGCAGCGGTACGAGCTCGCCTACAACACGGTTTACGCAGCCCTCGAACCGGTTGCCCAGAAGGCGCTGCGGGACCTGCTCGCCGAGAACGTAGCCGCCGGTGTGATCGGCCGAGGTGACTGGGGCGCCGAACGCTACCAGCGGCTGGCATCGGACGAGACGGCCCGGCAGCCTGTAGTCCGAAGCGCGATGCGCGACCTGCCCGAGACGGTGATCGTGTCGTCCGGTCCGGTTGACGCCGCGGTAAAGGCAGCTGCCGTTGCGCTGCTCGCCGCTGAGGGGCCGTCGTCGTGACCGCGCCGACCGCGACCACCCCGCGCTGCTGGTGCGGGCATGAGATCGAACCGGCGGGTGGCCCGTCATGGCGGCACGTCGGCCGGATCCGCGACATTCGCATCCACCCCGCCGAACCCGACCAGCGCACCCGCGAGCAGGCCAGACTGCTGGTCGCTGCGACACACTGACCGAACCCGCGAAGGAGACCATCGTGAACGCCGAGCAGTACGCCGCCTACAAAACCGACCGCCCGGACCCTGCCACCCACATCCATATCGCCGACCTGGACAACGGAGACCACACCCTCGCCTACGGATACACCTGCGACCGGGACACATGGCACGCCTACGTGATGGGCGCTGAGATTCACGTCGTCACGTACACCCACACCGGAGAACGCCTCCGGTACATGTCCGGCGGCAGTTTGCTGGCCGAGGAGCTCCGCCCGAACAAACGGGTTTATCCGGATACCGTCAACGACACATTTGCCCGGCTCATGCGCGACACCGGGAACGAACTGCCGTTCATCGGCACCTTCGACTTCGGCAGCCCCGACGTGACCCGCCGTGCCGGACTCGGCGCGTTCAAGGGCAAAACCCACCTCGACCTCTGAGCCCGTGAAGGAATAGCCGTGGAAACCTACACCGACAGTCAGGGCGTCGAGCATTGCGACAACTGCGGCGCCGACGTCGACACGTGCGACTGCCGCTGCACCGAATGCGGCGACCTGGTCCAGGAATGCGCCTGCGACGAAGGACCCACCTATCCGGTTGTCGGCGACTGGGCGCGAGTTGGCGAGGAGGACGCCTGATGACCGACGAGGAACGCGAAACCTGTTCCCGCTGCGGAGCAGACTTGCTCGACCACCCGTCCGAACAGGCAAGTGACGACCTGTGCTTCGACTGCCGCTTCGAGGAAGACGCCGACGCCGAAGAGCGCCGGGCGGCTTCGGTTGCCCGGCCACACCCTGAGGAGGCACCCATGTCCGACAGCATCGAACGCAAGCTTGCCCGCGTGCGTGGCCGCGACGAGGTCAACGAACTGATCGAAGAGCAGGCGACTGTTCTCGCCGCTGAGGAAGACTCCAAAGCGTTCAGCCGGCACCTGCCCGACGATCCGGAACGGCAGCAGGAGCGCGACAACTACCGGGCCCGCGCCCGAATCGCGCTCAACATGCCCTGCTGCGACCAGCACGGCATCGGCGACCATGATCCGGTCGAACATGGCGGCAATCAGTGACCGCCACCGTGAAGGCTGCGGACCTGCCCATGGGCAGCGTGGTCGTCGACGACAACAGGCACCTCGTGTGGATTGCCTGCCCGCGCCCGAACGCCGCCTACGGACGGTGGAGTGTCAGCGGCAGCCCCAGCTACATCACCGACCGCGAGATTGATGCGGCGATGGAATACACCGCGCGGGTGCTACGGGAGGGCATGTGAGCTGGCATCCGCTGCGTGACTCCTTCGACCTGCTCCCGGAAACGCAGGCCACAATCCGCGTCCTGTCCGAGAAGATCGACGACGAGGCGCGGGCCGAACTCCACAAGGATGCGTGCGGCTGCAACGACGGCGTAAACGGCTGCCGGTACGGGCCGATGAACGTCGGGGACGCGCCCAGCGAGTTCGTCATCGCGTGGATGCTGCGGGCCGGGATGGTCAAGGCCAATCGGCTCCGGATCGAGGCAGCCCTGCCGTAAATGCCCGCCTGCGGCACGGGGAACCGCAGGCAGGCACTCCCAGCATCAGCCCGCCGACCCGCTGTGGAGCGTAAGCACACGGCGGGTTTCTGCTGCCCGGACGGCATCGACGGACAGCCTTTCGGTTGATCGACCAGCGTCTGCGCCGGGCGTTACCGTCAGATCAGCCCCGTGACGGCAGGATCCGCGAAATTCAGTTGGCATGGCGGCTATCGGGCGGCCGGCTACCCCTAGCCGGCCGCCCACATCTGTGCGGGCCCCGCTGCAGGCGGCTTTCAGCCGTCCAACCGCGGCATGTCCGGGCTGGCTATTTCGTCAATGCCAGCCTGTGACTTTGCCTGCAGCTCTTCGATTGCGGCGATTGCATTCCGGACCGCAGCCGGTGCCACAGTGTCGGCGCCGTACCAGCCAGCTTCGGACCGAAGTACGCCGTAAGTGCGATCGACATTCTCCCAGGCACGCAGTAGCTGCCGGTCGCCGTACAACTTGACACGCGCTGCAAGACGGGCCGGGTGAAGGACGTCGGGTACCCGTTTCGGCTCCCGACTGGACCCCTCGGCCGGATCAAAGTGCACGACTTGCAAGAGGTTCTCGGTGAACTCCATTAGATCCAGGTAGAGCTGGGCGCGGACGTCATGCAGTTTGTCGGCTCGCTGCCGACGCCATTGGCGTTCTTCGCGAGCGGCCGCACTAAGGCCGGAGAGCCATGTGCCGCTAAGCGCTATTAGCGCGCCGCCTGCCGTGGATGCGAGCGGTACCCACCATTGCGTGTCTGCCACGCGGGCATCCTGCCTCGGATAGACGGCGTGATCTACCCTTCCGGCGTGATTCTCGCCGAGATCTACGACGTCAACACCGTCCGCGACGTATGGGACTGGATCGCCTGGGGCGCTGGCTTCATCGGCGCACTTGGCGCTGCGGTGGCGATCGGATTCTCCGTCGTAGCGCAGCGTGATGCGACCGCATCCCGACGAGAAGCCGTGGTCGAGCGGCGCAGGCTCTTCGACCTTGAGGTGTTGCGGGAACTGGTGCGAGAGCTTGATGAGAATCCGGCCATCGAGAAGGAAGTTCCGTACACGCCAGGCATCTTGCGGCGCTACGAAAGGCGCCTCGCCCTGATTTCCGGTGACGACCTCTCGTACTGGCGTCGACTTGCCACTCTCGATTGGCACGACGAGGTCGTCGAAGCAAGCGGACTCAAAGACCTTCACGACAAACAGCACCGACTCAGCCGAGAGATTTTCGAGCACGCAAAGTTGCAGCCCGAAGCTGCCATGGGGCAGCACGCTGTCTGGGCGACGAAACACGCGATACTCGCGGGTGAGCTAGAAGCTGTCGGCACGCAAATTCGCGCCTACATTCGCGAGCGGCTGAACTGGGAACTTCACCAGGCCATCATCAACCGAGTGGAGGCTGGGAGCGAGGCCCGAGCCCGGCGCACCTGGCGGCCATCAACGCGGCGGGCTCGTAAGCCCAGCAACTCTCCGGCAGCAGAAAGCCCCGCATCTCACATCGAGGGCGGGGCTTTGCGTGCTGCGGTCAAACGCTGATGCCGGCTGGTACCCGCCACTCCGGGTTCGGGTCTACGTCCGGGTCACCGGTCTGCGAGCCGCCGTGCATTGCCCGCAGCAGAAACCGGCTGCCGTCCGCGGCAACAAGGCTGATCCCGGCCGGCGTTACGCCGCGGGCATCGGTCGGCCCGAGGTCCGGCAGAGTGACCGCCCGCCATGCCTGCAACTGGGCGGGCCGGGCCGCATCCAGCAGCTGGATCGCGAGAGTGAGAATCCGTTGCGCGCCCTGCTTCGGCGCCGGCAGGATCTCGGGCACGTCGATCGGCTGCTCGCCTTTCCAGTCAGAGCCTGCCAAGAACATCTTCCCGCCGCGTACATCTTTGACGGCTACCCCGCCCGGCGATTCCTTGGTGCCAGCGCCGTAGGTGTATACGTCGGCGACGTCGGGGTGCTGGGCGGCGACAAGGAGGCGCTTCAGCAGGTCGAGGACTTCGGTGAGCTGCACGTATGCCTCCAAGATCGCGGAACGTGAGGGAGTCTAACTGTCGGCAGCCACGGCCCGGCACGACATGCGCACGATCTCACCGCGACCACGCTCGACATCCGACCGGAACCCGTCCGGTGACTGCATGCGGAACATGCCCTCATGACCCCAGACCATTGTCGGGGCGCCGGTCAGGTTCCGGTCGCTGATCGAACTCGACGGCAGCCGGATGTAACCCCAGTAGCGGCCGTCAGGATCCTCGATCAGCTCAACCTCGACCGGATTGGTGACACCCTTGAACCGGACGGTGCGTTCATCGCTGAAACGGCTGAACTCGCCGGCGGCGAACCCGGGCTCGTTGCGGCCGGCGAACATGCGCCACGAGCGGGTCACGACTGCTTCTCCGCGACGCGGGCCGCCCACGCCGCAGGCAGGTCTCCGGCCACATCGCGGTCCAAGCCGATCAGGGCGCCATCCTCGTCGAACTCTTGCGCCCGCACGATCCCGTGCTCGGCGATCCGGTCCAACAGCGCCGTCATCACCTCGACATGCCGGTCGAGCAGGGGCCGGGACGAGTCGGCGGCCAGTCGGCTGATCAGCTCGGCGATCGGCCGATACCAGTCCTGCAGCACCGTCGGGAACGCGCATCCGCCAGGGTCGTCGGGCAGGTAGTGCAAGCCGAGGTCACCGGACCAGGCCATGTCCACCGTCGGCTCCGACCGGAGCGCGAACACGCACGGATCGGTGTTGCAGCCCTGCTCGAACGCCAGGAACAGGTGCCGCGGCCCGGACGTGAGGTGCTGATGGTCGGACCACACCATGCCGGGCGGCATGCTGTAGCTGATACCCATCCAGCAGTCGGTGATGATCTCCTCGACGCCGGAGTTGCCGTACACCTTGCCGGTGACCGGCTCGGTTGCGTAGTCAATGACGGTCACGGCTTCACCAGCCACGACAGCCACACCGGATACTTGAACGTGTCCAGCGCCACCACCGGCCAGCCCGCGTCGTCGCCGTCCTCGCACACGAAAGCCTCGCTCGTCGTGGGCACCGGCGGCTCCGGCGGAGTAGTGCCCTCGATCAGCGACACAACCGTGCCGACTGGCACTGCCGCATTCCACTCTGCGACCAGCCGGTCGGCGTCGCGGCGCTCGTCGTGGCAAGGGCAGCCGCACCGGCCGGAATGGTCACGATCCGAGCACTCGTTGTGCCAGCCGATCGAACACTGACGGTTCCGCGGGTGGTCGTACGGCTTACCCCAATCGCCGCTGTGGCCGAGAACCCGGTCGGTCCACGTGTCTGGAGTCTCGCCCGGCAGCTTCGGCGCACCCATCGGATACCAGCGGCCCTTTACAACGTCAGCGGTCTGCATCGGTGGTCTCCTCGTCGGTCATCCAGCCGAAGTGACGGCCGGTGTTGATCAAAATTTCGGCAAGCTGATCTGAGATGCCGAACCTGTCCTTGACCAGCGCGATGCTCTTCCGCAGGTCCTGCGTGCCGCCGGGCCGCTCAGATGACGCCTTCCAATCGGCCACCATCTCCATCAGATCCACCAGCGTCATGCCGTTCACGCCCTGCTCGCCGAATGCCTCAGGGTGATGACGGTTGTTCGCGTAGTGGTGCTCGAGAGCGGGCTTCAGCTCGTCCAGCGCCGCCGTGTACTCGGGGCTGCCGAACGGTGCCGTCTTCAGCTGCGGCGTCATCCGGTCGAACAGCTCGACCTCGGGCGGCTGCGTCTTCGACAGGTCGTGCTCGACCGCCCGGCGCATGCCTTCCTGCAGCATGTCGACCATGAGAGCTCCGACTCGGAGCGAATGGAGAAGGGTGTCGGGGCGGCTGTCGTAGCTAGTCACCGGCTCGTCTCCTGCTCGTCCCGGGCCGCCATAACCGTCTCGGACAGGAATGCGTTTCGGGCTCGGACCATCCGCACCCACAGGTCGTTTTCGGTCTCCCATGCCCGCTCGTCATTGAGTGGATCGCCGGCCGGGGCCAGGCGGGCTGTCGCGACTTGCCTCAGGTAGTCGCCGGCCAGCGTCACCAAGTCCTCGCGCTTGCTGGCCATCAGTACAGCCGGCCTTCGTCGTCGTTCTCGGGCAGGCCGAGCACCTTCAGCACTGCTTCGGCATCCGGGCACGGCCAAACAACCTCGCACGGCCCGCACAGCGTCCGGTAACGGTCCAACTCGATGGGCCGGTGGCGGGCCAGAACCGACCGCAGCGCGATGATCGCATCCATGGTGAGCGTCGGCGCCATGTTTGCGCCCTGGATGAGCGCATTACCCATGTCGTCGAGATCGCGGTTCGCTGCGGCGAATGTCTCTGTCGGGCTGGTCATCATGCCGCCAGGTCGCGGACGAACGTAGAAGCGCGTAGGTCGGCGATCGACGCCTTGATCTCGTCGTGGAAGCCGGCCAATTCGGGATCCCTGAGCATCGCCTGCAGTTTGACCAGATCCCGCGACTCCGGGGTGGCCGTCTGATCGTGGCCGGGATCGCGCTGGGCCGGAATGTGCGGGTCGGTCACGGTGACGGTCATCGGGTCGATCCCGCCGCAAGCCGCACCTGGCTGGGGTCGCAGTTGACCGAGCCATTCCCGTGAGCGATGTTGATATCGTCCGGGCCCCAGCCGATCACCCGGCCGGTCACGTCGAACTCGCCGGTCTCCGACCAGTACGAACCGTCGACCAGGCTGTTCAGCCCGATGATGTCGCCGTTGGGAAGCGTCCGCGTCTGCGATGTGTAGCCGGTTGCCGAAATCTCCATGTCAGTTCTCCTCGTTCAGAGCGCGGCAGGCCCGCGTGTGGATGGATTCCAGAGCATCGCGGCCGCCGTCACCGGACGTGCCGCGGTAGGCGAGATCCCGGACGGCGGCGAGCTCGGCTGCCAAGCGGTCGGCTCGCTCCTTGTGGCGGCCCAGAGCGGTCACGGCGGCGTTGTATGCGTCCTGGGTGGGGACACACTGGTGCGGGCTGTACTCGGGAATGTGCAGGTCGCTCACAGCGACTCCCGCATCGGCATGATCCGCAGGTTCGTGATCTCTTGGAACGACCACGCTGGCGCCGCGTGCTGGCAGCGGCAGGACGACGGTCCAACCGGGCATTCCTGGCAGGACACCAGTCGGCTCGGCGACCCAGCGGACCAGCGGGCATAAACCTCGCGGGCGGCGGCAGCAGGGACGTTGTCAATCCATACCAGCCGCTGGCCGCTCTCAGCCTTGAACTCGATTCGCCAGGCATCGTCGCCGGTGGCCTGCGCGAAGTCGATCCGCATCGGTTCCATGCTCATCGGTCGGCCTCGTCCAGGTCGAACTCGGCGACGATCAGCTCAGCCAGCCGACCGGCGCCCATCTGCTTGTCCGGGTTGATCCAGGAGATGTAGTCGGCCATGTCTCGGCCGCGGTTGTCCTGGAAGGACGGCGGCATCTTCGCGACGATCGCCTCACCCAGCTCGGTGGGGCTCAGCCGGTTGTCGCCGTCGACCTGCCGGATCAGGCCGGCCATCGCAGCGATCACGTTGTGGGGCATTCAGTTCTCCTCGCCAGGTTGCACAAGATGGATGTGGCTGCGTCGGTCTTCCGCGTCATCGTCGGCCTGCCGTAGTTCGTCTTCCTCACGCTGGATCAGGTTGTTCCAGGCGCGACGGGACCTGTCTCGTATTTCTTGGAGCTCGCGGTCGGTCAGGTGGCCGGGCATCGGTCAGGGCGCCTCGTCGGTGTCGAGGGCAGGCTGTTCGAACGTCGGCACGAGCTCGCCGGCCGCGGTCACCGTCACCAACCCGGCCGCCTGCAGCCGGGCGATCGACTCGTCCAGAAACCGGGACGTCGACAGCACACCCAGCTTCTCGGCCAAGTCCAGACGGGTCCGGCAGCCGGCACGCAGCAAGGCGAGGGTGCGGTTGTCGGGAATGTCATGGCCGGTCACGGCCGGACCACCTCAACGTCGGCGCCCATCGCGCGGGCCACATCTTCGGCCACGACCGCCGCGACCCCCGCCGGGGACAGGGGCGGCTCGCCGGGCACATCCGTGTCGGACACGGACGCAACGGTCCGGCCGTCAACCTGCACCGATAGCAGGCCAGGCTCGCGGCGGATCACCATCCGGGCGGTCACGGCGCCGACTCCGTGTACCGGGCCAGCGCCTGCTCAAACGGCACGTCGTCGTCCTCGAACGTGTGCTCCGGGAAGTCAGCGTCCGGATACCCATCCGAGGGCACCGTAACGTCCTCACCCACCTGCTCGGCCACCGCAAGCGCCACCTCAGACGGAGACGCCACACGCGGCACCTCCAGGTCGTACACGAACCGGCCGTTGCTCCGGTGCGACTCAGTGACCGTGACGAGGCACCAGCCCCGGTCCTCGGTCCAGGCCACGTTGACCTCTTCGTTCGTCCAGATCGGCAGCGTGCTCGACTCGCTCAACACGTTCACGTTCAGGCTGATGAAGCCGTCGCGCGGATCGTTGGGCTCGGCAGACCAGTCATTCACCGGGTAGCCGGCAGCAGCGATCGCCTGGGCGACGGTGGAGAGGTACGCCTCGTGCGCCTGGTGGTAGCCGCGGCCGCCCGGGTACAGGTCGTTCATGGTGGTCATCAGGCACCCAGCCGGTCGGCGAGAACCCGCAGGTCGCCCCAGGTTAGGCCGGTCACCTCGTGGTCGCCGTAGATGCCGCGGGTCGCCTCAACCACGTAGCGGTCGTCGGGGACGTTGTCCTTGGCGTAGACGTCGAGGGTGTGCCGCAACCGGGCGACCGGGTCGTCGCCGGGGTGCGAGTGCTGGGCACGGGTGTCGTCGGCGAAAGCCATCAGTCCTCCTTGTTCGTGCGGGTCAGGAACGCGTCGATCGCGTCCAGGTCTTCGGGCTGCAAGCCCAGCCGCGATACGGGCATGAGCAGCAGCGCCCGCCCTTCGTGCTCGGCGCGGACGATCTCGGGGAACAGCAGGCGCGCGGCCGCGGCCTCTTCGTCGTCGGCCCAGATCAGCCGGCGCCCTTCGGCCAGCACAGCCAGGGCGGCGTTGACTTTCATGTCGCCCCACGACAGATGCGGCGGCCGGTCCGTAAACGCACGCGGCGCCGCGATGCCGATCAGGTCTTCGAACGCGGCGAGTTCGGTCTCAAGGTTGCACCAGGTCGTGGCCCAGCGGAACTCGACCGTGGCCGACCGGTACAGCCTGTGCAGCCGGTGGACCAGTGCCGGGCTGTAGCGGATCGCAGACCGGGACACCTTCGTGTGGACGAGCAGGCCATCCCAGGACGGCTCGAACACGTTGAGAACGCCGTCCACGTCGAGGAGGAGCACGGGCAGATCTGACATCAGCGGTCCAGCAGGTCGGCGGCGGTCAGGCCGTTCACGTCGACCCGCTCTTTCCAATGCTCGGCGACTTCGAGCGCAAGCCGCTCGTCGAAGCGGAGGGCATCCGCGGCGGACGGAGACCATTCGCCGTTGGCCACGAGGTAGTAGCTGCCGTGCACCAGCACCCACTCGTCGGTCGATCCGCGCCGCTTGACCCGGATGGCCAGGTGCCGCCACTCCTGGTGGTCGGAGGGCAGGGCACAGACGGCGTGCTCGGTGATCATTAGACGTCCTCTGCGCCGTCGGTGATGACCTGGATGCCGCCGCTATCGGCGTTCGATGCCTCGACGTCCCAGACGTTCTTGCGGATCGTTGCTCGCTCGTCGTCGGTGAGCGCATTCCACTGCTTGACGGTGAGTTCGGTGTCGTGCTCGGACTCGGTGTTGATGTGGATCGAGATGCGGATCTTCACGGTTTCGGGCATCAGTTCTCGTCCTCCTCGTCGAGGTCTTCCTCGATCGCCTCAGCAAGAGCGGCAGCGATGTCGCCGGTGGTGAGTTGCGTCCGGTCGCCTAGCTCGCGGATGTAGTCGGCCACTTGGTCGCCGTCGACTTCGGCCAGGCCCGCGTCGGAGAGGGCGTCTGCGATCGGCGTGCCGAGGGCTGATGCGGGGGCAGTCCAGTCGCCGACTTCGCGATCGATGACCCGGCGGATGACGAACTCGATGTCCATCTGACCCCTTTGGCTTGACGACTTGATGTGCACACCAAGTGTGCCTACTGTGTGTGCATGATGTCAACCGAGTGTGCACCATCGGTACGCCAACTGAGTTGTGCGATCATGCTGGTCATGCGGGATGAGCACGAGCGGGCACTAGCCGAAGCAGCCGAGCAGTACGAGCGGGCCCAGACTGCTGCGCGTGAGGCCAGCAACCGTCTCGCCGAGGCCATGCGGGCCGCCTATGCCGATGGGGAACAGCAGTCCGCCATCCTGCGTGCGGCCAAGCACGTCTGGTCCCGCGAGTACCTGCGAGTCGTGCTTGGCCTGGCAAAGCGAGCCGCTAAATGATCGAAGCTGCAACGGATGAAACGACTGCGCTCTACAAGATGTACGGACATGGCGGCGGGCTGCTTTACGTCGGGATCACCTGCGACATTGGCTCCCGTTTCACCTCGCACCGCGGGAAAAAGCCCTGGTGGACGGAGGTAGCGCGGATCGACCTAGAGCAACACCCCACCCGCGATGCCGCACTACTTGCAGAGGCCGAAGCGATCCGAAGTCTCAAACCTCGCTGGAACGTCGTTCACAACCAAGGTGCAAGGTGCGGGCGGCCAACAACCAACTGGGCATGGGTGCGCATGCAGCGCGATCGGCGAGTTCTGGCGCTGGTTGAGGCCGGCCTCGACGGTTACGACATCCAGCGAGGCCTCGGCACCTCGCAAGCAAACATCTCTGAATCCCTGAAACGCCTTCACGAGATTGGCGCTATCAAAGTCGTTCCGCCGCGCAGGCACCCCGGAAGCGCTCGAAACAGGAGAAGCGGACCGCAAGAGGATCAGGCCCGTACGCTTCTCCGCGCAACCGGGCTAAGCATGATGCGTCATAGCGAAGTGCTGGAAGACAAGGGCGCCCCGCCGGACTAGCGGGGCGCCTCATCAGTGCGTCTGGTCGACGTGGACCTCGACCGCCTGGACGGTGTCCTCGAACTGCCCGCGATCCGAGATGACCTCACCGCACGGGCACACGCCTTCAACCCAGTCCTCGTCCTCGCCGACCATCACGATCGGCACGACCGTGGCCCCGTCGTCGGACACCACCTGCACGCGGGCCATCAGCGCACCTCGGTCCGCAGCACGTTCTCGATCTCGTCCAGGTACACGCCGGCCTCATCAACCAGCACCACGCGCGTGCCGTCCGGCCCGGCGTTCAGCCAGTACCAGACGTTGTTGAGCTCGAACGGCTTGTCGTCGTGCGGGTGCACCACCAGCGTCTCCGCGAACACGCCCGCGGTCACTGGTAGCACCCGGCCGTCTCGGCAAGCTGCACGCCGCCGGCGTTAACCAGCCGCAACACATGCCTGTCGTCGTACTCGGTCGCATACTCAGCCAGGGCTGCAGCCGCCGCAGCATCGCCGTCGCGGGTCAGGTAGACGGCTGCCCGTAGCTCACCGCAGTCCAATACTGTGATCTCGTAGTCAGGCATCAGCCTGCAGCCGGTCATCGCGCTTGCCCGCGGACTCCCGAAGCATCTCCGCGAACAGCCGAACGTCCAGCGTCTGTGCCGGCTGCGGTGCGCGGTGGTACCCGGCGATCCGCCCGCGGCCTGCCGTATTGTTGGTCATGAGTGATCCCCTTCCAATGGTGTTGCTCGGAAAGGCGGGCCCGGCTCTCACGCTGAGGGCCCGCCGATTTCGTCTACTGCGGGTCGCCGATCAGTGACCGGATCGCCTCGTCTGCGGTGAACGCGCCCCGGCCGTGCAGATGCTCCCGCCGGTACGCCTCATCGTCGAAACCCGGCTCCTCGCACTGCGGGTAGGGCCAGGCGTCCCATTGCTGTCCGGTCTCTGTGACCAGCCACGCACGGCCGTCATGGTGGCGGGCAATGATGTGCCGCCACTCGCCACGCCACGAGTTGGGTTCCTCGCCGAGCAGTTCGACGCGGCCGTGCTCGTAGACGCCGGCCAGATCGGCGCGGACGTTCACTGGTGCATCTCCTGTACTGAGTTGAGCGCGAGGTTGGCGCCGCCCTGCTGGATGATGCTGTCGAGCAGTCGGTCACCGAATGCCGGGTTGAGCAGCGAGATCTGCTCCAGCAGTTCCTGGGCCTTCGCGCCGTCGTGGGCGGTGACAGCCGTGTTCAGGTCGTTGACGGCGACCTTCAACAGCGGGTCGACGCTCACCGGCCGACCTCCTGCATCACCGTGGCGACCATGTTCTCCGTGATGTCGGCATGCCCGGCGTCGCGCAGGTCTTCCCACACGAGGCGGGCCGTCCACACCGGCGGGGCGTCCGCGAGATGGTCGGCGATGACCTGCCGTGCAGCCGCGGGCACGTCAACCGCACCTGGATACATGTCGAGCGAATGACGGCGGTCGGAACGCAGTTGAATGTCTTCGTCGCGGACGCTCATCGCAGGAACTCCTCGCCCGCGCCGGGCCCGCCCCACACCTCGGCCAGGGCCGCCTTGTCTCCGGGCGGCGCGTCGGCTGCCCGGAGCAGGTCTTTCCGGTCGGAGCCGTCCTGCCGTGCCTGCCGGTTGATCTGGTCGCCGAGCGCCTGCTGTGCCTCGGTCAGGTTCTCGAACCCGGCATAGTCCTGCCGGGCGTCGTACGTGTAGCTGCTCATGATGATCCGTTCTCAGCGGCCTGGTCTGACCGTCCGCCCCAACTCCCGGCACACGTCCAGGGGTCAGAGCGGCAGGTCAGATCCCGGTCGGTTCATCCAAAGCCCGCACCTCGTCGAGGCTGGCGCAGCCGTCCACCGCCTGCTCCCACGCGGCACGCGCCGCCCGCGCCTCCTTCAGGCTCAGATACGACTTGCCAGCGCCGGCCGTCTCGATGGCGTCGTGCAGTTTCGCGGAGAGCCGAGCGACTTCCGGATCGTCCTGCCAGTTCACGCGAACACCCCCGCGTACACGGCGCGGACGGCGGCCAGGTGGATCCGGATCGGCGGATACTCGGGCATGTTGACCATGTTCATGGGTTTCCTTCCAGGCTCGGCCAGACGGTCTGACCGGCCACTGCGGGGTCCAGCGCCGGGGGAGATGCGCTGGGCCCCAAAGCGGACGGTCACACCAGGGCCGGTACGTCTGCGGGCTGGGCGGCAAGCAGGTCAGCGATCTGCCGGGCCACAGCCGTGGCATGCTCGTCGGCGATCTGCGCGCGGATCGGCGACCACAGCGGGCCGTTCTCCTCAGCCGCAGCCAGGTCAGCACGCCAGGTGCGGTACTCGCGGACCAGGCCGTCCAAGGCGGTGCTCATTGCTCGCCCTCCAGCACGACCCGGACCATGTCCGCGGTGATGGGTGCGCCAACACGGGTGAGGACCGCGGCAAGCTCGGCGGCGTTGAACTTCGGGAACTGCTCGGCGCCGTCGAGGATCCGGAACCGGGCAGCATCGTTGACGCGGGGCGGGATGCCGAGCCGGATGCTCATGCGATCACCTCGGCCACGATCAGGGCCGCATCGTCGGCTGCGGTCTCGCAGTCGGCGCACACCAACTGGGCGGTGTTGTCCGGCGACATCAGGCCGTCGCACGTCGGGCAGAACGCGTGCTCATCCTGCGGCCAGGTCGACGGGCTGGTCGGCTCGGGCAGGTTCATCGGTCCGCCCCCCATTCCTGCGCTCGTGCCGCGACCACCTTCATCACCTGGATGGGGGTCATCTCGATGCCGATCTCCGTCAGGAGATCCGCGGCCCGCTGTGGACGTTTCGCCAGCCACGCCCCGCGCTGCTCGATCATCCGATACAACGCATCCCGGTCCTCGGGGGATGGCATCACTGCTGCGGCGGCCAGGCGGGCCTGGTCCTCGGCCAGCCACTGTGCCGTGTCAGGCCAGGCTGTGGGGCCGGGCTCGTCATAGAAGGTCACGACGTCACCGCGATCAGGCTGCGCAACCGGCGCCGCGGCCGGTCCACGGCCGGATGCCCGGCCATCGACTCGCCAGCCCATACCCGGATGTGCACGTCCGTGGTCGGGTACGGCCGGTTGGCCAGGTGACGGTAGAAGTCCTCCGCGGTGTCGCAGTCGGAGGTGACCGTGCCGCGGGTGTGCGACTCGCCGTCATGCAGCAGCTCGTACGAGAAGACCTGCATCACGCCACCGCCCCGACCAGGACGGGCCGGTCAGCGAACTCGCCCGCCCACACCTGCACCTCGACCGCGTCCGGCGTCCGGTCACGCCACCACCGGCCGAGCTGCTCCGGGCTGTCGAAGTTACCGGTGTCGTCAGTGCCGGGCAGCGTGTCGCCCGAGGCCAGAACGATCAGGTACGAGAAGGTGGGCATCAGCGCACCACCGTGATCGTGAACTCGGTGATGTCCGACGGGTCCACGACAACCTCGGCGCCGTGGATGTCGGTGACCCGGAACGGGCGGGTGTCCCCGTCCATCCAGCCGATCTGGTTGGTGGTCAGCCAGTACAACTCGTCACGGTCGACGGTGACCGTGCTGGTGACGGCATGTGCGATCGTCGCTGTGATCTTCACGGTCAGTTCCTCCGCTCG
>KL571199.1:31643-31902 GCA_000715855.1 Actinoplanes liguriensis
TGGGTGCGGTACCACTCGGCGAGACCCTCATCGATTTCGGCGGCGGCATCCCGGTTCTGCTCAGCCCGCGACACGTGATGTGGGCGCAGTGGCGCGTCGATGCGGTCCCGACGGGACGGGTCCAGCTCGATCTCCCACTGGCGGAAGTCGTCGAAGTCGTCGTGGGAGGCGGGCGCGATCGTGGTGGTGGACATCGGTCCTCCTTGGCTATGACGTGCGAAGACAGGTGCGAAGTAGTGCGAAGGTCAGCGGTGCGAAA
>KL571199.1:32133-33793 GCA_000715855.1 Actinoplanes liguriensis
CACCAATCCGGGACAGGCCGGACATCGTCGGCCGCAGGAACGCCTGTTCGTCCTCGTGCCAGCCCTACGGCCGGCACAACAGCCGCTGCTCGTGCGGCCGGGACAGGGCGAGCGCGTCGGCATCGTCGGGAACCTCGCCGTCGAGCAGGAACCCGCAGCCCGGAACGTCGATCACCCGGCGCTGGTAGGCGGCCACGATCAGATCGTCGTCGGTCATCGGGCACCGGCCAGAAGCTGGCGCCCGTCAGCGGTCGCCGTGACCTGCTGGCTACGCACCAGGAGCATTCCGGCGAACACGAGTTCGCGGGCCTGCAAGCCCGGCTCGCCGTCAAGCAGGACGCCGTCGAGAACAAACCAGCCATCCGAGTAGGTGAGCCGGCCGTCGTCGGCGGCGGCGATCAGGTCACGGCCGGTCATCGGGTCACCGCCTGAACGGTGACCAGGAACGCGGCGGCCACACCACGCCGGTCCTGAACCTTGAGCAGGTCGGCGATCACGTTCAGGTCGAGAGACGCCAGGTAGGGGACCGGGTAGGTGACGGTGTCCGCCATCGCTGCTAGCAAGGCCAGGCCAGCGGGCGGAACCTCGTCGAGGAGCATGCCTGCCGTGAAAGCGGGCAGCCCGGCGTCGGTCAGCATCCGCTGCGCGCGGGTGAGGTCGGCGGTCACCGGGTCACCTGCTGGGCAAGAAGCTTCCGACCGCGTCCGGTAACGAACAGTGCCCGCCGGCCACTCGGGCGGATCCCCGGCGCCAGGTACAGCAACCCGGCCGCGATCAGCTCAGCCGCAAGCCAGCCGGTGTCCGCCGGAACCTGCGCCTGGTCGATGTAGACGTCGATGCCGGTCCGGCCGACCTCCAGCAGGCCCTCGTCGGCGGCCTCCACCAGGCGCAGTTGGTCGAGCAGGGGGCCGGTCACCGGGTCACCCCGTGTTTGGCGAGGATCCCGTCGACCCGGTCGGCCAGCGACGGGGCGGGCCGCAGAATCCGCAGCCCCGCCCAGGATCGGTCACCGGCCGGGTTGTGCAGGATCGCGTACGGGCCGTCGTGCTCCGGGTCGTCGGTGACGATCCGGGTGATGGTCCACGCCGGGTCGTCCGGGTCGTCACCGGACACGTGGACCGGGTCGTTGACGCGGAAGTCGACGCTCATCGGGTTGCCGCCATCTGCTGGGCGCGGACCTCGCGCATCGTCGCGACCAGGACGCTGAGTTCGGCCAGGATCGTTTCGGCGGCCGACAGGTCGAAGTCGTACTCGGACAGGTGCAGCCGCGGTTTCGGGTCGTCGTCGGTGGTCGAGATCTGCATCAGCAGCGGCCGGTTCGGGATACCCGGTTCGGGGATCTGCGCGACACGGATCGGAGCGGATTCGTGGGCGATGAGTTCGCCGGGCTGCTCGTTGTGGGGCCAGGCGCAGAAGGCGGGGCAGGTGGTGGCGGGTGCGGTGTGCACAAGGGCCTCCGGAGATGTTTCCGGCCGGGGCAGGGGAGTCTCTGTCGCGCCAACCCCGGCCGGGAGATGACGGCTAACTGCCTGCCTCCACCATGCAGGTTGCTAGCAGCCCCGTCAAGTGTTGCAAGCACCGGTTGCTACTATTCGTGGTGCCAGGTTGAGCCCGAGCAACACGCGGCCCCAGAACCACGCACAGTGGGCTGGGGTCGTTG
>KL571199.1:34063-34403 GCA_000715855.1 Actinoplanes liguriensis
CAACATGAGGAGTAGTTGCTAACCCGCACCGAGCAATCGACTGAAGGGCGACACCATGCAACTCACCCCCGTACTCAAGTGGAACAACTGCGGCGGCGAGAACTGCCCTGCGGTGTATGACACCGAGACCGGCGACCTCGTCATCCAGGGGTGGAACCTCGCCGCCGACGAGTCCGAGCAGCTGCGCAACCGCGGCGACGATGAAAGCGGGGTTCGAATCCCGTACGGCTTGGCTGAGCAGATCGCGGACATGGTCAACGCGCGCCGCAGCTAAAACCCGCAAGTCGTCCCAATCGAGCCCCGGGCCCCTGTTCGACAGTGGGGAGCCGGGGCTCGCTTG
>KL571199.1:34628-38841 GCA_000715855.1 Actinoplanes liguriensis
GGTAGACCCCGAAGGCCGACCTACTACGAAGGCCGGGCATCATGATCCACATGATCCATGTCGCTTCCGCCTCGGGTTTTGACCTGGCAGTCGAGAATTCCTGAGGAGAAGAGACCGCATGACGAACCGCGAACCAAACCCCACCCTGCTCGGCGAAAGCCTCAAGAAGGCGCGAACGGAAGCAGGTCTCACGCAGGACCAGCTTGCCGAGCAAATCGGCTGGGAGAAGACGACAGGCAAAAGCAAGGTCTCAAAGATTGAGTCCGGCCGGCAGGTCCCCAGCGACGGCGACATCAACGACTGGGCTGCGGCCACGGCCGCCGAAGACCGCCTCCGCGAACAGTGGAAGACCCTGGCAAGCGAAGCAGAGGAAGCGCGGCGCCTGAGCTACAAGAGCAGGCTTGGCGGAGGGCAGGCAGCCGTCCAGCGCGAGTGGACCGACCGGGCCGCCAACACGACCCGCTTCCGATTCTTCGAAACCTTCGGCATTCCCCGCTACCTTCAGGTGCCGGAATACACGCGCGCCATGCTGGAAGAATTCGGCAACTACAGCACAGTCAACGACTTGGACGCGGCAGTTCAGGCACGGCTGGCCAGCGGACGGTACCTGTACGACACGTCGAAGTCCTTCGCGTTCCTGATCGACGAGCCAGTGCTCCGACGCAGGCGGTTCCCCCCAGCAGTCATGCGGCCGCAGCTTCACGCACTCCAAGCCGCGATTGGCCTGAGCAACGTGCGCCTCGGCATCTATCCCTCGCTCAGCCGGCCAGTCAGCAGGCTGACGCCCAGCCACTTCAACCTGTTCGACGACATGGGCTTCATCGAGACGGCCCTCGGCGGGGCAACCCAACTGCTCTACGACAGTGTTGCCGAACTCGATGAACTGTTCGAGGCCTATTGGCGCGATGCGGTTGAGGGCGCCGAGGCCAGAGAGCTGATCCTCGCCGCGATCGCCGACCTTCCGCCAGGCTGACGACCAACCACCCCTTGGAGCCCGCCAGATGCGAAAGACGATCACCGGTGCCGAACAGAGCGCCCAACTGGCGGGCTTCCGCACGTCCGCCTGGCGTTTCGAGCGGCAGCGCACCTACTCAATTGACCAAGAGGACAGGCAACTTCAGTCGTTTCTAGCCGGACATCCGATCCCTCCGGCCGAAGACGCTGAACATCCTGAACTCGAGGCGTGGATGAAGCGTGTTGCCGCCCATGTAGCGGCAGGACGGTCTGTTGGCCGTGTGCGAATCGTTGACGATCCGCCGACGGATTACCAGCGATGGCTGCAATGGTTGGACGTGTACAACCGGCAGGCCGGCGAAGAGATCTCGTATCTCAGCAGGGCGGTTGCTCACGAGGTCGGCTTGCTGACTGCCGAATCGGGCCCAGACTGGTGGCTCCTGGACGACGAACGCTTGATCCTGATCCATTTCAACGAAGCAGGTCAGCGGACGTTTGCTGAACTGATCGAAGACAGCCCTGAAGTCGCTGACGCGCGAGAATTCCGCACAAAGGCAATCCAGGCCGCTAGTGCGCATCGCGTGGGCGCGGAGCAGACCAGCTTTCTGCGGCCAGGCGGCAGCCCACCCGTCGTATTCATTTCACAGCTAGGCTGCGGCGCTGCCATCTGGACCGGCGTTCTTGAGCATCTCCCCGATCTCGCCACGGTCACCTACGACCGGCCCGGAATCGGCGACACCCCACCGCGGCCGGCACCGAACCCGGCTCTCCCGTACAGCATGTTTGCCGACGAGCTCGCCGCCCTACTTGATACTCGAACAATGCCGGATCCAGTGATTCTGGTCGGGCATTCGGTAGGCGGACTCATCGCCCACGTCTTCGCAGCTCGGTATCCGCATCGAGTAGCGGGCCTGGTCATGGTCGACAGGTCGATTCCGGCGCTCCACGTCTATCCGAGCGTGGAACCCAAGGTCGACGGTGACGGCCCTGGCGCCACCGAAATTGACACCGTCAGCGGGCACCTCGAGGTGATCGAAGCGGGCCTTCCTGGCGTCCCTGCCGTCGTCGTGGCCAGAACTCACGGCAGGTGGGACGGCAAAAATCCGTTGCCCCACCCGGCCGTAGAAGACCTGTGGCGCGCCTACCAGCGGCAACTCACCCGCCAACTGGACTGCCCGCTGATCGTCGCCGACAACTCTGGGCACCAGCTGCAGCGCGAAGCACCCGACCTGATCGCCTACGCGGTCACGGCCGTCCACGAAGCGGTCCGCACGGGCAAAGATGTCGCCATCGAGCCCGAACGACTGGCGGACGCCGGTGGGCACCTCGACCGCTGACAAGCAGGAGCGGCCCGCACCTCGAGGTGCGGGCCGCTCCTGCGCTGTGCCTTCCGGCTACTTCAACGGTACCCGCACGCCTGCCGTGTACATGCTTTCGTGCAGGACGATCGACGCCAGCTTGGTGCCTTCCGGCACATCGAAGGCGATCTTGCCATTGACCTTGTTGCCCGGGTTGATGTTCTCGTAAAACGTGGACCCGTCGGCATTGGCGCTCAGGCTTGCGCTCGAGTCGACGTCGTAGGTTTTCCCGTCGGTGTCGGTGGCCTGCTGTGACGAATCCGCGAACGCCTCCGCCGTGTCTGCCACATTTTTGATCGTCACGCTGACGACGCAGAACTCGCCCTGCGCCTTCGACCCGAACTCGCCGCCCACCTGCTCCACGCCGCACTTCATGCCGGTCACCGTGAACTCGAACTTGCCATCCCTCGCCGGCTTCCCCATCTGCCCGGCGACAGCATTCTCGCCCTTCTGGTTCGCATCCATCTCCCCGGCAGCATCTGAGGCGACCTTCGCGGCCCCACCGACCAGGGCGAACGCGCCGACGCAGCCGAGCGCAAGCGCTACACCGATCCCGACCAGGATCCACGGCCACACCTTCCGCTTCGCCGGCGGCGGTGAAGGCGGGAACCCTGGCGCCGGAGATGAGCCGTACGACGGGGGAGATGCGGGCTGCTGCGGGTACGGCTGCCCGTACTGGGGTGGCTGGTAGGTCACGACGACTCCACGGACCGGGCACGCGAGGACCGGGTTGGCGGCCGGACCCCGGTCCAAGACGCCCGGCCGCACCAGGACCAACCCCAGCCGCGGGCAGGCGGCAGTGGGCTGATCCGGTAGGGAACGACCGACGATCGGCCGAGTTATGCCCGATCCGGGCCGATCCCGCCGTTCTCACCCGCACCCACGGGCGACCCGCCTACCGTCGCCTGGTCCGGCCATTTCGACCGGCAGGAACCGGTCGGCTACCTGCCCGTCGACCCCGACCATGTTGTCGAGATAGCCGTTGATGAGGCGTTTGACCACGGCAGGCGGCGGCATCCCATCCGGTATGTGCGCCGCCGGCCAGATCTCACCAGAGCGGACCTGCCAGTTCCGGTGTTCCAGCGTGCCAGCACGCATTACTAGTCATCGGTCGGACTGTCGTCCGGGCCCGACAGCAAAATGCCGCGCAGCAGTTCGGCGAACGCGCCCTCCCTGCCCCCGAACATGATCTCGTCCATGAAGTCGATCAGCAGCCACACCGCGTACATCCACACCTCGATCTCCGACGACAGGATCGGGCCCAGACTCAGCCGCCACTCCAACGGATCCAACTGCAGACACGCCGCGGTCAGCAGCCCCGCCACCGTCGGTAACACCGTGTCCGGCATCTCCGGCAACTGCATCCGCTGAAACTTTCCCACCACCGCAGGCACCAGCGTGTGCAAGGCATCCTCGCCCTCAGCCCACTTTCCGGTATTGACCGCCGTGAAGATCAGGGAGCCGAACGCGTCCAGAATGGTCGGCTTGCCCCACCGGTCGATACCGTCGTTGATGTAGGTGAGAGTGGTTCCGACATCGCCGCCGATGTCCCGGCCGTGCAGCGACTCGGCCATGGTCAGCGCGGTCTCGATCGCGCCGGTAGGGACTTCCCGCTCCGGATCCACTGTCATGCCCGCCACAGTATCGACGGATGCTGCTGTCGTGGGGCGCGGTCAGATCGTGCTGACGGCAACATCGTGACCGCCGTACGCCTCCGGGAACCGCGACACGATGATCGCATTCATGGCCAGGGCCTCCCGCAGCACCTGCGCCACCATCAGCGGGCCGACCAAGGCCGCATGCATTGGATGGTAGGTGAGCCGAGGCCGTGCCAGGTTGCCGATCTCGATGCCCGCATGCACAGACACTGGCAAGTCCGTGACACCACGACACCCCAACAC
>KL571199.1:39077-41400 GCA_000715855.1 Actinoplanes liguriensis
ATGATCCCAAGCGTTCGAGGTGGCTCCGAGAACTGCCTGCGCCTCCGCGATCGCCAGCGTCGGCACAGCCAGATGCACCTGCCCGCTGTCGGCGAGGTCCAGCAACTGCATCATGCGGGGATGCCCGGCGAACAGTTCGACCAGGGCGGACGCGTCCAAGATCCGGGGCGGGTTGTATGACACCACCACAGGATGCCGCTAGACAGTCTGCTAGGCCGCGCGCGGGGCTCGGCGGGCATTCGCGTCAGCCCACGCCGCATTCCCGGCGAGGACCCAGTCAATGAAGTCACCGCGCTGCAAAACGGAGAAGACCGCCTTCTCGGCAGGCAAACCGAGCACCTCGGCGAGACGCTGCGCGGCACTGTCACAAATCGGGGTTGGGCCGTCGGTGGTCATGTGCCCACGGTACTAGCGGCGCCCCGCTGACGGAACAGCCTGGGTGGTCACTGCTACGACAGGTCCGGATCGGAGATGCCGATCTGCTGCTCGAGCCGGGCCACGCGCCGTTCAAGCTGGCCGAGCCATGCCCTGTCGCTGACCGTCCGCTGTTCCGTAGCCGGCCCGGACCTTTCTGCGAGGCTCTGTTGTGCCCGGGCCCGGCTTTCGTCAGTGAGATCGAATCCGAGCCGGATCAGATCTTCCCGGGAGCCGGGTACGGGGAGTCCCCGCAGCGCGGCGACATGTTCCTCAAGAGCGCGAACTCGTTGCTCGAGGGCACCGACAGCACTAGGGTTCTGTTCCATTTGCCGAGGTTAACTACGTGGCGCCGAGCCATTCACGGCTCGGCGCCACGTACGGGTTAGTCCTTCAGGTCGTCGCCTTCGGCGAAACCGATCTCGACGAACACGGCCCTGCCCTGTTTCAGCAGGGTTGCCTCGTGCACGTCGTAGTCACACATCAACTGCCAGCCGCCGTGTTCGTCGGCGTAACAGCCGTTCGGGATCTCGGCGGTGTAGCGGATGTCGTCACCCTGCAGCCGCGCGCCGTACTTCTTGGGGTTGACCTTGCAGTTTTCCAGCCAGGCCGAATACGCCTTCTGGACCTCGTCAGGGAAGTCGCCGAGCGTGCCGGGGACGCGGTCGGGGAACCCTTCCAGCGTCCATGAACGGTCCATGCGAACTCCCGGGGGTCAGGGCGCGACGGAACTACCGGGTGGTGCTCCGGCTGCGCCAGGTAGCAATCCGGCTCTGGGTGGGCCGGCTGTCGTCCAGGTCTTCGGTCTCGTCGGGTCGGCGGAACCAGTCGCGCAGCCACGCCCATTCGATGCGGGAACCCAGCGTCGACTTGATGGCTAGCTGCCACGGGACCGACGCCTGGATCAGGGTCCGCAAGTCTGCAGGTGACAGGTCGCCGTAGCGATTCAGGGCATCGGCGACGGTGTTGAGCTGCCCGGGGGTTAGCGGGTCACCGGAGGGGCCGACGGGCACGTCGGCGAGGTCGACGCCGTGGTCGGTGGCGTACAGCGCCTCGGCGAACAGTGCGTCGCCGCTGTGGGCGAGTTGGTGGCCCTGGCAGAAGAACAACAGCAGGTTTCGCTTGGTATCGGACAGGCCCGGCCGGCGGGCCTCGATGGCGTCAATGACAGTCGTGATGCTGGTGGTCATCGGCGCAACGTAGGGCTGTCGGGTGTCGTGGGGAAAGTTCTCGTCCGGTGAGCTAGTTGGCACATCCATGTTCGTGGAGTAAGCCGGTCCGCCGGTCTCCTCAGAGGTCGGCGCTGAACTCTTCACACCACGAAACGTATCGATGCGGTTACTCGGTTGGTGTCGGATCACGGACTCGTCACGAAAGGTCATCTTTCCTCCATGTGCGATTTGGGCGGTGTCCGGCTATGCCAGGACTCGAGCTGGGATCGGTGGCTACCGGTGAAGCCGAAGGTCTGGCAACTGATGAAGATCAAATAGCGATGAACAGCTGCGGAAGCTGAATCAATTGGTCGTGAGCGGATTCGACCGCACGCCGACGTCCAATCTCGCGGTCAACCGCTGCCTCCGCTTCCGCCCGCAGATGTTGCAGTGGTTGCCCCTGACGAGACCCCAGAAGCGCCGCTAACTCGTCAGTCAGGCGGCCATCCGTAGCGCCGCATTGAAGGTCGCTGCCAAGGTAGGTCGCCGCGAAGCGAGCACTGCCGTGCACGGGAAGTCCAGAAATGTTGGTCTCGGCGCGAAGTTCGCCGTTACTGAACTGCCGAAGGATGGTCTTCGGCAGGCCGGATCTATCCCGATGGTCCTGCTCAGGGGTGGACCAGGTATCGAATGCATCCTTGTTTCCGCCGGCATACGACAGCAGGCATCCAACCAGAAGGCGGTCGATCTCCGCGCAG
>KL571199.1:41665-44700 GCA_000715855.1 Actinoplanes liguriensis
GTACAGATGTCGAAAGAATAGTTGGCTTTTGCTCAGGACAATCGAGGATCTACGCAGTTCACCTGCCTGCTGCCAGACCACATGAATGTGCGGGTGGAGATCTTTACAGTCCCTGTCCGGGTGATAGTTCACGCGTCCCCACGGCTCGCCAGCAAGCTGCCCGGCGTCATCAAAGATGTCGCCTTCCTCGATTTGCTTGAAGACGGACAGGGTTACCTGCTTGCCGGACAGGGTGAGGGTGCGGACCTCGACGGAGGCTGTCTTGATCTCGGCGTTCTGCACGGTCAGCTTCGGCATGAAGCGTTCCTGCCTTTCTGATCCTCTTATCGATGGATGACTGTGCGGTTGAGTGTGCGGGATGATCGTTTAGCGAGTGAGTGTGCGAGCGTGCGGCTTTATTAAGCCGCCGCACACTCGCTCAACGCCGTTTTTGCAGCTCAGCACCTATAAAAGAGCTTGTGGATCATCCCGCACACTCCCGCACACTCGTGACCTGCACAAACGGGAGATCAGATCCGAGAGGTCGAGTGTGCGGACGATCAAGCCGCACACTCCCGCACACTCCGCACACTCACTGGTTTTCGTCATGCCGGCACCCCCTTCAAGCACTCGATACAAGACCGCGCGCCAGCCTCAAACGCCGCCGCCTTGATGTAGTAGCCGCACTCGCACGGCATGTCCTCCCGCTGCCCCGCCAGCAATGCCTCATCCGCCCCGGCACCCACCGACAGCGACAGGATCTGAGCCCTGCCCAACGGCGTGATCGAATGCGCCAGACCGTTCCGCGGCGCCGACCTTGCTAGGACATAGCCCTTCTCCACCGCGGACTTCAACACCCGGCGCACCGCATCACGACTCCCGACCCGCAGCGACAGGCCGTCCTGCAAATCTCGCGTGCCGAGTTCCGGGTTGTCTCGGACGAACACCAGCAGCTTGCCCAGCGCCAGCGTGTCCTCGTCCTGCTTCCGGCCGCCCTCCATGTACGTCAAATGCCGGGTCATCGGCTCGTACACCAGTCGGCCCTCACGCACGTCCACATCCCGGCCGTACGCCGAGAAATAGCGCGGCGCATTCTGGTCTGGCTCCGCCGACGGGTCCTTGTCGTCCCTCTGCCGGGTCAGCTTCCAGTTCACGTCCGGCCAGCCGATCAACCGCGACGCTCCTCGAGACCGCTCCGCACTGTGGCCCATGTGATGAATCAGCAGGACATCGTCCACGCCGGCTTCCGCCGCGATGGTGTTGATGCCGTCGAGAACCGCACCGACCCCGGTGTTGTCGTTCTCCTCGATGCCAAGCGCGGAGAGGATCGGCGACAGGCAGTCGATGATCCAGACGGAGACGTTCGCGCGGCGAAGCGCCGCCGCCCAAAGCGCACGCGACGTCGGATCCCGGGTGTCGAACCTCCCGGCCCGGCCACGCTCGGTCCAGATCACCACCGCAGCAGTGTTGCGGATCTGCTGGTCCCGCAACCATGCCTTCACCTTCGACCGCGGCATTTCATAGTCCAGTACTGCAACCGTTCGCCCCGGTTCGACAGGGACCGCATCAAACACACCGAGAAAGCGGCTGCCGTCAACCAGGCAGCGAACGACGTTCCCCGTGGTCGTCGTCTTCCCGGACTTTGCGCCGGCGGCAAGAAGGATCCGTGCCCCGGAGGGCCACAGGCCCGTCATCCGCCACGACTCCTGCTCGTCTTCCTCGTCGAGCAGATCCGACAAGCTGATTGGCAATGTCAGGGGTGACGCGTCAGCCTGTTCCGCGTCCACCATCTGCTTCGCCTCGCGGCGTGCCCGGGTGCGCAGCACCTCCTCGGCCAGCATCGGCAAATAGCGGGCGGCCGCCATGTCGGCAATCGTGCGGTTGAGCACCCTGTCGCGGGCGTTACCCGGCTCCTGATCGGGCCCGGCGTTCTCGGCGAGGTGACGCAGATCAAGAAGGGCCGCTTCGTACTCCGCCTCGTTGCTCTCCTCGAGGGCTCGCGCCGCCCGGCCGTGAAACTCCAGCCGTCGACGGCGAACGTGCGCATCCTTGACCTGCTGAACATGGGAGACGAACGTCTGCTCGTCGAACATGTCCGCGTAGTCCTTGCACTCCGACAGATACGCGGCCGGGCCGCCAGGCAGATGCGCAACCGAACGGTGTGCCTCCGGCGCCACCAGATCCGCGGTCACCAGCAATGCCAGGTTCGGGGCGCCCGCATGGGTCAGGATGCTCGAAAAGATCTCCCGGTGAGCTGGGTCGTAGAAGTGCCGGGCGTGGATGTCATGAACACGTTCGGCGGCCTCCGCATGATTTGCGGGCGACAGCAGCCAGCCGAGCACCGTCTGCTCATGCACCCGAAGCATGCCTGGGTTTCCGGAACCCGAAGGATGAGCAGCAGATGGCGGGTCGTTTCGAGGCCGCGGGCGAGCGTCTTGATGGGGGACCGTCACAGCGGGCCTCCCGTCGGGCTGGCTGGATGTTCTAACGTCAAGGAGTCAGCTCCGTAGTCAAGGGCGGGGTGATGACGAGACGGCCGTGGTGTTCGCGCACCGCGGCCGTCGTCATGTCTGGCCCTGTGCCGCCCGGACCTTGGCGGTGTCGGCGGCGATCTCTTCAAGAAGCCGCCGGTACGGGATCGCCTTGGCTGGGCGCGGGTCGAAACCGCCCTCGTCCTTGGGCATCTCCCACCACTTGATGGCGCCTTCGGTGCAGGCAACGCCGCGGGCTCGCAGCTCGCGGGCCATCTCTTCCCGGCTGACGCCGGCCTCGTCTCGGATGGCTCGCCGTCGTTCGGGCGTGGGCAGACGGGCGGCTCGCTTTCGTCGCAGCAGCGGCATGGCTGCGACCTGCTGGACTGTCGTGGTCATGCCACGACCTTAGAGCAACTACCGCTTTGTTGCTAGCAACCTGCGAAGTTGCGTGCTAAGTTGCTTCCATGCCCGAGACGGTGATCCTCGCCCAGCCCGACACCCCCGCCATGCCCGCCGGAACACCAGCGGTCCACGGCCACGGGGCGACCAGTGCTGCCTGGACACACCTCAACGGCAGCACCA
>KL571199.1:44926-47369 GCA_000715855.1 Actinoplanes liguriensis
CCACCGTGCTCATCGCACTCGCATCCGCCCTCATCGCAGGCATCACCGTCTACCTGTGGATGCGCCGCCCCGGAAAGACCGACATCGCGCAGCGACTCATGTACGCGCCGCTGCTCCTCGTCAACGGCGCCGCCGTCTACGGGCAGGTCGCGTTCTTCTACGAGAACGTCGCCCCCGCCGAATGGCCGATCCTCGGCAAGGTCGCACTCGCGATCGTCATCGCCCTGGCCATCGAGTCCATCTCCATCTACGTCGGCTGGCACGCCCACGACGCGCTCATCAACAAGCTCGGCAACACCGCCGCCCGGCTCCGGCGCGCCTCCTACGGCATCGCCGGAATCGTCGCCGCGATCAACTACGCGCACTTCGCCGACTTCGAGGCGCGGCCGCTCGGCATCAACGCCGCCTCCTGCGCGTTCGGGCTGCTGTCCCTGATCAGCCCCTGGCTGTGGGGATTGCACTCCCGCCGGCTCCGCAACCTGCAGCTCAAGAAGGAAGGCGTCGCCGACGCAACCGGGGCAGTGTTCTCCGGCGAACGGATCCGCTCATTCCCGATCCGCTCCTACCTGGCCCGACGCTGGTCTATCGACCACTACGTCACCGACCCGCGAGAAGCATGGGAGGGCTACAACGCTGAACTGCGGGCCCGCTGGGCAGTCGGCACCGACGAACCCGGCTGGTGGATGCGCATCAACCCGACCGCCCGGGTTCGGCAACTCACCGCAGCGCTCAGCGAGGCCCGGCAGATCCACGGCCGGCAGCAGAACGAGCTCAGCGACACGCAGAGCCGCCTCACCGAAGCCCTCGAGGCGCTCGCCGCTGCGCACACCGAGATCGGTGAACTCACCGCCCGGCTCGACACGGTGAACCGGGAACGCCTCACCGCCGACACATCGCTGCGTGAACTCACCGACCTCACCGCCACCGAACGGCAGGCCCTCATCGCCTCCGCGCAAGAGGACCGACGGGCACTCATCGCCGAACACGAGAAAGCCCTCACCGAACAGGAGAGGCGGCTCACCGCCGCCCGCGACGAAGCTCTTCGCGTACAGAAGAAGGAACTCACCGAGGAATTCACCGTCGCCCTCGCCGCAGCGAAGCTGGCGAACCTCGCCGACCGACGCGACCAGCACACGAAGAACACCTCACCGAAGCCCCGGAAAGCCGGTTCACCGAAGCCTTCACCGCAGGGCGGCAACAAGCCGGTCCTGACCGACGAAGAAGCAGTTCAAGCCATGCTCGCCGCTCACAGCGACCCGACCCATGAGTGGTCGCAGAACTCGGTACGCACCCTCACCG
The DNA here is from genome assembly GCA_000715855.1 of Actinoplanes liguriensis. Taxonomy (GTDB): domain Bacteria; phylum Actinomycetota; class Actinomycetes; order Mycobacteriales; family Micromonosporaceae; genus Actinoplanes; species Actinoplanes liguriensis. The sequence continues at coordinate 46,226 of KL571199.1, forward strand.
GTGCCGGGTTCGGGGCACGCATCCCGAAGCTCATCGCCGCATGGCGCGAAGCAGCCACCGATAAGGCCCGCGATGAGGCTGACGGTGAAGACGCCGATGTGCCGCGAGCGGTGAACCAATGAGCGCCCCGCTCACCGAAGACCTTCCTTCCGGCGGTGAGGCACACCGCCACCCAGACGAAGAACCTCACCGAGGAGCACCCGATGACCGACACGATGACCACGACCGCCGAGGCGACGGTGACCCTCACCGTCAACGGCATCAGCAAGACGTTCACCGCGACGGTGAACAGCCACGGCAATCCGAGCCACGCAGCCTGGTCCGCCCTCCACACCGCGAAGGACGACGCCAGCGACTGGGCGGGCCGACCGCTGCGCGAGGCGCTGGAGGGCCAGCGATGACCACCACCGACCTGACCCCGTACCGCTCGTTCGACCTCGCCACGGTGGGGGAGCCGGCCGAGATGCCCGAGCTCAGCCTCGCCGAGGTGACCGACATGCTGACCAGCGCCCGCCAGGCGATGCTGCAGCGTGCCGCCCTGGTCGAACAGCCCACCGGGCCTGCCGACCTGCCGCCCAAGCCGCAGCCGCAACCGCAGTCCACCGGCGACAAGGTGAACCTGATCGGCTCCCTGACCGTGCTGTCCGGGGCGCTCACCGGCCTCGCGTTCAACGCCGGAATAAGCCCTGAGCTGGTGATTTACCCGGTCGGGGCGTCCATCGTGGCGATGGGGATCGCCGCGGGCGTTCACCTGCGCAGCCTGCCCAAGGTGCCCCGGTGAAACGGCACGCCAGCCTGCAGGCCCTGCGGTTCCTTGCCCTGTTCGTCGTCGGGTTCCTGGTCACCGGGTTTCTGCTGGCCCAGATCGGACGGTTCACCTGATGCGCCTGACCAGGCCAAACCTGACCGAAGTCCCGCAGCCGGGCAGCCGGGTGACCGGGTGGATCAACAACAAGCGCGCGAAACGTAAAGCCGACAACCGGCGCCGGCACCACGAAACGCTGATCGAGGCCGCGCCGACCATCCGGCAGAAGGTGTGGGCGGCCTGCGGATGGCTGATCAGCGAAGCCAGCCATGCGAACCGTCTCGACGACGCGCTCGAGGCAGTCCTGAGCAAGGTCCACGAGATCCGGGAGGAGGAGAA
>KL571199.1:47591-50954 GCA_000715855.1 Actinoplanes liguriensis
CACCAATGACCGCGACAACTACGCAGCGTGAATTCATATCTGAGATCGACGACCGGGTTCCGGAGGTCGACAGCCCGGCGGTGCCAGCGCGCGCACGCGCGAGAGTACCGATCACCGTCCGTTACCGCAACAAGGCCGGGGCGTGGGTTTCCGGGCGCCGCTGGCCGGTCATCGACGCCCAGCCGCCGACCCTGCGGCAGCTCGGAAAGACGTCGGCTGTCGACCCGTCCCGGATCCCCGCCGACCACCTGCCGCTGCGCATCCTCTGGACCCTGTCCAACCTCACCGACCGGCTGCTCATGTTCCTGCTCGCCGCCGTCGCCCCCACCTGCCTAACCGGAGCGATCCGCTGGTGCGCCGCCCGGCCCACCCGCCGCATCGGCCTCTACCTCACCGTCGCCGTTCTCATCACGGCAGCTGTGCTCGGCGGCGCGCTGTGAACGTGCCAGCCGCTTCGTTCCCCCTCGACCTCGCCTAACCCCAAGGAGTGATCATGTTTGGTATCGGAGCCCGGTTCGGGCTGCTCTGCATCGCCGGCGCGCTGCTGTTCGCCGCGTACCGCACCCACAAGTCCTCGAAGAAGTCCGCCAAGAACGTCGCCGTGGTCATGGCGTTCTTCGCCGGCCTGGCCTTCCTCGCCACGTTCGTCGGTGACTGGATGCAGTCCGCCGAGTGGCTCGGCGGCCTCGGCGTCGCGGCGCTCATCGTCTGCGCCGCGATCATCGGAGTCGACTGGGTCATCGACAAGAAGGCTGACAAGCCGGCCTTCTGGGCGGCGTTCGCTCTCGGCTTCGCCGTTGTCATGGGCGCGTCGAACCTTGACGACGCGGGCAAGCTGATCGGTGACGGCGGCCGCGAAGTCGGCCAGCAGATGTCGCAGATGGGTAAGTAGGCGATGGACCTCCTCGTCGTCTGCGTCTTCGCCTACTTCCTCATGCGCCACCCGGAAGTCATCGGCGAGGCCATCGCAGAAGTGGCGTACGGGCTGCGCGGCGAGGAATCCCCGGCCGCGGCCCGCCGCAGGCAGCGGCTGCAGGACGCCGGGATCGATCCGGCGTCCGGTGGCGCGGCTCGCCAGTTCGCCGGGAACGTGTGGCGTGACTTCTGGCTCGACCAGGACGCGGCCCGGGCCCGCCGCCGGGCCCGCGACAACCGCACCGCAGGTAGTACCGACACCGGCCCCGGCCGGCCGTGGTGGCAGCGGATGCGTGACGCGTGGGACACCGAAGTTGACCGACGTCAGCACGCCTGGCGGCGGCGCACCTCTCCGGACCGGCAGCCGCTCGGCGACCCGGCGGACACCGGCGAGCACGACTGGCCGAAAGGCTGGTACGACGACCCGGAGTGGCTGGCCGACAACAATCGCCCCCACCCTGACCGTCCGTCCGGTGACCGGCCCGGCACGAGCAGCCCCGACAGCGCGCAGCCGGAGGATCGTGAGCCGCCGGACTTTCCCGGCCCGGACCAGCCGACTGATCCGCCGGATCCAGGGCCTCGCCCTGACCCAGGACCTCAGCCACGGCCTCAGCCCGGACCGGGCCGGAGCAGTCAGGGCACCACCGAAAGCCCCGACGACCGCGAACCGATCCGGGTCGAAGCCACAGTCGGCGACCCGGTTCCCGAACAGAACAGCGATCCCACCGCCGACCCGCAGACCGTCCTCGACCAGCCGCCCCTGGAACTGCCCGCACCAACAGCCAACCAGGAAGGAACCCCCACCATGAGTTCAACCGTCGCCACCCGAGGCATCCCCGTCACCGGCGTCCAGTCCGGTGCCGCCGAATGCGCCTCCATCGCCGCCCTGCTCGAAACCGCCGTCGCCGAGTTCCAGTCCCGGCTCGACGCCGTCGCCGCCCGCGTCCACTCCATGGGCGAGCAGACCCTCGGCAACGTCCAATTCGCGAACTCGTCCGACGTGGTGAGGCGCATGGCGCAGGCCGCCGAGGCAACCGCCGCCGCCCGCGCCGCCGCTGTGGCGTGCGGGGGCGAGGTCGGGCCGCTGCTGCACCAGACCCGCCGCGAGTTCCTGCTCCGCGCCAACTAAACCGCCACCAGCACCGAGAAGGAGATGACGATGGCAGCGTCGACCACGCAGCGCCCGGCGGCGCTGCCGGCCCAGCCGAAGGTGGCCGTCCCCGAAGGGGCGACCAAACTGTCGAAGATCTGGCTGGACCACAACAGCATCCCGCAGACCAGCAGCAAGCCGGTCCCAGTGGATGCTGACGAGCGGCGCACCCCGCACGTGTGGATCCAGTGCGGGCACATGTCCGTCGTCAACGGCGGCGGCAAGGAACGCTGCCGGGTCGGCGACTGGGCGATGCCCGACGCGTCGACGCGGTTCTGCCCACACCACGGCGACAAGCTCACCGCAGTCGACGACACCCCGCCGAAGCAGGGCAGCCTGATGCTGCAGGAGGCTCGCCGCATGTACGGGCGGGCCGCCCTGCCGTGGCTGATCCCGGCCGGTGCGGTGGCTGCTGACACGGCGATGACCGTCGGCCAGCTGAACCCGGCCTTGGCCGCCGCGTTCACCCCGGTCGCGGCGGGCGGCGTTTGGTGGGTATCGAAGCGCACCCTCACCGCCCGGGCGATCGAACGCGGCCGGATCGAGCGCGGACAAAAGCAGGGCCGCCGGCTTGCAGCGATCCGCGACCAGGCGCGCCGCAACGCGTTCTACGCGGGCGAGGCCGGGCTGTGGGCGGCCGCGCTGGCCGGCACCGATATCACCCACCTGCCCGGCCTCGTTGTTGCCGGTCTGGGCATGGTCCGCTGGGCAGTCGGGTTCGCCCCCTGGTGGCAGCGGACCGAGGAACGCCGCCAGCGTTTGGACGCCGAGATCAACCGCCTGGTCGTCGACAGGAACGCCACCGTCGAGCAGGCCGCGCCCGTCGAGGTGCCCGACCCGGTGCGGCTGCGTGCCGTCACCACCTGGGCGACCATCATCGGCTGCGCCGGCGGGCCCCTGGCCGGCACCGAACTGCAGGACTTCGAACGGCTCCCCGCCTGCGAGGTCGGCGCCAGCTCGCGCACCATGCTGCCGAACTGGAAGGCCAAGGTCGTCGCGAAGGTCGACGGCACTATCAACATGCGGGAGAACCGGCCCACCCTGCGCGGCCGGATCGCCGCCGCCTACAAGTGCACCTACGCCGACGTCAGTTTCTACGCCGACGAAGATGACCTGTCCGTCGGCTGGGTACGTATCCAGCCCGATAACCCGCTTGCGGACGTCCGCATGTGGACCGGACCCGGCGCCACCGACTGGTCCCGCGGCGTCTCCCGGATCGGCCGATTCGATGACGGACTGCCCATCGAATACCAGTGGGGTGACGGGGGCGGCGCCTGCCACGACCTGATCGGCGGGGG
>KL571199.1:51168-54775 GCA_000715855.1 Actinoplanes liguriensis
GGCCCCTGCCACGACCTGATCGGCGGCTGCTCCGGCTCCGGCAAGTCCGAGCTCGTCGCTCAGCTCCTGCTCATTTCCTTGCACTCGCAGGGCCTGGTCCTTGATTGGATCGGTGACCCGCAGCGTGGGCAGTCGTTCGGGCAGCTCAAGAACGAGGTCGACTGGTTCGCCGGCGGCAAGGCCGAGATCAAGCTGATGCTGATCGCGGCGGTGAAGGAAATGTTCCGCCGCAACGACGTGCTGTCCCGCGAAAACATCAAGACGTGGACGTTCAAGGTCGCGAAGCAGCTGCAGATGCCGCTGCTGGTCGTCACCCTGGACGAGATCCAGAACTACATCGACGACCCCGACATCCTTGAACTGGTCACGACCCTCGCCGGGATGGCCCGCAAGTGCGGGATCAAGCTGCGCCTGCTCACCCAGATCATCGCCGCATACAACCTGGGCGGGGACACCTACATCAAGGAGCAGGCGAAGACCGGCCAGACGATGGTGTTCCGCTCCGAAACCGACGTGGCGGGCCGCTCGTCGGTGGAGGGCGACAGCCTGATCGACCCGACGCAGCTGCCCCGCAAGTGGGGCAAGAACACGTGCGCGGCCGGAGAGAAAACCGCTGGGCTGGTTTTTGTGCAGGGTGTTCACGGCCGGGATGTGTACGGGCGCACCGACTACACCGGCGAGGACATGTCGGTGTGGCTGACGGACGCGAACGGGGATCCGTCGGTGTCGCCCGGCCGGTTCTCGCCGGAGGCCCAGCAGGAGTCCGGTGTGCTGTGGGGCGACCGGAAAGAACGGGCCCGCCGCCTCATTGAGGCCGGACGCGACGACGCGGACATCCTGCCGGGTGGCCGGGCAGTGGAATTGATCGAACAGGCTGCCGCGTTCGCCCGCGGCGAGGCACCGACCCTCAATGCCGCCCCGCCGAGCGCAAGCGCGAAGGACGGGACTCGGGAAAAGGTGCTCTCGGCGGCCAGGGAGGTTGCTGCAGCCGACGGGGTGGCCGCGAAGAAGGACATCGTGGCGATGCTCGCCGGGCAGGTCGCGGAGACCACGGTGACGAGCAAGCTGACCGAGTTGATCGGCTCCCGCGAGCTGGTGCGAGTCAAGAACGGCCAGTACCTGGTGCCGGGCCTTGCAGAGGAGAGGCGCGCAGCAGCCGAGGGGGTGCCGGCGTGAACTCAGTTGGGTCGCTTCTGCACCCACAGGTGCAGTTCGGCGCCGGATGGTGCGTTGTCGCTGAACACGAAGCGGCGGCGGCGCACCACGGCCTCGAGGTAGAACCGGTCCTCGTTGTAGTCGCGTTCTCGCAGGAACAGTTCGTCGCCGACCGCGGGAAGCCCGAGGGTGGTGTCGATCAGGTAGTTGCCGCGGAACGGCTTGCGGGTCTTGTCGTCGACGTCGAAGACCATCACCTTCATGCGCTCAGGGTAACTACTGGTTCGCTGTGTGGCGATCTGGTCGTGGCTGGTGATGCACGGTGACCACAGCTCCGACCCGGCGCCGCACCGACACCCGCTACCGGGGTGTCGTGTACGCCCTCGATGTCCTCGACCACCACACCAGCCAGATCGTGCCGAACGACTACGTCGGGAAAACCCGGCAACGCGGCCGGGCCCGGGAACTTCAACACCGCGACACTCAGCCGTTCTCCGACCGGATCGTCGGCGACGCCCGGGTGCTGTGGGAAGGCATGTGCACCGAGGACGAACTCGACGAGATGGAACGCCGCTTCATTCAGGACCCGCCTGCAGGGATGTCCCGGCCGCGGCTGAATTATCAGCTGAACGAGGACAACCCGGAGCGAATCCCGAAGTGGCGGCAGGTCGAGCAACGTCATGAGCGTGACGACCGGGCGGGCCGACCGCGGTGGGTGCCGCCGGAACTGCGGGAGCGGACGAGTCTGCTCGAGTGGGATACCCCGGACCGGCCTGCCGCCCGGCCGCAATCGCTGCCCCGCAAGCCGTGGCGTCCATGGCAGCGGCAGTTGTGCGGCGCTACGGCTTGGTGGCTGATCCTGTTCACGGCCGGCTGGATGTTGCTCGCGCATTTCCGACTGGTCAGCGGCTGGCAGGACCAGGCGGTGACGGCGCTGCTGACACCACTGCCCGGGATCGGCTGGGCGTGGCGGTGGACGGTGCTCGGTTTCCCGATGTCCGGCCGTGCCTGGCGCCGGCGTGCAGCAGCCCGCCGGAGGCGGCGATGACCCGGCCCCGCAACGACCAACACCCGCCGTGGTGCACCCGCGAGGAGCCCACCAGTACGGGTTCGCTGCATCACCGGTCCGCGCAGGTGCGGGTCGGCCACCGCCGGCCCGGAAGGCTTACCGACCGCGGCCAGGTCACCGCATGGCTCACCTCGACCGGAAGTGGCCCGACGTGGCTGACCGTGAACGCCGCGCACATGACCGGCGTGACCGTCGACATCAACCTCGAGGATGCGACCGCATTCTCGGAAGGCGTCGCTCGGCTCCTCGAGCAGGCCGAACTCGTAACCAACCAACCGGAGGAAACACAACCATGACCGATCCATGGGCGAATCCGCCTGCCCGGCCGGACCCCGGCTATGACGGGCAATGGGCCGACTTGAGCTTCCTCGACGACCAGAAACTCGACCCGGAAATATCCGAGCTCGTCGAGTTCGTCTTCGCGGACATGGCGGATCTTCCTCCGCCGTACGGCTCGCCTGAACGCGCGGCCTACGACCGGCGCCAAGCCCAGCCGGCCGCCACCAGCCCTTACTCGGACAGGAGATTCACATGACCACAAGCATCCCGAGGGCCTGCATCGAGGACCTGCAGGAGGTCCTCCGCAGGACTGCCCGCCTCGACGCCGACAGTGCCACATTCGGCTCGTCTGTCGATGGTGTCGACGTCACCATCCCGCTCGTGCGCGGCGACCGTGCCCTGCCGACCGCTGTCGTCGGTGCAACCGGTAGCGGGAAAACCGTCCTGCTCGAGTCGTTGATGGCTGGCGCCCGTCAGGCCGGAATTGAGGCAGACCTGGCCGACCCGTTGCAGCAGTCCGACCGGCAGATACTCGCCGACTACCTGAACCTTATCGACGCCCGCAACCATGACCTCGCCCACCGCGGCGCCATCAGCGGAGTCGACGTTCTCCCGCTGCGGATACTGCTCGTTGACCATGTGGCCGACATGACTGCCGAATCAGTCGACATGGTGACGAGCATCGCCGGAACTGCCGCGAAGGTGAACGTGGTCGTGGTCGTGGTGTGCCAGGAGCTGAGCGGCTCCCTATTGCATGCGCACCTGTCGACCGGGAACCGCATTGAGCTGAGAACCGTGAACAACGGCATCCCGGCGCACTTCGCCGACGGTTCACCGACATGCGGTGTCGGGTACGCCGGTAAGGGGCTGTTCCGAGCGTGGTGGCCGGGCAACTGACCGTCGAGAATGACAGCCATGACGACGCGCAAAATGGTGGACGTGCCCGAGGACGTGCTGATGTTCCTCACCCATTCACTGATCATCGAGACGGCCGAGTTCACGCTCAGGAACTGGGCCGGACCCGGAGATGTGGTGCGCATGGGCGACCCGTTCGGCAGGGTCCTTGCGTGGCTGTGGGAGGCTGACCCGGACCGGGCAGTCGAG
>KL571199.1:55022-61305 GCA_000715855.1 Actinoplanes liguriensis
GTGTACACGAACACGCTGCACCACATTCGGATCCTGGCACCGAACGCCACCAAGGCGATCACTTTGGATGATTCACTGCGGGGCTTCCGACTGGACCTGCCCGGCCTTGGGCAGACGGACAGCGAGCGGGCACTGCTGAGCCGGCTCGCGGTGGATGTGCCGAAACTGTCGGCCAGCGACCCGAACTCAGCGACATAGCAGTCCAGAACGACAGATGAGCCCGGCTCACGCAGTCCCTGGCGGGGGACTGCGTGAGCCGGGCTCGTTAGCGTCGGGCGGGTTGTGACAACGCAGGGGCGTGCGTTCCCGCCCGGCGCAGCTTGGGGGAGTGGGTCAGTCGACGACGGTGCCGTCGACGGTGCGCGGGTCGTCGGTCGGGGTGACCTGGCCGCGGGTCAGGAACATCAGCACCGACAGAACCAGGCCGTTGACCGACCCGACCAACTCCTGCGAAAGGTGCAGGCCGTACGCGGCGAGCAGCGCCGCGACTGCGCCGATCCCGTACGTGAACGCGGCCGGCGCGATCGGCCGGACCTTCACCGCGTTGAGGATGCCGAGCCCCGCGTTCAGCACGACGACGATCAGTGCAGCCTGCCCGGCGGTCAGCCAGTCGAACTTGAAGCTGACGGCGACCGACAGGGCGGCGGCGATCGCGCCGATCACGAGGGTGGGTTCGCGGCCGAAAATCTTCACGGTGACTCCTCGGGTGGGAGAAAGTGTGGGCATGGTGGATCGGGTGCAGTTGCATCACGAGTTCGGGACGCGGCCGCTGAAACGCTGGTGTACCGAGTCGGCGTACGGGCCGTTCTCCGAGCACGTCACGTTTGGCCGGCTGGCGGACGGCCGCTGGTTTTGCCATGTCACCAGGCAGCCCCAGGGTGCGTGGGTGTACCCGGCCACCGACGACGGCGAGCGGCAGGCGCTCGAGCACTGCGAGAGGTGGATGGCCGAGTCGGAGCAGCGGTTCGTGCCAACCCCGGCGGTCTATGACGGGTTTGGTCAGCCGGCTGATGGGCGCCAGTGGGTCAAGCAGGGCAGTAACTGGGTGCTGCCGGAAGGTGTCGAGGGCGACTAATCTGCGCGTATGGGGTCAGATGGGGTGGTGTGGCAGCGGGCCTGGGTGTGCGGGCAGCAGGAGCTCCGGCTCGGCGCGTGCGCTGACGGGCGGTGGCTGGTGTGGCGGTCCCGCGACGACCGGACCGTCGAATGCTGGTCGGAACGAGATGCATGCACCCGGGTTGAGCGGTTCATGGGCCGGACACGCTGGACCGAGACGACTGTTGCCGCAGGTCAAACTACAAGCGTGTAGTTCGCGCCCAGCCGATGTGGCCCGCCGGTGATCGACGTAGCGTCGCCTGCATGGAACGGATCGACGGCATGCTGCAAACCCCCGACGGGTACTGGCGGGTCGAAGTCGTCCGGTCGGGCCGCGACGTCTGGTACCGGATCCGGCACGCCGAAACCATCGTGGCGGAGAAAGCATCCATCGCGACCGTGCAACGCATCCTCGAGGAAGACTTCGCGAAACTGCAGCAGGTCGACGCCGCGTAAGCCCGACAAATCAGCAGCGGTCCTCCGGGCCGGGCGGCGGCGGATTCTGCGCCCGGCGCAAATCATTCGTGTCGATCGCCGTCACCAACTGACCGGCCGCCCCGCGAACATCATCCAACGACTGCGCACCCGCCAGCGCCGCCGCAAGCTTCCGCTGCGCAGCCCGGTCCTCCGCCGCGGCAATCGCCCGCTCGGACGTCGACCGGGCCGCAGCGTTCGAGTAGGTAGCGACACACGCCGACACCCGCGCGTACCCGGCAACCAGACTGGCGATCACCAGCGCGTACACCAGCATCCCGACAGTGATCAGCCGCACCGAAGCGGCAGTGCCCAGCCAGTGCCAGGCGCGACGCGGAACGGTCATCGCGGTTGTTCTCCTCGTCGTAGACGGCGGCGGACCCGGGTGTAGCCGACCGCGATACCGCCCGCAATCCAGGCGCCCCCGGTCAATACGGACAACAGCAGATACTCGGCGACGGTCACGGGGCAGCCCCCGGTTCGGTCGGCCCGACTGGCGGCTCCGGCGCGATCGCGGCCAGTGCGGGATCGCCGGGCCGCCACGGCGCATACATGGCGCCGTACGGGCCGAGCGGGATTCCCCAGAACCAGAACGGTGGCAGGGATTCGAGCACCTTCGCTCCGGTGGTGAACAGCTGCACGACGGCAGCGCCGGCATAGATGGTCCAAACGGCGAGGATAGCCAGCATGACGAGGTCGCGGATCCGATCGGCTGACGATCGCGGGGTGGTCATCGGCCTCGATTCAGTTGTGGGGCTGGCGATGCTTGCTGGCGGACGGCCTGCGATAGGCGAACACGAAACCCCACGTGCAGGCAGCGAGGGCAAGGTGCAGCCAGACGACCAGTGGTGACGCCCACGGATGTGCGGTCATCGACCACATGTAGGTGGCGGCGGTGCAGCCGAACATGGCGGACCCGAACGCTTTCGCCGGCCAGCCGAGGGGCAGGTGGGCCAGCACCAGGAACGGCACTGTGACGAGTCCGGCCGCGACCGCCGTGGTGGCGGCGATGAACGCGTACGCCCAGCTGTAATCGTGTGCGTCCACGTGGTCAGGCGTTGAGGCGGCGGGCGAGCTCGTCAGCGACCTCGATCGCCATGTTCGACGGAATCGCCGCCGCAATCTTCGACGGGTCAAGGCCGGCGAGGACCTGCGCGGCGACCTGCCCGGCGTCGAGGTTGTCGCCGTTGATCGCGGCGAGCAGGGTGGCAGTCGCACCGGCGACGTCGTCTTCGGTGGGCCCGCCGACCGCGTTGCGGAGCATGCCAAGGATCTGCGCATCACCGGCCAGCTCGAATTCGGTCAGGTTACGAGTCTTCTTGTCCTCAACCACGGTGGTGATGCCCCTGGCCGCCCGGTTCGCGCGCCCGAGCACATCCACGAAGCCTTTGTTGGCCTGCTCCCGGATCTCCCCGGTGATCCACGCCTTGTCGTCGCTGTTCAGCGGCATGTCGTCTCCCGTTACGCGGGCCACCAGGTCGTAGTCGTCGCTCGCGCCCGAGGTGGCGTAGTCGGTGCGCGAGGAAATGTGCGTGTGCCCGCGGTCGGTGGAGTTGCGCCGGGCGTGACCGGGCCTCCACGAGTCCTGATAGCAGGGCCCACCGTTGTCCCGCTCGGGTTCCCAGTTCATGTACTTGACGAATGCCGCACCGGGATGGCCGGCTTGCTTGTCCTGGTACAACTGGGCGCTGAGCTGCTGCAGGCTCGGCAGGAGCCGGCCGGTGATCAGCGACTGCTGCCCTGGCCTGGGCGGCATGATGTCCAGCGCCAGGCAGTACGGGTACGGCGCGTTGGCAGGCCATCCGGTTGCCGAGTACGGGGTGTGATCCTCCGGCGGGTCGTGTTCCAGATGCTGCTGGTTGCCTTGCATGTAGACGGTGTAGCCGTGGGCGCGCAGGTGACCGGCGACTGCTTTCGCGGCCCGGCCGAACTTCCACGGACTGCCGTCCCGAACCCAGCGGGTGTACGCGGCGGTCATGCGCGCCCTCCTTACAGGTCTCGGACGAACTCGGCTTCGAGCGTGCTGGTGAAGTACAGGGAGACGGTCGTGACCTGCGCCGCGTTGGCGGTGTTGTCTTGCAACGCCATCAGCTCGACGTAGTCACCGGCACCGTTGAACGGGATCGACGCCGAACAGGACACTGCGGTCGTTCCGTTCGGCGGGACCATCAGCCGGCCGCCGGGCGCGAAGGTGGTCGACCCGTTCTTGCGCAGGAAACAGGTGACGCTGGCGTAGTCGGCCCGACCGCCCGTGTAGTAGGTGCCCGACACCCGGTACCAGCCCGCTTTGGTGGGTGTAATCCGGCTGTTGTTGGTCGCGTTGTCGTGATAACCGTGTGTGTCGACGTCCTCGGTGGAGAACTGCAGCGCGGTCGCGGTGTTGTCCGGGATGCTCTGCGTGGCCCCGGCGACAAGCCGGACCAACGGCTTGAGTGATGATCCGGCGAGTTGCGCTGCGATCTCGGACGCGGATGCGGGCGCACCGGCATTCGCCACAGCAGGCCTCCTCTCAGAGAGCCCACCGCAGCGGGGATTTCACGTGGATTGGTGTGCCAGCCGGATGTGATTTGCTGACGCCGTTTACAGCGCGGGTGACGGTTGCTGTCTGCGTCCACGGTCCCGGGCCGGTCTGCGCGCCTATCGCGGTGACCGTCATGTCTTCGCCGTTGACCGTGACCGTGTAGCCGGGCGTCGTGGACCAGGCGTCGTCCTTGTTCGTGGACGAGAACACCACCGACGTGGTGCCCGTCCCGAGTACGGTGCCCACGGTGGTCGTGGCCGCATCCACCAGGAAGCTGGCCGAGTCGTACACGCCGACCTGCCACACCACCGCAGGCGACGTTGACGGAACCACCACCCAGGCGCGCGGCCCGACCGTCTGCGTATAGCCCGCTATGACCTGGTCGATGGTGCCGACCCCGGCGACCGTCGGCGCGTTCGTCCGCTGGATCCGGGATCCGGGCCGGCACAGCAGCCAGTCGTCGATCAGGTCCGGGTTCGCGGCCAGGTCGATGCTGGCGGTCTCGTAGTTGGCGCCTTGCCCGTCGACGCCGACGTGGGTGCGCCACGCCGCATGCTGACCGCAGTCGGCGTCGTACAGCACGTCCAGGGTTTTCTGATCCTGGATGGTGCCGCGCCGTTTCCGGTAGGCGGCGTCGGCCGCGTACGAGCCGGACCCGCCGCCCGTCCTCGTGACCGTCCACCAGTTCGGTGTCTTCAAGTCCAGGGTGGGGACCAGGACTTCCGCCGAGTCGGTGCCGTCCGAATAGTTGTAGGCGGCCAGGTCGATGGTCAGGTCGACAGGTGCGTTGTAGCGGGCCGGCCGCGGCAGATAGGTGTACCCGTATTCGGCTTCGGCGAGGATCCCACCAGACGATGCTTCAGCCGCGGCGACCGTCAGCGAGGAGGTAGTGCCTTCCTGCTGGCTGTTGAGCCGGGTCACCAGGTCCGTGGAAGGGGTGGCGAGGAGGCGGAACGGGATGCCACCCTCAGCGCACAGCCGTCGCAGCCGCAGATGCTCCGGCTCCCGATACCAGCCTTGATCGGCCCGGTACTGATCAGGCGAGTCGTTGTAGTACGGCATCGTCGTGGTCGCCGCATCGGTGACCGACAGGTGCCCGACGAGATAGCGCAGCCCGTACGGGTCGGTCGAGCCGGTGACGTTGGCCCGATCCGGGTTGATCGTGATCCGGGAGACCGGGGTGACCGTGCCCGCGATGCTGCCGGTCCCGTACGAGTTCGCGTTGTAGTACAGGGTGACGTCGATATTGCCGCCGTTCTGCACGGCAACCACGTCATAGGTGATCAGGGCGGCGAAGTTGTCGGCGACCGTCACCACGTTCGTTGAGCTCGGCGCCGAGTCGTTGTAGGCGCGCACCTGATGCCCGGTGCTCGTGCACACCAACGCCCAGCGGGTGTAGGTGCCAGCAGACGGGGTCGTCCACTCCAGGATCCGGATCTCCGACGTGGCCGGGGTGACTGCCCGGGAGAAAACGTTCGTCGTGACGGACACCGTCCACGCGCCGGTCGTCCCGGTCTTCACGTCGGCCGACAGTTTCGCGCCCGCCGCGACCGAGCACAGGTTCTTCGACCCGTACGTGGAGATGAGCACGTCGTCGGGGACGCCGGTGTCGAATTCGAACACGACCGGCCCGGTCGCGGTCATCGCTGTCTGGTCCGGATAGGCGGATGCCGCAGTGGTGGCGCCCTGCGCGTCTTCCAGCGGCCAGTAGGCGAGCGGCGGGGTGGCCGCGTATTGAATCGAGCGGCGCAGCGGTGACCAGTCGTCGGCGCCGAGCCGGTCGAGGAGGGTGCCGATCCCACCGATGTCGACCGTCGCGATCGAATGCGTGGTGCCGTCGCCGACGGGCCGGAAGCTGTTTTTGACGTCGGCGATGTAGCCCTCGATCAGCGGGTACTGAGGTTGTTGCACGGTGAGGTTGTCGAACGTGCAGGTGAACGGCAGCGTGTTGCTGTTGCCGGACGCCAGGAATGCCGCCAGGCCCCAGTTGCTGCCTGAGGTGAACGCGCCGTCGGCCAGGGTGGTGTCGATGTTCCAGGCGGGCGGCTCCGAACCCGACGCCAGCCACGCTTTCAGCCGGATGCGCTGCCCGATCGCCATCGTCCGCAGCCGGATCAGAGTGCCGCCGGCATAGGCGAGCCCCGACACGACGGTATCCGTGACCAGCGTGAAACTGGTGTTCCCGACCATGGT
>KL571199.1:61526-62984 GCA_000715855.1 Actinoplanes liguriensis
GTACAGGGCGATCTTGACGGTGCCGCCCGTGCGGAACTCGACCCCGCAGAACAAGTAGTTGCCGGTTCCGGAGTTGCGTGGGGTCATGCCCAGCAGGACGCTGTTGCCGGTCGCGACCGCAGGCACCGACAGGCTGATCGTGGCGTCGAAATCGCGGTGCACGAGCGGGATCCGGATGGTGCGGATCGCGTTCGTTGCCGTCGCGACATGCGTGGCGGTCGAGCCGGTGGCGTTGTACGTGGAAGGGTTACCGCCCGCCCACGTCTGCCCAGAGTCCGCGGTGCCGAGCCCGCCGGACACGGTGCGACTGAACGTGTCGGAGATCCACGGGTCGGTGTCGGTGCGGACCTTGACGTACATGGGGGTGCCGGCGTCCACGTACGGCCACCAGTCCGAGCCGGGATGGTGGGCGGTCAACTCGCCGTCGTCGTTGAGCAGCTGCACCGCGGCGGTGCTGGTGCCTGACGACGCGGCGCCGACCACGACACCGGTTTTGACGGTGATCGGGGTGCGGATAAGCCGGTCAGTAAGGTCGGTGAAGGTCCACGTGTCCGGGGATGCGCTGAGGTCGGCGCCGAACGCTGCCGCCACCGTGATCTCAAGGTCGCTGTCGGGGAATTCGGCCACGGCACCCCCTCAGGGTGAGCAGGTGCCGTGGCGTCAGCGGGTTAGCGCAGCAGTGACGTCGGAGTTGTACTCGACCGTGATCATGCGGGCGAGCTCGTCCAAGAACCGGCTGCCCGTCGCGCTGGTCTTCCAGCCGAGCAGTAGTGACTTCTGATCCGCGACCGACAGCGACCGGGAGATCGCCGCGTCCGCGTCAGCGCCCAAGCCGAGCACCGCGTCCGGGATCTGCGGCAGCGCCGCCTCAGCAAGCCGGGCCGCAGCGTCCTCGACCAGGCCGACCTTGTCCGTCATGCCCAGCGCGAGGCCTTCGGTCGTGTAGCCGCCGTACTCGTGCATCAGCTTCGACGGCGATGCGATACCCAAGACTTTCGCGACCGGCCCAGGCACATTCGCTTTCACGAACGCGTAGATCGCGTTGAACAGGTAGCTGCCCAGCGACCGCACCCCGTTCACAAACCCGATCACCAGGTTCCTGCCGTGCCCGTACAGCAGCGACCCCGCATTCGACAACGCCGACGTGGCCTGCGATTTCAGCCCCGACGCCGTCGACCGTGCCGTCCCGTACAACGCTTTGACGCCGTTCGCGAACCCAATTACGACGCTGCGACCAGTGCCGACGAGCCACGTGCCCGCGCCGGCCAGTGCGCCGATCACCGTGTTCTTCACGCCGACCACGGAGGTGCGCAGGTTGCCGAGCCACTGCCTGATGCCTTCGACCAAGCCCTGAACCAGGTTCCGGCCGACCTCCACCATCACCGTGCTGGGGGAGTGGATCCCGAGCAGGTCCTTGATGGTGCCGATGATGCCGCCCAAAAAAACGCGCTGCAGGAA
>KL571199.1:63198-64795 GCA_000715855.1 Actinoplanes liguriensis
GACCTGCGCGTTCTCCTTGATCGCAAACCCAATCCCGGTGAGGATGCCCGACACCAAAGCCCGGCCGATCGTGTCGCCGACGCTGCCGCCCTTCTGTCCGCCGCTGGTCCCGATGCTTTCCAGGAATCCGTCGACCTTCGTGACGGCGGTCCCGAAGTTCGCCAGGCCGTTCGCGAGGTCGTCGACGAAGCCGCGGATCTGGGCCTGGTTCGCCGGATCCGACAGAAAGTCATGAACCTTCTGCAGGCCGTCGTTGAACGAGTCGATCGGCGACTTGCCCTGCGTCGTCGACTGCCCGGTCAGGATGCTGAAAAGATCCCCGACGATCTTCCCGACGAGTTTGCCCGTCGTGAACATGTCGTGCAGCGCGTCGGACGCCCGGTCGAAGAACGACTTCAGCCCGCCGGTTTTCTCACCCTCAAGCACCCAGTTGCTGAACTCGGTGACAATCCCGGCGATCTCATCGCCCAGCCGCTTCAGGAACGGCCCGGCCGCCTTCGACAGTGCCCCGAACGCGGGCACCAGCGACTTCGTGATCGAATCACCGACCGTGGCGATGCCCTGCCGGGCACCCTCAGCGCCGGCCTGCAGGTCGTCCATGAACTTCGGCGTGGTGACCGCCGTGCCCAAGTTTTTGAAGAAGTCGTTGAACGTGTCCGCGTAGCTGCCCAGGGTCGTCTTCAGGCGCGGAATCCACGCCTCGCCCAGATTCGTGACCGTCCGGTCGAGGCCCTGAAAAAGGCGCTGCTGCACATCCAGCCGAAGATCCTCGAACGCCGGCTTCAACGCCTTCACCGCATCAACAAACTTCTGTGCCGCCGGCGCCAGCTTGATGACCTGCTTCGCGACGCCCGCGGCACCGCCGCCCACCTTCTGCTGCGACTGGGCGAGAGAGTCCTGGGCACTTTTCAGACCGTCGGCAGCCGATTTGACGCCGTCCATCGCTGACGCGACACCGTCTTGCGCGGACTTCAGCGAATCATTGGCGGCGAGCACCCCGTTCTGGGCGTCCTTGACCGCCTTGAGAGCATCCGCCTGTTCCTGGTAGGCGTCCTGAACCTTGTCGGAACCTTCGACGCCCTTCGCGTTGGCCTCGGCCGTCGCCTTGCCCAGGTCGTCAGCCGTATCGACCGCTTCTTCCAGCGAGAGTTGTGCCCGGTCGTAGGCGTTCTGTGCCCTGGCGATCTCCGGCAGGTTCCCGTCGAGCCGGGCCTGATTCAGGACGCGCAGCGCGTCCTCGACGTCCTGCGCCGCTTCTTTCTCACCGAGCTGGGCGCCACGCAACTGCCGGTTCAGATCACTGAGATCCTCGGCCGCTTCGACCCGGGCCCGGTTGATTGCCGTCTGCGCGGCTGCCGCCCGCTTCTGCGCCTCGACAACCTTCGCCTCAGCGTCAGCCACACTGCGCTGCGCGGCCGCCAAAGCCCGCTCCGAGGCCTCCAACTGCCGGTCTGCGGCGGCGACACCGCGTTTCGCGGCCTCGACCTGGCGTTGTGCTGCGGCCTGCTGCTTCGCCTGGTTCACCCCAGACGAACCGCCACCGCCCCCACCGCCTCCGGCAGGCTTGGCCTTGAACGCATCGCTGATGCCTTTCAGG
>KL571199.1:65040-66983 GCA_000715855.1 Actinoplanes liguriensis
CACCCGCCACTGCGGTCATCGCGGGCACGACCAGGATCGCCGCAGTGCCCAGCGCACCCATCGCCACACCGGCCGACGCCAGCAACGCGATAACCGTCGACACCGGGCCGGCCGCCGCCGCGATCGACCCCGCCAGCTGCGAGCCGCCAGCTGCGGCCTGCGACGCAAACGACGCGATGCCCTGACCCAGGCCGGAGATTGCGGAGCCAACCCCGCTGATGTCCGGGATCAAGCCTTTGAACAGGCCAGACAGTCCAGCGAACCCGGACTTGTCCAGGTCCGCGTCAACGCGGACCTTCGCCTTGACCCGCGACGACGCCGCGGCCGCGGCCTCCCGCACCCGGGTCTCGAACCCGGCCGCATCAACGTCGACCGGAATCTTCGCCCGGCCGACTGCCGCTTTGATCCGCTCCGCCAGACCTGTCGTGTCCGCCGAGATCGGCACGTCGACCGGACCGGACTTACCGACCGCATCCCGGATCTGCTTGCCCGGGTCGAGATCCCGAAACGCCGCTTCGACCTTGCTGCGCAGGTCCTTCGCCAGCTTCGACGCATCGGCGATGACCTCTACGCTGACTTCGCCTGCGCTGGAAGGAGAGGTCACGGGGAGACACCCCCGCCCGCACTGCTAGATGGGGGTATCCGGCGGCAGCATGCCCAAGTTCTTCAACCGTTGCGCCGTTTCAGCGCCAGTCGACTTAGACCGTGCCTGCTTCTTGTTGTCCGGCAGGTCGAGCGGCTTCGGCTTCTGTCCCTTGCCGCCACCGCGCTGCCAGTTCGCACCCTGCAGTGCGAAGAGGATCTGCCGCTGCAGCAGCGCATTCATATCCCACGCCGCCATCGGGCCAGCAAGCTTGCGCTGCAAGGCCGACTCCGGCGGCAGATTGTGGATCAGGTTCAGGAGTTCGCCGGCCGTAACGCGGCCAACTCGTCCGCCGACGGTGCGGCCTTCTTCCGCGGTACCCGCTTCGTCGGGGCAGCGGCCGAAGAGCGCTTCCGAGAGCCGGATCCCGTAGAACCGCCAGAGGTCCGCCTCGATTTGGCCTCCGTGCTCGTCGATGAGTCGTCGGAGGCCGGTGATTCCCCCGGCTCAGCCCCGGAGTGCTTGAGCCACTCGTCGAACAGCATGTAGACGAACGGCAGCGGCCGGTTTACGGTCGCCCAAGCAGATGCCTGCTCCGGACCGAAAATCTTGGCAAAGAACTCGTTGATGTTGTCGACCGTCGTGTCCTTGGGCGACCACGCCTCGATCTCGGCCTGCAGCAGGAAGTCGAGTTCGGCGAGATGGGGAAGGACCCATTCGCGGTCCGCCCACGTAAACCGGAACGGCTCCCGGGCCTGCGCCTGGTACTTCGCCTGCAGGTCGAACACCTTCGGGGCGGTCACGCCAGCCTCCGCGCCCGGAACAGGTTCCGCAGCACCCGCGTGGTCTCGCCGACCAGGCGGTGCTCGCCCGTCCGGCCGCGGCCTGCATCGGCCGAGGCGGGCGGGGGAGTCCAGCCGGGAACGTTGGCCCGCGGGTCCGGGGTGTTCGGGTTGCCCCAGGTACTGACGGGCGGGTGGTTACGCCGGTCGGGCAGGGTTTCGGCGTGCCGGGCGGGCGGGATACCCACGCTTAGCTGGTCGGCGGCGACGATCAGCGACACTAGGACTTTGCCGTTTTCGCCGGGTTCGGCCACATAACCAGCGACGGGCACGGTGATGCCGTCGACGGTGGCAACATACGCGCCGCCCTCACCGCCGGCGATCTGTACTGCGGTCATGACTCTCCTTGCGCGGGTGTGCGGGTAGGAGACGCCGCCGGTCACCCGCACGGGACCGGCGACGTCAGTCTGTTGATGCAGGTCAGAGGGCGAGGGCACTGTCGACGATGAATCTGTAATCCGGGTGGCCGGCCGAATCGAGGTACGCGGTGAGTTCCCACTCATAGATGGTGATCGATC
>KL571199.1:67266-67408 GCA_000715855.1 Actinoplanes liguriensis
CAGAGGACCAGAGCTTGTCTCCTCGGTTGGTCACCTCGCCGAGCGGGATGTAGACGCGCTCGCCCTTGGTGCCGTCGATTCCCTGAAGCACCCACTGCCGGATGTCGGAGCCCGGCGGGTTCTCGGCGATAGTGACGCCCTC
>KL571199.1:67670-68793 GCA_000715855.1 Actinoplanes liguriensis
CAGCGGTCTGGGTGATGGTAGATCCACCGTAGTGAATGCCCAGGGTGGTCAGGTTGGTCTCAGCCGCCGCAAACTTGAAGATCTTTTCGTATTCACCGGCGATCTGGCGGGCCAGCTGATTCTTCTGCCACAGGAAGACCTTCGTCCGATCCTGGTTGGTGGTCTCCGTCAGACCGTCATCAGTGACACCGCCGATCGCCTTGAACTGCGCATCGAGCGAACTGGACCCGTCGATCGGCGCCGTAGCCGTCGTCACCCCGTACGGCGTGCAGTAGACGGCACCGTCCACGTACGCGCGCAGCTTGGTGATATCCGGAGCGGGGACAACAGGGACCGCCATGATTCAGCCTCCTTTAGGCATGACGAAGGCCCGGCGGTCCAACGGCGCCGGGTGAAACAGAGAAGAGGGGAGAGGCAGGGCTACGCGGAGCAGCCCAAGATCACGATGTCGTAGGTGACCGTGGTGCCCGCCCCGGAGTTCGCCACCCGCAGCAGGTCCGCCGTTGCCGCGGTCACCGTGTAACCGACCGCATCAGCCGAGCCGGCGAACAGGGCGAACGTCGCGCCGGGCCGCACCGTGATCGTGTGGGTTGCTGCGCCGACATACGAGATGAAACCATTCGATGCCGCCGCGCCGACGATGACGTTGTTCGTGTTGCCAGCGGCAGCCGAGATGATTAGGCCTTTGACGCGGGCGAACGTCAACGAGTTCCCTAGCGCGTCGGTGAGCACACCGGCCAGGTCGAGGTCCTCGTTCGCGGACGCAGCGAGCGTGCGGGTGTCGTGGAAGATTCGGTCGACCTGGCCGGCTGCGGTGCCGTTCGCCAGGTCGGCGGTGTAGGACTTGGACAACTGCGCTACGGCGGTGCCGAGGTCAAGGGCCGCTGTCTGCGACGCGGTGGCAGCCAGGGTGATTTTGCTGGTCAGCGGCATGTGTTCCTCCGGGCATGACGAAAGCCCGGCAGGTCGCCGGGTAAAGGTGGGTATCCAAAAGGCCCTGGCAAACGCCGGGGCCTTGAGCCGTTTGAAGGATCAGCCGATCAGAAGTAGTTGCTCTCCGACGGCCCTTGCTTGTTTGCTGAGATTGCAGGTCAGGCACGCAAGCTGCACGTTTGCGCGAACA
>KL571199.1:69014-72267 GCA_000715855.1 Actinoplanes liguriensis
CATGGTCACCGCCCAGTGAGAGCGGGACGATGTGATCCAGGCTCGCGCTGCGTAGGTGGGGCCACTTAAGATTCTTGTTGACCTTTTTGCCGCACAGTTGGCAGCGCCATCTATCGCGGATAAAAATCTCTTCGGAGTCAAAGTCCTCCACGACCGCCTTCCGGAGGAGGGCTCGACGCTTTCTGACGCCCTTCCGAGAAATGGCAATCCGGCGGTCAAAATTCTGCCTAGTCCACTCACGCTGCCGTTGAGTCTCATGCGTGGCGGTGCAGTCAGGGCAGCGCGCAGGAAGCGGGCCAAAATTCGACTGCCGGGCGAAAGTGCCGTCGCACGCCTGGCACGTGTAGGTCGCGGCCGTAGGCAGCCCGGCGCGGGCCCGAGCGCCGTTGGCTCGGACCGCGGCCCGAGCACGGTCCTTCGCGCACGACTTGCAGTACAGCGGAGGCCGGCCGCCGCGCCCAGACTCACTAGGCCGCCGAAAGATCTCCATGTTGCAAGTGCGACAGAAGTGCTGCTTGGTGCTAGGTTCGGTCATGCCGATGTGGCTCCTGAGTCTGATCAGTGAGTTCCGGAAGTCGTCCCGGGCAGCGCTCGAATCGCTGTTCCGGGGCGCATTAAGTTGTGCCGCAATTCTATTCGGGTGGACGTCTATTCGCAGTCCCCGAATGTGTACGCCTAAACAATTCCGTGCAGAATCACGCGGTATGCCGCTGTGCGCCGTTTGAGTGTCGGGTCCGGTGCCCAGCACGGCCGGGTGACCGCAACCGACCGCGTGACGAACACGCCGTTGTCGAACGTGGTCCGCGGCAGTTGGAACGTCATCGCCGACCAGATGGTGTTGGCCGCGTTCCGCGCGTGATCAGAGTCGGCGGCGTACACGTCGATGTCGAGGAGCACGTCGTCGAGGCTAAGCGCGACATCGTCGCTGCCGGGTGCTCGTTGCAGGTGGGCGACGGCGGCTAGGGAGCGTTCGTTGCCGTTGAAGTCTCGGTCGACGTAAACCTTCAGGCCGGTCTGGGCGTGCAGCCACGTGCCGATCAGGATTTCAGGGTCGGCGTATCCGGTCACCGGCCGGCCGCCCGAAGTGCCCGCCGCAAAATGTGGAGTGCTGGCGTCCCCGGGTGGTTGACGCGCTTGACCGGGTGCCGTCCGCCAGGCCAGGCAAGCGCCTGCTTGTCTTTCGGCTCGATCACATGCGGCCGGGTGCCGTGCTCCAACCAGGCAGCTTTCTCGTCCGTGTTGACGACCTGCACGGCGGCCATTCCCCGGATCCGTTCGCGCCGTTTCTCGAACCCGCGCCCGTACGCCCCCGTCTTCGCGTGCGGTGCGTAGATCGTCTGAGCTAAGGCGATGACTCG
Organism: Actinoplanes liguriensis; assembly: GCA_000715855.1. Classification (GTDB taxonomy): domain Bacteria; phylum Actinomycetota; class Actinomycetes; order Mycobacteriales; family Micromonosporaceae; genus Actinoplanes; species Actinoplanes liguriensis. Next base: position 70,373 of record KL571199.1, read on the forward strand.
GTCGGCACGTTTCTCCAATTCGCGGTACACGCCGTTCGAGCGCCCAGCGGCGGCGACCCCGCGGCTGTTCGGCCGAAAGGTGACCTTGACGGAACCCACATCGCACCACCTTCCGAGTGACGTGCGAAGTAGGTGCGATGCTGCGAAGTGCGAGCATGAGCAGATGGACAGCGACTACATCAGCGCCGAGCCGGGCCGTGTCTACGCCGTCTCGGTGACCACGACCGCGGGCGAGATCGTAACTGAGTCAGAGCCGATGCTCGTCAAGGGCGGCCAGCGCGTCGAGGCGCGCGTCTACGCCGACTCCACGACCGGTCGGGTGGATCGGGCCGAGGTGGTTGTGTTCGATGGTGAGCGGTGACCACATGAGCGCAGTGCCCGATGTTCGTCCCGTGCTGGCCGATGCTGTCCATCGCATTGCCATGGCCGCCGAGCCGGTCCTCAACGAAATCGGCCGCGCCTACGTGCAAGCCCACGTCGAACTTGCGGAGGAATTCGGCCGGCTGCTGCGGCAGGGGCGGAGGTGACGGCGTGGAAGATCTGCGCTGCTGGTGGTGCGGCATCGAGCCCGACGCCATCACCGAGGTCGTCCAGTTCGGCGGGGAGGTCGTGCAGCGCATCCCGGTATGGCCGCCCGGTGACCACCCGCATGCGACTGAGCCGCCCAGCCCTGGCCAGTTAGAACAGGCCGGGCATGTGGCGCTAATGCGGATCATGAACGCGGGTAGCTACCAGTAGCTCGGCGAGTCCCAGCGCGGGTCGGCAGGCGGAAATGACCACACCGGGGCCAGGTCGATGCCGAACTCGCCGGTACCGCCGCTGGCCGCGTTTGCGTCGACGAGCCCGGCCAGCATGCTGTCGGCCCGTTTCTCCATGTCGTTGGCGCGTTGCAGTGACTGGTCGTCGTGCGGCCAGGACCGCTCAATCCACGCGGCGGCCAGGAGCGCGACGATGGCTGAGGCGAGCCCGGCCATCGAATCGTGCATCGGGGACACCCGCGCCGACACCCACGCCACCGCGTCAGCGATCAAACGATCGACGGCGGTTCCAGGTGGGGTCGTCATCCCGTCGAACGTGTAAACGTATTCGTCAGCGGAAGCAGTGATGCTCGTCAGACTGCGGGCCAGCGTGCGATGAGGTACGTACGCGGCCACCCGGGACCGGCCTGGCGTCCATGTCGGTCCGCCCGCGGTGGGGGAGGCGACCACCCAGACTTCGACGTCTTCGGCGCCCTCGCCGGTGCCGGTGACCGTCCAGTGCAGCACCCAGCGTCCGGCAGTCGTGTACGTGACCGGGCCTGTTGACGTCCAGGTCTGCGTGTACTCGGCTGGGCTGCTTCCCGCAACGAGTTCCAGCGGCCCGGCGGTCACCGGCACGGCACTGGTGGTGCCGTTCGGCGCCGTGGCGGTGAGCGTGACGGTCGTGTCGGCGTCCGCGGGCTGCACGGTGAGGGTCGGTTGTTCCGCGTCGCCTACACCGAGGTCGGTCACCGGTGGCCTCCCGCCGTCAGCGTCGGCCGTCGTGCGCCGGGGGTCAGGCGTCCGGGTCGGCGCCGGTAGGTGGTGGAGGCGGTCAGCCCGCCGACTGCCGCGAACACGGCAGCCGCAGCCGTCTGAGAGTCGCCGACAGCCGTCATGGCGCCTATCGCCGTGAACGTGGCCGTGCCAGGTGCGACGGCCTGCGCTGACGCTGTCATCGTGCCGGCGGCGGCGAGGACAGCACCCTGGGTGCTGCTGATCGCGGCGGTTCCCGCGAGTGCAGCAGTCCCAGCAAGAGCGGTGGAGGTGACCCGTTCCAAGGCGCCGGCCGCGATGAGATCCCCGGCGGCCGGGAACACCGCTGTGGTCGAGACAGTCCGGGAAGCCGTCGCAGTCAGGGCGCCAGCTGCGGTGAGC
>KL571199.1:72546-72705 GCA_000715855.1 Actinoplanes liguriensis
AGGCTGCTGCCGGTCAGCGCGCCAGCCGCGGCAAGGACGGCGGTGGAGGCCGGGCTGCTCACCGTGGCACTGGCCGTGAGCGCACCTACGCCCGCGAGGGTGGTGCTGGCGGGGTGGTCGGCGGTCCCAGAGGCGGTGAGTGTGCCGGTGGCGGGCAGG
>KL571199.1:72951-74200 GCA_000715855.1 Actinoplanes liguriensis
CTTGTGGTGGTGGCACGCGTAGCCTGCGCGGTGGCCGTCAGGGCGCCGACGGCGGGCAGGGACGTTGACGCGGACGCAGTGGTTGCTGCTACTCCAGATAGAGCGCTGGTCGCAGCGAATGCTGCGGTGGCAGCCGTGGTCCTCGCCCCGGTGGCCGACATCGCGCCGGTGCCGGCGAATGTTGCTGTGCCGACGGCGGTCCGCACTCCGGACGCGGAGAGCCCTCCGATGGCAGCGAACGTGGTCGTTCCGGAGGCAAGTGCGCCGGTGAGGATCAGGTCGACGAAGTAGGCCGTGGTGCTGGTCGACGCGGGCGCCGAGCCGGGCGGGCCGGACCTGCCCTGAATCCCCGTGAACGGGCTGCGGGTGATGCTGCCGCCGGCGAAGAAGTTGCTGGCGTACACGTATCGGGTGGTGTTGACGGCGACCCGATACGTGCCGGCGGTCAGCGCGACGGGCGCGGTCGAATTCCAGCGGTCGAGTGTGGTGGTGAGGAATGCCAGTGGGCCAGCAACCAACGTGCCGGACGCGTTGTAGATCGAGATCTGGGGTGTGACCGACGGTGTTACCGCTGGCCAGTGCCATCGGGGCGTGAAGATGCCGTCCGGCACGGTCAGTTCGGTGGCGAGCAGGACTTCCGCCTCGAACGTCTCGCCAGCGCCGATGACGTCGTCGACGGTGAAGAAGGTGGCAGGTGCGAGGTTGACGTTGTCGACCTCGGCCACATTTGCGGTGCCGGCGTCGCGGTGTGACTCGACGTCGATGCACATGTCGGTCGCGGCGGACAGCCACGCCGGGGTGGCCAGGGTCCGGATCGTCACCCAGCCCGCACCGTCTGGAGACGCCTCGAAAAGGGTGTTGCCACCGACCGCCCGCAGCCGCAGCCACGCGTGGGTGGTCGCGTTGTAGGCGACCGCGACAGCACCGCCGTCAAAATACCCAATTCGAGACTGGGCGCTGAGCTGCCCGGTGACCGCGTTGATCCGGAAGCAGACGTCGGTTCCGGCGGTCGCGCTGGCGCTGCGCAAGAGCAGGTCGACGTAACACTCGGTGGCGGTATCCGGTGCGGGCGGGAAAACCTTCAGGCATACCTGGTCGAAGGTGTACGTCGACGCCGTCTGGAGGCCGGTGTAGGAGGTAGTGCAGTCGATCCGCGCCCGGCCGCCGGACTCGGTGACGGTGCCGTAAGTCCCGGACCACAGCGTGGTGTTGAGGACACCATCGTTGAAGCCGTCGACGACGGTGGAGG
>KL571199.1:74450-74958 GCA_000715855.1 Actinoplanes liguriensis
TGTTGGCCACGCCGTGCGCCTCCCTGCGGTCAGGCCGCCAGCCCGCCCTGAGTTGCCGTTACGGTGATCGTTAACGTATCTCCGTTCGCCACTGCCTTGCTCGATGCGAGCGCCGCCGACTCGATGAAGTTCCCCGCCGACGACGCATCGAAGCTGCTCACATGCGAGATCGTCTCCGACCCTGCCGACCAGGCCGTCCAGGACACCGCCGTCGCCGTCATCGACCGGTTTCCCGACACCGTAGACGGCGCACCATACGACAGCGCCTTCCGGGTGGTCTCCGCGCTTGCCGCTGTCGTCCCCGACGCGCCAGGGTCCGCCGTATGCAATTTGAGGTATTCGGTGAAAGATGTGAATGAAGTTGCCCGCCGGACATTCAGGACCGCGTCCGCGTAATAACTGCTCAAACCGGTTGTCACGCCGGAACCTCCTTCGGAACCAGGCTCTCCAGGTGGGCGAGCAGTTCTCCGGCACGCAGCTCCTCAGCCCCCGCTGTAACCACCAGGCA
>KL571199.1:75183-75643 GCA_000715855.1 Actinoplanes liguriensis
ATGGCCGGGTTCCGGTGCTGTCTTCCTCGCAGCCCGCAGCCCGGCAGCAGTCCATGTGCCGGTCGGATGCGTTCGTGTCCAGGAGCTCGCCGATCAGGAACGCCAGCTTCTCCGGCGGCGCGTTCGCGATCACCGACTGGACGATGTCCTCGCCGGGCTTCGGGTACGGACCGTGGGTCAGCACATGCCGGGGATGATCGTCAACACCGCCACACAGGTCACAGACCCGGATCGGCCGGTCACCGCCAATATTGGTCGTTGCCATGCAAGCCCTCCTCGGGCGTAGAAGTTGACCGCCCGAAGCGGCAGTTCAGTAGGTGGCGTGAGCGATCACGACGGCACCCACGGCGACAGCCAGCCCGGCCGCGGTGACGGTGATGACGCAGCCCGACGCCGACTCGGATTTGACGGTGAGCGTCGCAGCGCCAATCAGGCCGGGTCCGGCGACCGCATCCACGGT
>KL571199.1:75829-80461 GCA_000715855.1 Actinoplanes liguriensis
GTACTGCTCAACCGGGATCGGCCGGGCCCATGTCACCGTGACGTCCGCGGACTTACCGACTGCGACCGCCGACGCGAGGCTGCCGGTGCCGAGCCGGCAGCCGGACAGGCGGTTCCCGACCTGCCCGGCCACCTGATCCGCACGGGCCTGCGCGGCAGCAGCCATCTGCCTCGCCAGCGGATCAATACCCGGCGGGGCCGACCCCGGCCATGCCTGCGTCACCGGCCACCCCCGTCACGGTGGTGCTGCGGGCCGGCCGCACGTCCGAACAGCCGGCCCGCAGGTTTCAGCGCTCGGCCGCGATCACTTCAGCAGCCTCGCAGGCGGTGATGATGTCCGCCCGAGATGCGTCGTCTGGGTAGTCCACGCCGGCCAGGTTCGCGAACGCCTGCCACGCGTCCAGGCCAGACCCGCGGCCGGCGCGGGGCGGGGGAGGAGGCAGCGGACACTGCTCCTCCTCTTGTTCCGGCTCGTCAAGGTCGTCCGGCGCGGGTTCGGCCACCGGTACGGCTGTCGGAGGCGGCGCGTCCGGTGCGGGTTCGCGCACCGGGACCCCCGCCGGGCGCCGGGCCGGGGCTGGTTCGGCGATCGGCTCGGCAAGCCGGAGCCGAACGTCGAGCAGATCGTGAATGTCGCCGAGCGCATCCAGGATTGCCGCCAGCCACGGCCCGTCCGTGCCGAACGGGGTGCCCAGGTTCGGGCGCTGCCGGGCCACGGTCAGCTGCCCGTCCCGTTCGAGGCGATGCTCGACTTCGGGTCCATCAGGGTGCCGCCGATGACGTGCCGCACCCGGTACTGCACGGCGTCGTGGTCGAAGTCGCCGTCCTCCGGCGACACCATGCCGCCGCCGATACGCTGCGCGTTCGGGGACTTCACCCACAACTCCGGAGTCTCGTGGCCGATCAGGAACCCGATCTCCATCGCCGGGCGGCCGACCGACGGGTCCGCGAACAGGTACCAGGCGGTGTTCCCGTTCGTCGTGTTGATGATCGGCAGCCACGGGTTGACGACGACACTGACTCGGTTACGCATCCAGTTCGTCACCCGCAGCTGGTCCTGCCCGGTGCCGACACCACCGCCGGTCGCGGCGAGGATCTCCGTCGCGTTGACGATGTTGTTCGCGGCGACCTCGAGCGCCGGCGGGACGACCAGGGTGACGCCCTCGACGTAGATCGGGCCGCCGTCGGTGTCGACCTGCTGGCCGAGGGTCTGCATCGCGTACTGCAGGCCGGTGATGGTCAGCGCCGGGTTCGTCGGCGCACCGGCGCCGGTGACCGTCGAGTTGATGACGTTGCGGTTGGCGTTGGAGAAGAACGTCGAGTTCGGGCCGGAGGTGCCGGAGAACAGGGCCGCCGCGAACCGCTCCTCGGTGCGCCGGGCGGCGTTGCCCAGCTTCGTCGGAAGCTCCGACAGGGCGTCCATGTCGTCGTTGACGATGGTTTCCCACGACACGGCGATCTGGTCACCGTATTTGCCGACCGAGTACGAGTACGCCCCGTCGGCGACCTTCCGCACCGGGTACGGGGCGAGTTCCTTCACCGGGTCGAGGACGGCCTCACCGCCGTCGAGGGTGAACCGCTTGACGGTCCGGAAGTCCCGGACCCGGCCCCGCTTGGCGTAGGTGGGCCACTGCACGGCCCGGGTCTGGTAGGCACCGAGCAGCTGCCGGTCGATGATGTCACCGAACAGGTAGCTGAAGTCGGTGCGGGCCATGGCCTCCTGGAACTGGATGGAGGCCCGCCGGTCGCCTTCGAGCATGCCCTGGTAGACGCGCACGAGGCTGCGCAGCCGGGTCTGGTATTCGCGGGTGGCCTGGCGGCGGGTGCGCCGCGAAACCGACACGCCTTCGCTGGCGTAGATGTTGTCGTTGCCGGCCGCTTCGGTGCCGGCAGTGTAGGTGCCGATCTGACCGAGGGAGTTCAGGCCGGTGTCGAGCAGTGAGCTTGGCATCAGCGTGCTCCTCAGTAACCGATCTTGACGGGGATGGTGGTAGTCGAACCGGACGTGACCGGTGCTAAGGCGTAGCCGAACCGGACGCCGGCGACGTTGTCCTTGTTGATCGGCGGGGTCTGCCCGGCCTCGTAGTAGAGGATGTCGCCGGCCGCGACCGCCGTGTTACCGGAGTTGTTCTCGCCCTTGACGGACAGCAGGAACGCGCCGTTGAGAGCGATCGTGGACAGGTTGTTGCTGTCCTTCTCCGTCAGCGCAACGCCGGGGATCTGCCCGACGAGAACCGGGTCACCGGAGACGGGCGTGGTAGGCGCGGTGGCGGTCGCCGCGATCGAGTCGTTCCACATCAGGTACGTGTTCTTGGCCATGTCCAGGTCACCGGCCCTTCGCGGCGAAAGCGGCAGCCTCGGCGGACATGCCGATGTGCTGGCTGAAGAAACGGGTCATCTCGTCGGTGAACCCGTCGTCGTCGGTCGACTCCTCGACCGGGGCACCGCCCAGGCCGTAGGGCAGTCCCACGCCGGCCTCGGCGAGCGCGTTGGCCCGCTCGCGGCGCACGTGGGTGGCCTCATCAGCGACGACGGTGGTGATGAGCTCGCCGAGCGCTGTCTGGTCGACCGTGCCGTCGGCCGCGGTCGGCACCGCGGCGGTGACTCGCGCGTTGACTCGGCCGCTGATCGACGCGGCGACGTCGGCGTGTTCGGCGGCCCGCAGTGCGACAGTGACCGCCTCCGCGGCAGTGCGCCGGTTCCGGTCGGCACGGTCGGCAGCGTCGCGCTGCGACTCCCGCGTGTTCAGGTCGGCGAGTTGCTGCTGCAGCGGCCGGACCGCCTCGGCGACCGCGGCGGCGAGAGTGGCAGCGAATGACTCGGCGGTCGGCTGCACCACCGCTTCGGTTGTGGCGGTGGGCTGCTGCCCGGTGTCGGGGACGACCACGGTCCCCGCCTGCTCCGGCGGCGCGCCGGTCTGAGAACCCGACACGGGTTCCTCCTCAGGTTCGATGAGTGCTACTTCTTCGGATGCCGGAGGCGGGGCGCCGTCCGTCACGTTGTGCATGTGCGCGGGTTCGTCAGCGGGCAGGCCCGTCGGGGATGCTTCGGCGGCCACCGCCGTGACCGGCTTGGGCGCGGGCTGCGGCTCGTCCCACCGGGACCGCTGGAACAGTTGCGGTGCGTCGGCTTCGACCCGGCTTGTCCATGCCTGCAGGCCGTCACCGATCGCCGACGACAAGGTGATGCGTTCGTCGCGGGTGAGTTGCCCGTCGCCGTACATGTCGTCGGCGTACTGGGTGAGGGCCAGGTGCAGCCGGGATTCGAGCCAGCCGCCGAGCGTGGCCGTTTCAGCGACCGGTTTGCTGCCTGCCGCTTCGAGAACGGAGATGATGCCGCCGCCGGCGGCGGGCACGGTCACGAAGTCAACCGACCGGCCGCCTTCGATCTTCTCGACGACGAAGCATTCCCGTCCTTCGAACGTTCCAGGAACGCCAGACACCCAGGCGCGAATGGACATGCCGATCGCGTCTTCTTTGGCCATTTCGGTGAGCGGGCCACGCCACGGCTCGAACAGGCGCGCCTCGGCTACCAGGGATTGTGTTGCTTCGTCCCAGCGGGCATCTTCGGTGAGGACTGCGGCCAGGTTTTTCACTGACCCGGACGGATGCGATTCCTCTTCATCCGGGGTGGCATGGTCGACGTAGGCCTTGGTGCCGCGCGGCCACGCCCGGCTTTGGGCGGCTTCACGGAGCACGTTCGCCGGGTAGGCGTTGCCGTTGAGGCTCACCCCGGCGGTGATCAGGCGCAGCAGCATGCGGCCGGGGCCGGAACTGGTCGCACCCATCGTTGCTTCACGGACCACAGTCCGCTCGAGCGTGGTGGGCGCGGCTTCGCGAACGTGATGGAAGCGGCGTACCGCTTCCCGGGTGGCGTCTCGCGCATAGCGGCCGAGGCCAAGTGGGGACGCACCCGCGTACATGACGAGAGGCTCGGTCACTGCACCTCCCGGCGCATGTAGGAAAGAATTGGGGGCTTAACGGGGCGATTGGGAAAGCTGTTTCAAATGGCCGACCGGCCGCGGGATCCACGAGTCGCGCCAGCCGGGACTACTACGCTGCACGGCCAGTTCCGCCCAATCGAGCTGCTTGGTCCGCCACAGCTCCCACCGGCCGGGCCCGAGAATCGCGATCTGCTCACGACGTGTGAGGCGCCGGAATCGGGTCTCCGCGGCGGGCAGGTTGTTGTCGCCGACCAGCGGCAGGCGCTGGCAGCGGCACGAAGGATGCCCTTCCGGCCCGGGAACCTCGGACGGGAACCGGCGCCCGTGCAATGCCCAGCAGGCAACGCATGAGCGGCGGTCGCATGCGCATAGCCACGCCCAGCCATTGACCACGCCCGGGTTCGCCGTATGCACGAGAGCCGACGCAGTGCGGTAGGTGTCGACGAGCTCGGTCCGGGCGATGGTTGCAGCCCTGGTCAACGCAGTCTCGAATCCGGCCCGGGTGCGGGTGTACAGGTTGCGGCTCAAGTCCGCCGGCTGGCTGGGCGGCTGCCGGATGAGCGTCTGCCGGACCGCTGCCGCCGCCGATGCGGCAAGCGGCCGGTGCAGGGCGTTGATCCGATTCTGCCGCTGGGACAGTGCAGCAGCTGTCTCTTATACACATCTCTGATGGCGCGAGGGAGGCGTGTA
>KL571199.1:80616-81625 GCA_000715855.1 Actinoplanes liguriensis
TGCCGCTGGGACAGTGCAGCAGCCGCCGGAACAGAGGGAGCGGCCACTGCAGCGCCGCGGCGCTGCGAACCAATAACCGCTGGCTCCGCACGCAAAGTGACCTCAGAAACCTGCTCGGCTGCCGTCCGCGTCAGGCCTGCCGCACCGTCGACAAGACCGGTCAGCGCCTGCTCGGTTCGCTGTTGCGCGCGGCCGATCGCTTCGATCCGGGCGACCTGCCATGCTGCCGGCCAGCGGCCTGTGCTCTGGAACTCGCCGACCAGAGAGTTGATGCCTTGCTGCCAGGCCGGTGACAGGTCGTCCCAGGCGGCAGCCCATGATGCAGCTAGCGCACGAACCGTGTCGTCGGTGGCCGCGCCAACCTGGTTGCCGAGTTTGCGGAGCAGGGTGAGGGTGCGTGCGGGAACAGCCACCGCACCCCCGACCGGTTATGCCTCATCGTCCTCTGGTTGCCCGCCAAGGCCAGCGTCAGACGGTTCGGGGATCGGGCCGCCCTTCGGTTCAACCAGGATCGGCGGCTGGTAGTCGCCGTCCATGCGGGCCAGCATTCCGGCAGGTTCCGTCACGGCTCCTCCACAGCGAAGACCTCGACGTCGACTCGGCGCACCTTGCCGGTCAGCCCGTGGTCAGCGACGACCCGGAACTGCAGGCCTCGCTGCAGGAGCAGTTCCTGTTCCTTGTCGCCTGCTGGAGACAGGTCAATACCGGCAATGCCGGACGGGACAAGGATCCGCATGCGTAGCGGCGCCGCATCGGCGACCGAAGCAAAATTGCGGGCCGCTACTTCGCTGACAGATGTGGACGTGTACTGGTTTTCGGTCCACACCATGCCGGTGAGGTCGCCGTCGAGACGATCCGCGAACATGCTCCGGGCGTCCCGGATGCCGCGGTAGGTGATCACATCCTGGGTGAGCCGGGACGACTCCATGGCCGTGTCGATGCCGGCGACGACGTCAGCGACCTCGGTGTCGCTGAGGTCGCCGTCTCGCAGGGCACGGTTGATGGTGCG
>KL571199.1:81848-82786 GCA_000715855.1 Actinoplanes liguriensis
GGTAGTACTCGTCGAACGTGTCCTGGTATCGGTCGAGCGCACCCACCTGGTCGGGGGTAAGCGTGTTCTTGCCGGACATGCTTTGAGGTGCGGCTCGCAAACCGGCATCTCCGGACGCCGCATTGGCGATGCGATCTCGATAGTCCTGCGGCGGAAGCCCGGCTCGGGGATCATCGACCGGGGCCGGCGCGGGCACGGATCCGGTAGAGCCCTTTTCCCGGGGCAGCGAGACCAGGTGCATGGGTTCGCCACCGACAAGGATGGCCGCGTCCTGGCCGGCCTTCGAGACGGCTCTCCGGTTCGGGTCCGGGTCCAGTTGGATGGTGCGCGCCCGGTCCAGCCGGAGCAGCGCCGCATCAACGTCAGCTCGGTCCAAGTCGCTGAGTTCTTGACGGACCCGGGCAAGCGCAACAAGGTCGCTGTCGGTGCTGCCGTCACGCTGCAGAATGGCTCGGACAGCATCCACCACTCGGTCATCCGGGGTGGCGTCTGCGGACTTGCCGCCGAGTTCGTCCGCGACCAGCGCGTCCACCAGCTGCGACTTACGTTTACGGCCGGGCGGCAGGCCGCGTTCCCGCATTTGCGCCTGCAACTCGGGGACTTTCAGCTTCATCAGGTCGGCCCGCACCTGGTCGCCGCCTTCAGGCTGGTCGACCTGCGCTGATGTGCCCGGCGCGGCATCCTGCCTACCGGGACTGTCACCAGACGTCTTCGGCAACACGGTCAGATACATGTCGTGTCCGCCGTCACTGCGGGACATCACCCGCGACACCACCATTTCGGTGTCCCGGTCCAGGATGATTTCGCCCGTATCCGGGTTCACCGCGGCACGAGTTCCGGCTGGCACAGCCATGAACATGCGCACCTGGTCGGGGCTGTCGGCCCGGACCGGGCCCATCACGGTCGGCGAGAAACCGGCGTCGCGAACCTTCATTCCC
>KL571199.1:83007-84552 GCA_000715855.1 Actinoplanes liguriensis
TGCAGAGCATCCGGTTCGGTTGGCCCGAACGCGGTTCGCGGCACCCGCCGGGCCAGCAGCACATCGTCCGGCAATTCACCCATCGTATGTGCGAGAGCATCAGCCTCAGGCGACGCCTTCCCGGCCCGCAACGCCTTGTTGGCCGCAGTCAAATCACCGGGCGTCGCCTGGCCAGCGATCTGCTGAAGGTAGGCTTGCCGTTCCTCGCGCGGGACGGACTGTGGCCGGAAACTTTGCGCCGTCTGCCGGGCCGCCGCCTTGTCCGCTGCTGTCGCCTTGACGGTGCGGCTTTTGGTGAACCTGCCGAACCTGTCCCGCGGGTGGCGCGCCGGGTCGAACTTGCGGGCCACGGCACCCCCGCGCACTGCTACGCGGGGATAAACGCCCCGAGGTCTACGTCCTCATCGTCGACGTCCGGTCCTGCGGCGCCGGCGTCCTCCGTGTCGCCGGTCTCACCGAACAAGCCCCAGTCAAGATCTGCCATGCGTTCGGCAACACCCGCGGCCAGATCCTCTGAGCCGCCTTCAGCTGAAACCCGGCCCCCATCCGAGCCGGATCCTCCCGGATCGGGCTTCATCGGCCCGGAGCCGACAGCCGCCGGATCGCCGCCGGCCCGCAGCAGATCGGCCGGCGAATCCGGCACCGCACTGTCCGGACCGGCAGGCCACAAGAACTCGCCATCATCGCCGGTCAAGACCTCGATGATGGTGTCGACGTTGCGGACACCGAGAGCAGTCAGCAGCATCCGGGCGATCTGGTCAGGCGGCAACGTTCCCGTCGACGAGGCATTGACAACGGCTTGCACCACCGCGGTCATGTCCTGGTCCAGGTCGGGCCAGTTGACGTCGATCTCAGAATCGGTGTTACCGCCGAGCTTGACCGTCTCCCGGCCGTATCCGTCGGTGTCGAATACGCCTTTGAGTAGCCCGTCGGGCGCCCGTACCGCTTCGGTGATCGCGTATTGCAGGATGCGCCGGTAAACGTCGGCCCACAGGTCCCGGCGCTGGCCCATCGCCAACTCGGTCGGCTTGTCCAACGTTTCGGCGACCGCTCGGGCCCCGGTCTGACCCGGGTCGGCGAGCAGCATCGTCAACGGCACGTCCAACGCCGCGGCAACCATCGCCGCGAGGGGCTTGCCGGATTCCGAGTCGACAGTGGCGCCGGACTTCGGGATCGCCTCGATCGTCTGCTCGGGCGGAACGATCGCGGTCGCACCCACATCGTTGGGCCGCCCCGCAGCATCCCGCGGGGGTGCCGCAGCCAGCCGGGTCTTCGCCTGCTGCCGGGTGTTGCCGGCCGCAGTCAACTTCCACGCGAACCTCGACAAGGACTTGACCAGCTTCGCCCAGTCCTCCAGGAACACTTTGTAGGCAAGCGCCCAGTCGATCGCCGGGTAGGCGTCGGGGATTCCCCGCTGCCAGCCCTCAAGATCGTTGACTTTGACGTGCAGCATCGGCGCATCCCAGGCGACCGGAATCCGGCCGAACTGCTTCGGGCGGGTTTTTGGCCGGTAATCGACGTGCGGGTGCAACTGTTCGCGCTGCC
>KL571199.1:84758-85424 GCA_000715855.1 Actinoplanes liguriensis
GCAGCCAGACCCGCCGGTAGTACCACGGCTCGGAACGGTCTTCCGGGTTACAAATGATTTCGGTGATGTCGTCGGCACCGACAACCCGCACCTGCACCTCACCCGTAGTGGGCAGAGTGAACAAGGTCGGGAAGAATTCGCCGTCCGTGCCCAGGCACCGCTCGAGGCGCTGCCGTGCAGTGCCGCCGGTGAACGCCCGCTGGTTACCTGGGTTGTTCAGGAACCGGTCGACAACAGCCTGCACATCCTGCTCGCGGCGTTTCTTCCCGTTCGCACGGGCGGTGATCTCGACGCCCTTGCCCCACACGTACGCCTGCCGCAGCGACAGTGCCCGCACCACCAAGGCGTTCTTCACCGCGAACAGCCGGCAGATCGCCCGGATCTGCTTCAAGCCTTCCGGCGTGAACTCCTGCTCGAACTGTGCCGACAGCCGCTGCCAACCAGGCTCTGCCATCTGCAAAGCCAGGTCGGCGAACGACTCCTGCAGCAGCTGCTCGTTGTTCAGCGACCGCTGCAGCTCGGTGCGCAGCGCGGCCCGCTCATCAACGGCAGTAGCAGCAACGGCAGAACGACGGCGGGGGCGAGGCATGCCCACCCCCGAACCCGATCAATACAGGCTAATCTCGTATTCGTCATGGTCGGCATCCTCGACAACCTGCTCCGGTG
>KL571199.1:85604-85771 GCA_000715855.1 Actinoplanes liguriensis
AGGCCCACCCCCGAACCCGATCAATACAGGCTAATCTCGTATTCGTCATGGTCGGCATCCTCGACAACCTGCTCCGGTGCAGGAGCCGGGCCGGAGGCGAGCATCAGCGCGTCCGCGCGGTCCGGGGACGGCATCCCACGTTTACGCATGTCGTCTTTCGACTCGAT
>KL571199.1:86031-93136 GCA_000715855.1 Actinoplanes liguriensis
CAGGATTTGCCCGCGCGAGTTGAACTTGTACTTGAGCGCCCCGAGTTGGGCGGCCAGGTCGGCGTCGTCCGGGTCGATGTCGGCGTCGCCGTCCTCGAACCTCGTCTTCAAACTCCACCACCACTCGGCCCGCGCATTGGCGTAATGCTCTGAGTCGAGCGCGCCGGCACCGGATTGCATGTCGATGACGTCGTAGCCCTTTTCGACAAGCTGGTCGACAACGCCGGCGCCCACGCCGACGCCGTCCACCCGAACTTCGTGCACGCCGTGCTCGCCGATCGCAACGATGACTTTGCCGGTCGTTTCGGTGGTGGACTGTTTCGACGCGTCGTCGACGATCCGCATGACCGGGCCGCGGCGCAGACCGAACACTGTCCGGTCGGAGCCGAACCGGGCGACGTCCACGCCGAGGACCGTCCAGGGTCCTGGCTCGCAAGTGCGTTCCTGCGCGGCAAGGATCAGAGACGGCGGGAACAGCACGTCTTCGCCGATGTCGGGGAAGTCGCCGAGGACCTTCGACGTGAACCGCGGCGATTCGACACCCCAGCGGCGGATCTTGTCCGCCACCCACTCGCAGTCGAGCATCAGCGGGCGCAGCCCGTCAGGGACGAACTCTTCGGACGGGCTGAGACCGAGCTCGGCGAACAGTTCGGCCAGCTGCGGGTGCGCGGCTACCTGTTCGGCGGTGAAGTTCGGTGTCTCGAGCCCAGAGATTTGGATCGTGTTCCAGCCCGAGCCGGGCTTGCACACGGAGGCGAACTCGGTAGCCGGGTCGTCCGGGTTACCGATCGCCAGGATCCGGCAGTCCTTGTTCGTGGTGATCGCCTCAACGGCGGTCCACAACTGGGCGGGCACGCCGCAGGCCTCGTCGAGGATGACGAGCACGTACCGGCGGTGGATGCCCTGGAAGCCGTGCTCGTCGGTGTCGGCCGGCTTACGCCCGAAACCGATCAGGGTGCCGTCGTCGAGTTTCCACTCATCCGACTGGAGAACCCTGCCGGGCAGAGGTTCACCGCGGCCGGCGGCTTTCTTCGCCGCCGCGCGGATCTCCTCCCACAGGATCGCGTGGACCTGCTTGTAAGTCGGTGCGGTCGACACGACGAACGCCTCGCCGGGCGGATGTGTGTCGAGCCACCAGGCGGCGATCCGGGAGGCGATCCACGACTTGCCGGCGTTGTGGCAGGACTTGACTGCGGTCCGGCGGTTGTCACGGACCGACTCGGCGATCTGCCGCTGCTTCGACCACAAGAATTCCCCGAGGCGGGCTTCGCACCAGCCGACCGGGTCGGTGACGTACGGCGACACGGGCGGCGGTTCGAACATGCGCGCCGCGACCTCGAACGGGTCCTGCGACGGCGCGAACACGGAGGCGGTCAACGCGACCACCTACCTACGCGACAGCCCGCAAATGCCGGGGGACGACGGTCCCGATCATGGCTTGCTGCTCGGGCGACAGGTCCAGGTCGCCGAGAATGTTCTTGATGACGCCGGCCAGGAGTGCTCCTTGCTGCTCGGCGAGGCGCACACGGCGTTCTTCAATTCCTGCGGCGATGGCGACCTTCGCGACGTCGACGAGGTGTTTACGTTCGCGGTTGTAAAGCTCGACCCAGACGTGCACCGCCGCTTTGTGGGTGGTGTCGACGCCGGGGAACTCGCCCGCCTGCTTTTCGACTTCTTCGGCTTTGCCCCAGATGACCTGCTCGGCGGTCAGCCGTTCCACCTGGGCGCGGAGCCAGTCGACGGCACCGGCGGCCCGGTAGACCTCTTCGAGGAGGGCTTCCCGTGGGTCGATCTCGCGGGGTAGGCCGTAGGTGGCGACGGCTTGTTCGGCTTGAGCTGTTTGCAGCCGTCGCTCGGCGGCGGCTTTGGCCTGAGGTGAGCTTCCGCCGTGGGTGTTGCAAACGCGTTGGCCGTGCATCGGCCATTTGCCGCAGGGCTCCCCGTTGGAACGCCGGCCGGCGCATTTCGATTTGTCGGGGTCCATGGGTAGCTCACCGCCTACGGAATCCTTGGGTGACGTTCAGTGAGCGGTCGGTTTGTGTCGGCCCGGCAATCTGACACCACGGAGTGAATGGATCATGGTTGTTCATGACGCTGTGTTGCTGGGTGGCCCGCGGCACGGCTTCCGCGGGCCACGTCTGTCAGCGGCTGGTGCGCTCGGTGGTGGGCTCGTCGCCGCCGTCGACCGGCTGCTCCGGCTCGGCCGGCTCGAGCCCGTTGTCGGCGTCGTCGGCGGCCTTCTGCAGGGCGGTGAACCCGGCGGACAGGTCGTTGACGGCGGCCTGAATCTCGGGGGAGGCGTCGCCGTTGCGGACGGCATCCTCGAGGCGGGTGATCGCGGAGTGCAGGTTGGAGAAGCTGGTGGCCTGCGCGGCGGACGCGGCGGTCTGCTGCGCGACAAGGCCGTTCAGAAGCTCGATGACGGTGGCCATGGTTTCCTCCAGGTTGGTGGTGCCGAGGTAGCGGCGGATCCAGGTGCGCATGGGCGACCTTCCGCTCAGTGGTGCTGGTCGGTGAGGAGGGCTTCGATGCGGTCGAGGCGTTCGGTGACGGCTCGGTCGTCGGCGGCTTCGCTGGCGGTCCAGTCGGAGACCACGTTCGCGTACAGGCTGGCAATCCAGACGAGCGTCACGCTGTCGGAGAGGTCCAGGACGAACGAGAGCACACCGATAACGATCCAGGCGGCAGCGCGTGCACGGTGGAACCAGACCTTGCCGCGCATCCGGCCTCCCGGAACGCGAAAGGCCCGCCGAGCGAAGGCTCAGGCGGGCGTTGGAGACACTGGTCTCGCGTGGAACTGTGACACGATCACACCGGGTGGTGCAACTATCTGCGGCCTGCGAGTTGCCCGCTTTTGGCGAGCGCTGCCGCTTCAAGGACTTTGCTGGCGATGTAGGTGCGTTCTCGGCCTTGCCGGCCGAAGCGGGGGAGCAGTTTGGCGCCGGGTGTGTTGGGGTGGTTGGTGCAGGCCCATTGCCGGATGGTGTCGGGGTGCACTCGGACCAGGTCGGCGGCTTGGCTGGTGGTGAGTTCCCGATCCGGGTCGATAATGTCGGGTCGTTTGAGCATCCATGTTTCGCCGAAGCTTGCTGCGGTGGCGTCGAGTTCGTCGCAGGCCTCGAGGTTGAGTGCCCGGAGTCGTGCCCGGTACATGCCGGCGATGCGGCGGGCCCGGTCGAGTGGGGTGTCGATCGGGTTGGGCCAGGTGCCGCGGCGGGGCTGCCGGTCGAGTTCGGGGTTCATGCAGCGATCCGCACGCTGGCGTCGCTGGCTTGTCCGGGCCAGATAAGTCCGGTCTGGTAGGCCTCGTAGTCGGCGTACGGCCGGACGGCCCGGCAGCGTTCGCATTGGACCTCGAGGGGGTCTTCTGCGAAGCGTGGCTCGTGCCGGTACAGCGGGCCGGGCAGGTCGGGGACGGGCCGGGCGTCGCAGTTCCAGCATTCGCCGGGGATGTAAAAGCTGCGGGTGGTGCGGCCGAGTGCGCTCTTGGTCCTGCCATGCAGGTCGGCGAGCTGTTGGACGGCTTCCCAGCCTGCCATTTCGGTGGGCTCGTCTTCGATGCCGGTCGGGCAGACGAGGGTTGCCGGGAGTGCGGCGAGCCGGTCGATGCGGTGGGCGATGATGCTGACGGCGCGTTGTACGAGGGCTCCGGGGCGGGCGGGCCGGGTTTGGCGGGCGCCGGCGGTGAGTTCGATCTGGTCGTAGACGGTACGGCGCCATAGAGGTGCGAAGGTTCGCGGGTCGGAAAGCCGGTAGGCGACGCGGAGTTCGTATTCCCACACGCTGACGACGTGAACGATTTCGGCCTGAAGGGCTTCGATGTGGTCGGCGAGCAGGGTGGGCGATTCGTGGCCACCGCCGGAGGTGTGTTCGGATGCGGCCTGCGACAGGCTGGTTTCGTGGAGCTGGGCGAGGTCGAGGTAGTCGTAGGTGAGCGCGCGGATGTCGCGCTGGTGCCGGTCGAGGCAGGGATGGCAGTACGGCTGATCGCAGGGTTCGGCGTGCTGGCCGTTCCAGCCGGGGCAGCAGGGCCCGTTGTGGCAGGCGCGTTCGTCGCTCATGCGGGTGATCCGTTCCGGTCGCGGGTTCGGGTACGGTTCCGGTGATCACACATGCGCTGCTGGACAGGTGAGCGCTGGGTTGATGGTCGTGGGTTGCGGCGTCGGGTTGCTCATGCCCGGCGCCGTACGCGTTTCAGGCGCTGTTGATGCTGATGATGTGGGTCGCTGGCACGATGACAGGCGACAGCAGGTACTGCCTGCGGATCGCTTCGGCCGTGAACATTCCGGCGCTCACTCGGTCGCCGACACGGGGCGGCCAGTTGGGTTCTCCGCCCGCCCACCACAAGTGCATCTCGTCTTGCAGGCGTGCGGGTTCGAGTCGCCGCTGGTCGGTGAGTTCGCGTTCGAGGCGCTGCCAGACCGGTTCGAGCTCGGCGTCAGCGTCTGGTCCGGTGACGGTGGCGCTGCAGCCGGCGAGCCGGTGGCCGTCGTCGAGGCGCAGATGCAGCTGCATTCCCGTTCGGTCTGCGTAGGGGCTGTCGTCGCGGAGGATGACGGCGCGGAAGGTGTCTCGCTGCTGTTCGCGCACCAGTCGTAGGCCGCTGTCGTCATGGGCGGTGACGAGGCCGGGTCGCCAGCGCATGGCGGTGCCGTCGATGTCGCTGATGGTGTCTTCGCCGCGCCAGGTGGGTTCGCAGTCTGGCGAGCAGTACGGGGAGCCAGGCCGCGGAGCGGCACCGCAGGGGCAGCAGTCGCCGGCAATCGTGTTGTCGATGCGGTCGAGGATGCTCATCCGTTCTCCTTCCAGCAGTCGGCCCACGGATCCGGCCAGTCGCGGGGTGTCCGGCGCCGTGCCGGCCAGGGGCGGCAGGTCACGGGAACCTGAATTCGTCGGCCTCGACGCCGCACACGAACGCATCCCATTCGGCCTGATCGAAGATGAGCGGCGCGAGGTCCGGGTTCTTGGAGTCTCGGATCAGGTACTTGCCGTCAACCTTGGCCACTTCGACGCAGGTTGATGTGCCGCAGCGGGACGACTTGCGCCAGGCGGGTGCGGGTGTGGTCACTGGCGAAGTTTGCCACGCTCAATCAGCTACCTGGCTGATTCTGATCCGTGCGGGTGAATCGTGGCGAGCATGTCGAGGAGGTCGGGGCCGTCCTGCCCGGTGTCCGGCGCGGTCCCGACGA
Source organism: Actinoplanes liguriensis (assembly GCA_000715855.1). GTDB lineage: Bacteria > Actinomycetota > Actinomycetes > Mycobacteriales > Micromonosporaceae > Actinoplanes > Actinoplanes liguriensis. Next base: position 91,221 of record KL571199.1, read on the forward strand.
GGCCGAGGGCACGGGCGCAGCTGCTTCCGTAGCCCTGAACCATGCGGTCGGCGCGTGCGGGCTGCCAGCAGCGCCTGCACAGGCGGGTCTCGACGCTCACGAAACTAGGGTGCCTGGCTTGTCCGACCAGGCGTGAGCCCACCCGCTGAGGTGGGCACGGGGGCGAACTTGATGGCAACGCACCGGACCGGAGCCATTGTTGCAGGCGGTGTCCGGCCGCGGGGTGCGTGTGACATCCAGTGACGCATGGCTTCCTGCGGCCGGACCTACCGTCAGAGTCAACGATCGGCCTGTTGCAGCGGAAGCTGAGCGGCTGCCCGCTCCGGCCCGAGCACCATGTCGTCGCGCCACTTCCCGGCCTGCTTGATCGCTGCGACGCAGTGGGCGGTGCCGCTGCCGGGTTTGACGGGGCCGAGGACCGCAAAGTCGTCGGCACCGCCGAAGCCCCGCCCGCCACCGTTGACCATGAAGTCGTTGCGCCAGAAGTTGGCGTGCAGCCCGTCGACCGTGAGCGCGCTGGTGCCGTGGATCTGTTCCATCACGTAGGTGGTCTTCTCGGCGTAGGCGGCGATCTCAGCGAACTCAGCTGTGCGATCCCGCCCCAGAAGCGATTTGCGGCCCCAATAGTGCTGGACGTAGGAGCGGGTGGGCAGAGCGAGCCACAGACGCGCCTGGCGCCGAATGGCGGCCCGCGCGAGGCACTCATCCATTCCCTCTGCGGCGCCGCTCATCACGATGAGCCGGGATCCGTGCTCGATCAAAGCGCGGGCAATCCGCTCCTCGCACAGGTTGAACACCTCGCGCTGCACGGCGAGCGGAGCGGCGAGCGGAGCGGTGCGCAGACCGCGGGAGCCGGTGCCGGCCAGCACGAAGTCGGGAGGTCTCATATCTCCTCGTCAAACACGCCGACCGACATGGCGGTGAGCTGCTTCATGACTTCGGCTACCGACTCCGGCCCGAACTGGCCGGCCAAGCCCTGCAGCATGGTCCGGAAGTAGCCGAACGCGACCCGGCCTGCCACCTCCGGGTTGATCGCGAATGCCTCGTCGGCGAGGTCGCTGCTCTCGTCAGTGCTGCGGTTCGGGTCGGCGGCGTCCAAAACCAGGGACATGATGCGGCCGAGGTTGGCCTGCTCAATTTCAATTCGGCCGTCGTCGTCGTTCATTCCCGAGCCTTTCCTGTTAGCGGGGCGCAGCGTAGACAGATCATTGCCGCCTCGCCGCATCCCGCAGCACCGCCACCGGGCACGGCTGCAGGTGGAACATCAGTTCCAGGCCCTCGTGCCCGCAGTTGCAAGCGCTCTCGGCCGCAGTCAGCAGTTCGGCGATCCGGTTGGCCAGCAGTTGCCGTTCTTCGCGCGGACGGTCGGCGTCGACCACCTGGGCGACGAGCTCGTCATCCTGGCGCCGGCCCGACTCGTCGGCAGGCTCGATGCCCTCGCGGACGATTGTGGTGCCCCCAGTGGTTGCCGGTGCGGTACTCAGGCATGGTGGATCACCTCGACCTCGCCAAGCAGGTTCAGTGCCTCCCAGGTCCAGCCGCTTGCCTGTCCATCTCGTGCAGGTGCATACCAGAGCCCGTCGCCCAGCCGCTGATGGCTGACAGAATGCATGCGGTCATTTGGGATCACCGCGGGCGATGAGACCAACGCGACCGACTCAATGGGCGGCTCGGCCGGGATCGGCTTTTCGGTGGGTTCGCACAGGTCACGGCGCACGAACGCCGGGTACTGGTCGGTCTTGGAGAACAACTCAACACCCAGATCAACGTCGTTGGGGTGGAGTTCCAGCACCCGCGCGGTGATCTTCACCCAGTTACCGGGCTGCGGATTCCGGCCGGTCATGCGGGCACTCCCGTCCAGGTGCATTCGGATGTCTCATGTCCGAATGCGCCACCTCGGGTGTCGCCGCAGTTCG
>KL571199.1:93354-94041 GCA_000715855.1 Actinoplanes liguriensis
AGCAGTACGGGTTGCGGCGCCGACTCATCGCGCCGAGCAGGTCGCGGCGGTCGTCCGGCAAGTCGTTGGGACATGTCCACTCGCCGTTGACGACCTGCCAGCCGGCATGGCGCATCGCGGACACCGTGTCGTCGTCGGTGGCAGTGAACGGGCCGACGTTGGCGAACGTGGCACCGCAGGCGGCGGCGCAGCGGATTGAATTGGGAAGGGCCGAAGGCAACATGTAAAACTCCTTGTCTCGGGTGCGGCAGGTCATCCGGCGTTCCTTGGCTTCCCCGACGGCGTTACCGGGGGCTGCCTATCCAGCTCGGTCACCCACCACAGCGCTGAGTCGTAGGCGGCCCGCACGGCGAGCATCACCCGTGACGGCGCTTCCTCGCGGTCGAGCGCGGTCATCCACGAGCCGATCTCTTCGAGGTAGTTTCCTGCGATCACACGTTCGGGTTTTGCCAGGTGTTCGGTGGTGACGTTGCAGCCGCCGGAGCCGCAAATAAACGTGTTGAACGGCTCATAAACCGACGGATTGGGCCGAGTGGCGGTCACGGCTGCATCTCCCGCGCAAACAGCGGCTTGCCGTTGGGCCAGGTGGCGCGGCTGACCATCTCGCCGAGTTCGTCGTCGGTGGCGTCGTAGAACGCGTCGTACTGGGGGTGGTCCTTCGGTAGCTGTCTCTTATACACATCTCTG
>KL571199.1:94177-94468 GCA_000715855.1 Actinoplanes liguriensis
TCGTCGGTGGCGTCGTAGAACGCGTCGTACTGGGGGTGGTCCTTCGGTAGCGGGTGGGCGTCGGCGGTGTGGCCGAGGCCGGGGTGGCCGAGGCGGTGGCACCAGACGCAGCGGGTCTCGTCGGGCATGTGGATCTCCTTGTCTGGGGTGGGGCAGGATGGGTGTGGGGAGCGGAGCGATACCAGCGCTCCGGTCCCCGCCCAGCAGGTCAGGGTGCCCAGAGCATCACGGGAAACGCCCCGTCGGTGAAGGCGTCCACCAGCAACAGCCTCAGGTCATCGCCAGCAGTGA
>KL571199.1:94751-95108 GCA_000715855.1 Actinoplanes liguriensis
CCGAGGATGGCGATGGACGTGCCGCCGAGGTCGAAGACGGGAATGCCTTCGTAGAGGCTGAGGTCGGCGAAGATGCTGGTGCTCATGCGGCCACCGCCTTTTGCTCGCCGCCGGTCACGCGCACCCAGTCGTGCGAATACCGGGCACCCCAGCCGGTCCGCCAATGATTGCCGCAGCGCCCGTGGTTGTAGAAGGCGTGCAGGGTGTCGCCGTCGGTGTAGGTGGCGAACGGGATGACGCGGACGTTGATCCGGCAGTGGGGGCACCCGTCGGCGAATGGCGGGGCGTCGTACATCGCCTCGCCGGTGATCTCGAAGGAGAGCGGCATGCTGGTTTTGTCGCCGATGCTGATGTTGG
>KL571199.1:95408-95523 GCA_000715855.1 Actinoplanes liguriensis
CAAAGCGGGACACGTGAAGCTGAGAGGCGACGGTGACGGTGCCCTTCTCGCCGTCGCGGTTCTTGGCGACCACAAAGTCGGTCTCGCCGGCCCGCGGTGATTCGGCGTCGTAGTA
>KL571199.1:95854-96038 GCA_000715855.1 Actinoplanes liguriensis
ACCTCTTTGAGCGAGCCCGCGACGTCTTCGATGATCGCGGTGCGCTCGACGATGCGTGGGTTGCTGGCCTTCACCAGGTGCATGTGGTCGACGAACACCACATCGAGCCGGCCGTAGGTGCGGATCACCTCTTCGCAGGCACGTGCGATCTGGTTGACGTTGAGTCCGCCGCGGTCGGACATCA
>KL571199.1:96324-96936 GCA_000715855.1 Actinoplanes liguriensis
GCTCGAAGACTTCGTCGTTGCCCATCTCTAGGGAGAAGAACGCGCCGATGTGCCCGTCCTGGATGCACATGCGCCGGGCGAAGTCGATGAGGGTGATGCTTTTGCCCATCGAGGTGGCACCGGCCACGGTGACCAGTTGTTTGCGGCGGATCCCGCCGAGCAGTTCGTCGAGTTCGATGAAGCCGGTGTCGAGGCCAGGTTTCTGGTTGAGGCGTTCTTCGATCGCGTCGAGGGCCGGGTTGATGAGGGAGCCGAGCGGCACCATCGACGTGGAGCCGCGCCGTTTCACGACTTTCTCAGTGAGGCGCTGGGCGAGGTCGGCAACTTCGTCGAGGTCGCGCCCGGGTTTGGTGACTTCCCGTGCGACTTGAAGTGCGTTGGCTTCGACGGCCCGGCTGTCGGCGAGCTTCCCGACTCGCTCGGCGTAGTAGCCGACCTGGACGCGCGGCGGCGCGGCCTGGCAGCAGTCGAGCAGGAACGGGGCACCGCCGAGCCGGCCAAGGCTTCCCTGATCGGCAAGGTAGCCGTTGACCGCAGCAAAGTCGTACGGGTGCCCGGCGGAGTCGAGGGACAAGATCGACGCGAAGATTTCCTGGTGTTTGGGGCTGTAGA
>KL571199.1:97163-97681 GCA_000715855.1 Actinoplanes liguriensis
AAGTCGTCGGCGTCGAGCTTCCCGGCCAGTTCGGCAACCGCTCCGGGGGCGGTCATGAGCACGCCGAGGATGAGCATTTCGGCGTTGAGGTCGTAGACCGGTGCCCGCTCGGTGGCGGGGGCAAGGTCAGTGTTGGTCATGCCACGACTCCTGCTGCTTGGACCAGGCTGATGCGCTGTTCGCCCGCGACTTCGGCGAGGGCCGTGACCTGGTGGGGGGATGCGCCTTCGGCGAGGAACGCTTCGATCTGTTGGGTGATGTTGAGTAGTTCAGGGAAGTAGATGTCGTTGCCACGGTGCCGCCTGTAGGCGTCGATGGCGGTCTGCACGTCGGGGTTGGTGGCGTCTTCGGTGCGCTGGGCGGGGATGCCTCGGCGGCATTGGGCGCAGAGCAGGATTCCGGTGGTGGGGTGCGGGTGCTCACCGGCAGGTGTGCCGTGGGCGCACTGCGGCAGTGTCGCCTGCATTCCTTTGACCAGGTCTTCGACCTTCTTGTGGCGTTCTTTGCGGATCTGTTGG
>KL571199.1:97886-98856 GCA_000715855.1 Actinoplanes liguriensis
GCGTAGGCGGCGCAGCCGCCGTTGCCGACGACGCTGGTGATGTAGCGCAGGTTTTTGCCGGGGTGGGCGGCGATGAGCTGCCGGTGGATCTGGCGGACCTCGTCGAGGCCGAACGACTTGTAGTCGTTGGCCTGCAACCACCGGTAGATGATCTGGTGGATGTTCATCCAGGTCTCGACGGCCGGCGTCCTCGGGACGGGGAACAGCGCCGCGGTTGGTCCGTGGACCGCGGTGGGGGTGCTCGGCTTGCGTCCGCCTTCGGCCCATCGGTCGGTGGGGGCGCTGGGCGTGTTGACCGGAACTTCGGGGATGGGGTTGTCGTCCGCCGAAGGCGCGGACGGTTCGGCGGAGTCAGCTTTGGCCTCGCTCGCGGGATGGTGGTTTTTGGTAGTCCTCTCCCCCGTAGGGGGAGAGGGGTTAAATGGTGTCCGCCTCGCGGACACTTCACTGTCCGCGAGGCGGACACTCAGCTGTCCGCCTCGCGGACTATTAGCCTCCTCGGAACTGTCCGCCTCGCGGACTTTTAGGTGTCCGCCTCGCGGACTTTTAGGGTGCTCACAGGTGTCCGCGTCGCGGACTTTTACATCCGATTCCGCGATTTCAGCGTCAGCCCTCCGCTGCTTTGGAACCCGCAACGAGCGGTCCCGCAGAGCCACGTCGTCCGTCCCCACCGCGAGCGCGTAGCCGGTCCGGCGAGTCTTCGAACCCTTTCCAGCGTGACGGTCACGGATCACCCAGCCGGCGCCGTCCAGGGCATGCAACCACTCGGCAAGCGAGCCCTTGGAGATGCCGGTCAGTTCGGACAGGGCGGCCAGTGAAGGTGTGAATTCAGCCCTGACGACAGCGGTTTCGTTGTCGCTCTTCATGGCCAGCACCAGCACGACCAGGCGCGCGAGCGGCGGGATCTGCGACCGGGTGACTGCTCGTTCGATGTCCCAGCGGGTCGGCATCAACCCACCGTCCGCGGAAC
>KL571199.1:99075-102506 GCA_000715855.1 Actinoplanes liguriensis
GACATGGAGGGTTACCAGGCGAAAGCCCATCGGTTTCGACATCTCAAACTTGATCGCTGCATATGCGTCGCTGATCAGCGGAAACTGAAGGGTGCGCAGTTTGACATTGATGACAAGGCGTCCGGGGTGCTGGTAGGTATCCGCCACCCGCGCAGAGTGTCCGGATACATGAACTACCTCACCGTGTTTGATGGGGCGAATTAGTCGGGCAACTGCGGCATGTTCGAGCCGGGTGGCGAGAAGCATTCGAGCTTCGTCCTGCTCAAGCACCCGCAGAGGCAGACGCTTGTTCAGCAGGCGGGCTAGCTCGTCCGCTGGCGTCGAGAAGACAGATGCCGCGGAGAGGTATTCCTTGCGAACCTCGACGTGGTAGGGGTTGTGCTGCTTATTGAAGGGCGGATAGTAAAGCTTGATTAGCTCCCGCTCCCGAGCGGCGGCTTTGATCCTGTTGGGGAAGTGCTCAACTTCTTGCCTAGCAACGAACGGCCACCACTCGGCACGATCGTTGTGCTCTTGGTTCCGAGTCGTCCCGCGCCCAGTGATACCTAGGTAGATGAGGATGCCGTGGGCGTCGTAGTACAGGTACAGCGACGTTCCGAGGTGGGGGAGTTGCTGGGTGTAACCGATGGGACGTGTCACCATAGGACCGAGGCCCTTTCCGGTTGAGAGACTGGGGGACAGGGCTTCGGGCCGGGCAGGTGTTCGTAGCACCTGTTCGGCCGCCCTATTTACGGGCCTAATTCTAGTCGAACCGGCGTTCGATTCCACGTTTCGACCCGCCTCCTTCGTGCGATTACACGTGTCCAATTGATCAATTGCGGCGGGCTATTTATGTAGCCTCACTGAACTATTCGAACAGGCATGCTGGAAACGGATGCTTACGTCAGGAACTGTCCTTTTCGGCACGCCTGATCCCGCCCCGCGACGTCACGAACTCGCTGCCGTCCTCGAACGCGATCAGCGCCGACCCGGCCATCCGCTTCCCGCCGTACTCGTCCTTGCCGGCTTGGTCGCGCACCACCACCCGGCAGCGCTGCCCTGTCCGGTCGACGGCGTCGCCGAACCACGGCACCTGACCGGGTTGTTCGCCCGGCATCCCGGTAGTTCGCCAGCGCCACACCCAGACGTACGGGAAGTCAGCCATCGGCCTGCTCCGGCCGTGCGATCAGGTGCCGCAGCGCAAATGTCGGCACCCACGCGTTCGCACCCTGGAACTTCTCCGACGACGCGCAAAACGCCATCAACTGAGCCCGCAGCTTGGCGCCGCTCTCCGCATCCTCAGCGAGCGCGGCGGCGATCGTGCGGGCAACCTGCCGGATCTCCTCGGGCTCGCCGTCGTCAACGGTGTCGACCGCGGCCAGACCGTCGTAGTGCCGGGACCGGGCGATGGCCTCGGCAACGACGGTCTCCAGCGGGGAGAGGAAGCGGTCGGCGCTCATGACGTTTGTCCCCGCTGATTGCACCGCGTGGTCTGCGCCAGCGCCGCTGCGTTGATCGCGTACGGGTTTGGGGTGGCCGGCTCAGGGCCGCGCTTGTCTTCCGGCGCTGCAGACCAGGCCAACCACTTCCGGAACCACTCGACCGTCGCGGCGTCGCCAGGGGTGGGCCGGGCGTTCGGGTTGTTGCCGCAGTTCATGCTTCGACCTCGCCGGCTTCCTTCGCCGCCCGCCATGCGAGCGCCGCGTCCTTCGCAGCGGCGTGCGCACGCCGGTAAGGCCGGGCGAGCACGCTGGTTGCGTGCCGGTCGCAGCCGCATGCGCCCCACTCAGGGTCGACGAACTCGTGCCCGTGCCGGGCCTCACGCTCGGCCCGCACCGACGTCTCGCCGCCCCAGTGGCATCGCCCCTCGAGGCAGTCGCCGCACGTGTCGTCGAACCACCCCTGCAAGGCGTCGCCTTCGTCGTCGGTGAGGTCCGGCCAGTACGGGTGCTTCTTCACTCGGACCACCACCGCAGGCCGGGCAGCGAGCCAGCAGGCTCGTTCTCCTGCTGCCGCGCCCAGGTGTCATACCGCTCGACGGCGTCCGCTGCGGCGTTCTTCTCCTCGGTGGTCATGTCGATGGTGACGTCGCGCCAGCGGGTTTTGTCGCTGAGCCAGACGGTGTAGAACGCCCGGTCGAGCACGTGCGGCTCCACAAGACCACCAGCGCGCTCCCGGGCCGCGATTTCCAGCTGGAAGTGACGGGCGTGTTCAAGACCGTCGGCGATCCCGCGTTCCCGGACAGCGGCAATGACGTCGTGCGCCTGCCACAACTGTTCGGCGCTATGACGGTGCTCTCGTTCGGCATTGGTGATGCGACCGGCGAGTTCCAAGCGGTAGTCGCTCATCCGCTGAACCTCATGTCGGTCGGCCCGTCCGGCACGATTTTCTCCGAGGTGGGCGGCTCCGGGCGCAGTTCGACGTCAGGCGCTGCCGAACGAACCTGCGGGAACTGCGCCAGGATGCCGTGCTCCCGGGCATACGCCAAGACCAGGCCCAGGTTCACCGCGGTGAAGCTGTGCATCTTGCGGTCAGCGGTCCGCCACGCCAGCCGCCATTTGCCGTCGCGCTGTTCGATCCGGCCGGGAATCTGTTCAGTCATCGGGTTTCCTGTCCGGCGCATACGTACTCGTACGCCTCGTCTTCGGTGTCGAACGGTTTCGCATCGCTGCGGTCTCGCCGGCCGAACCAGCGGCATCCCGGAATCGCCGCCGGGCTAATGCGGCCTGAGCGGGAAACACCCGGCCGAGCCGGACCGGCCCGGCGTGCACCCACATGCCGCCGAGCCCGTCCGTGATCGTGGTGATGGTGGTCGTCACAGTTCGCCTGCCTGCGCCGCGAGGAGTACGGCGTGACCGCGGTTGGTGGCGCCGAGTTTGCCTCGCACCAGTTCCATGTGTGTTTTGACGGTGTGCAGGGTGATGTGCAGCAGCGCGGCGATTTCGGGGTTGGTGTGGCCGGCGGCGGCCAGGGCGAGGACTTCGCGCTGGCGTGGCGAGAGGATCCGGGTTTGAGCCATTGCGGTCATCGGGTTGCAGGCCCGTCAGGAGCAGTAACCATGTCGAGCATCTGCCGGGTTGCCGCGAGCTCGGCGGTGAGGTGCTGGACGCGGACGACCAGCGCCGGAATGTGCTCGACGAAGTGCCGGACGACGTAGTCCGGCAGCGGGTCCGGGCTGGCCGCCTGGTCTTCGCCGATCCACGCGTAAACACGCTCGGACCAGTGCTGGACCGCGGTGAGGTTGAGGTCAGGCACTGAACGCCTCCGCTTTCGCGCCGGTCAGTTCGACCAGGGCCTCCCAGAACCGGTCGGCTTCCTCCTGCGTGCGGCAGTAGGCGACCGTGTGGACGACTGTGCCGCGGTGAACGATGACTGCCGGGCTCTTGCGTTCCGGGTGCTGCATGACCCCGATCGACAGGCCGCCGACGCCACCCACGTTCACCTCGCCCCAG
>KL571199.1:102746-105255 GCA_000715855.1 Actinoplanes liguriensis
CGTGATTGTGCGGGTCATCGGTGGGCCTCCTGTCGTTCGCGCATCGCGCATCGGGTGACCTCGTCAACCAGGCGGCGGGTGATGGTGGGCGCCGCTTCGATCTGCTCGAACGTGTCGAGCGGCAGGTGCGTCTCGGGCGCTTCGACCGCAACCTCAGGCGGCAGCTTGCCCGGCCCCCACGTGCGGATGGCACACCGCTTCTCGGCGTCGGCCAGTTCGAACCGGCCGGCGTCCCACACGTCCTGGACGTAGTAGCGGCCGTCAGGTCCCCACCAGGCGTTCTGCTTGTTCGACCAGATCAGGTACTGGGTGGCGGTAGTCATCGGCTCACCTCGGCGGCTTCTAGCCGTGCCGCGAACTCATCGCACTCGTCGCAACCACGGTCGTGCGGGCACAGCAGATCGCCGTCCGGCGCGGTCCGGTATTCCATGGTGTAGACGAGGAACTTGTGGAACTCGTCAGCAGTGTCCGGCGAGTGCTGGATGCCTTCGTCGTCCTCGTCGTATCGGTAGCCGCACGCCATCGTGGCGGACGTGCACGGGCTGTCGAGGCGCGTGACGATCGGCGCCGGGTCACCAGGGGTAGTGATGCTGGCGGCGGCCTCCTGCGCCTCGGCCTCGGTGGGGTAGTGCGGTTCGCTGTCCTCGAAGCCGGTTGGCTCGCCGTCCGCAGTGGTAACGATCCAACACGACTCGGGCAGGGTGGTGATCGCGGTCACCGGGTCGCCACCGCCGCCCGGCTGGGGCTGGTGAAGTCGCCGGCCGTGTACCGCTCGTCGAGGTCGGCCGGGTTGATGCCGAGCCGGTCGAGGACGTCAACGATGTACTCCTCGATCCCCTCGCCGTTCACGGCGCCGCCGTCATGGTCGTGCTGCCACAGTTGGCGGGGAAGGTCGCGCGGTTCCATGTGGAGGCCAAGCACCGCGGCGACCGAGGTGCTGCTGATCAGCGCCAGGTAGCCGATCTCGGGACGGTCGCCGCCGGTCCGCGGCTCGTGGGTGACGTTGTAGAAGCCGGCGAACGCGGCCATGGCCTGCGCGGCGTAGTGCCGCATCCAGTCGTCGCGGGTGCCGTCCTCGCCCGGGGTGGGAGCGATCTCGTGGGCGCGGTTGAGCAGGTCGATCGGGGTCATCGGGTCTCCTCGGATGTGGCCAGCAGGTCAAGCTGGCCAGGAAGCGGGCTGTAGTCCGGCACGTCCGGCAGGGCGTCGCAGTCGACACACCCGTAGCCGGCAGGACAGCGGATGGTGCCGTCCGGACCGGGCCGGTGGCCGGCCTTCAGGAGGTGAGAACGCAGAGCGTCGGCGGACTGCCAATGCTCAACCCAGCTGTCGTCTTCGTCGTACCGGTAGCCGCACGCCAGAGTGGCGGTGAAGCACGGGCGCGGGAGCTGAACCAGTGCTGGGATCGGGTCGTCGTGCTTGATGTGATCGGCGGCTGCGGCGAGCGCGGCGTCTTTGGTGTCGTAGTGCTCGCCGTCGGCCGGATCCCCGGTGTGGTGGTTGAGCGCCCAGCAGGCTTCGGTACCAGCTGCGATTCCGGTCACCGTGCTGCGTCCTCGGCGGTCAGTTCGAGAGCAACGCCGGCCAGGCACCACGGCGACGCCACCCAGTCGCGGTTGTTGTGCGCGCGGGCCATATGCGCGGCCAGTTCGGACAAGGTCGCGTCGGGGTCTTCGGCGGACACGATCTCGTGGTGGTCGCAGGACGGGCAGCCCAGCGCGTAGGGCAGAGTCATGAGGTCGCCTCCTCTCCCGGCCAGCGCCGGGCTGCTGTGATCCGGCGGCGGCGGCCATCGCACGCCTCGCCGATGTACGGGTAGGTGTCGCTGCTGCTGTCGCAGTGCGCGACGACGTCGGCAAGGATCTGCCCGTCATGCGGGAACGCCGCTTCCAGTTCGGGAATCGTTCGCAGGCCGGAATGGCGGGCGTCGATGCCGCCGTCCCGGTGCCCGAGCACATAGCCCATGACTGCCGCCTCACGGACCAGGCGCCGCTCGTACGGGCGCAGCGTGGCCAGGGCGGTGTTGACTCGGTCCATGCGCTGACGGGCGCGGCCGGCGAAGTCGGCAGCGAGTTGCTGTTCGATTTCGGGCGGCAGGCCGGTCGCGGTGTCCGGTTCGAGGCTCATCGGCTCAGCACCAGCATCGACTCGACCACGCCGACGAACGTGTCGGCGGCGCGCAGCATGTCGTCGGCTTCACGGGCGGTCACCACGCGCGGGATGCCAGCCTCGGCGGCGGCGCGGGTTTGGGACGTGCCAGCAAAGTGGTCCGCCCAGTCAGCGAGTTCGGGAGCGACCTCGGCCAGCAGCTCCCACGCGGACCGAACCTGCCGTGCCTTCGGGCCGGGCTTGGCACGGGCACCCAGAACGGCGGCTGCAGCACGCAGGGCGGCAAGGTGGGCGCTGGAGTATCGCAGACCGTCCGGCTGGTCAGCAGCCTCGGTCAGGCCCTGGCGGGCGATGGCGAGGAGCTGCGCCGGGGTGCGGTGCGGCAGCATGTTCACGGGGA
>KL571199.1:105526-105662 GCA_000715855.1 Actinoplanes liguriensis
CCCAGCGGCTCACGAGGCCACCTCCGCGGGCATGAACATCTCCCGGAACTCGGCATCCGGGTAGGTCCGGAAGTCACCGCCGGGCGTCTGGTAGATCCAGTCACCCCAGTTGGCTTTGTTCCGCCCGGTCGGCTCG
>KL571199.1:105981-106160 GCA_000715855.1 Actinoplanes liguriensis
AACACGGTCAGGCCGGAAATGCTGCCTTCTGGCCCTACGAACGGCTTCGAATCGGCCCACTCGAACACCGCGTTCAGGTTGTTCGGGGTGAGCTGGACGGCGTCGATCGCGAACCAGCCGCGCGTGAACTGCTCCAGCACCAGGTCCACGGTCTCGCCGGGAGTGAAGCCGGTCGCGAG
>KL571199.1:106423-107129 GCA_000715855.1 Actinoplanes liguriensis
GGTGATGGTGCGGCTCACCGCGCCACCTCGGCGAAGATTTCGCCGTGCAGTTGCTCCAGTTCGGCGTACACGGCGTCGTCAGTAGCGCCGGCCGCGACGATCCGGTCCAGGGCGTCGCGGATGGCGGGGCTGGACAGGGCGGACGGCTCGCAGCCGTCGTGGAACCGGCAGTTGTCGTCGTCGGACGGCTGGTGCACGTAAATCTCGTTGAACCGGGCTTCGGCGCCGTATTCGGTGACGGTCAAGGCGAGCATGTTCGGGCCGTCGGCAACCCACCAGTGGCGGAAGCCGCCACCGCCGCCGTTGAACGGCTCAGTGGTGTGAGAGCGGGTGAGGGTCATCGGTTGGTCTCCTGTCGAACGCGGGCGGCCTTGGCCATGAGCAGCAGCGCCAGCCGATCCAACTGGTCCGGGGTGACCTCGACGGCGGTGATGCCGAGTTCCTGGTCGGCGCCGGAGAAGCTGGCGAGAAACCGCAGCGGAGACGTGGCATCGCCGGGATCGGCATGGTCGAAGTTGAGGGCGAACCCCCACGACAGGCTCCAGTGGATGTCGTCGTGGGCGCCCTCACCGTTGTCGAGAACTTCGGGGTTGCCGTAGGCGGGCTTGTCGGTCATGCGGCGACCTGCTCGGACTGCTCCTGCGCGGTGTAGTACTCGCTGAGAGGGATCCGCTGCCACGCCGTGCCGATGTCGTCGGGCTCGGCA
>KL571199.1:107384-107796 GCA_000715855.1 Actinoplanes liguriensis
CCGTAGAGCGCGTAGATCGCGCCGTCGTGCATGAACATGCCCGGCGTGCGCATCTTCCCGCCCTTGAACAGGATCTTCGGCAGGCCGTGGGCGTCCATGATGTCGCGCAGCTGCGGCAACTGCACTGAGGCCAGCCACTCGCGGGCCTGTTCACCGGCCTTACCGCGCCGGGGCTCGAACCGCTCCCGGACGTAGCGCCAGCCTTCCGGCGGGTCGGTGGGGTCGATCGGGGCGAGGCCGACGAACTCTTCCTCGCCGATGCTGCGCTGGATCATCAGGCCCTTGTTCTTGCCGATGTGCTCGGCACCGGTGAGGGCGCGACCAGAGGCGTCACGGTGCTGCTCCTTGGCGGTGTTCCAAGCGGTGAGTACCTCGGGGACGGTGGTCTTGTACGTGTAGTCGGTCATGCAAC
>KL571199.1:108064-110882 GCA_000715855.1 Actinoplanes liguriensis
CTCCTCCTTGTTGTGCGGCTAGCTTGTGATGCACAATCACAATATGCAGACACTAACCGTGATCACAAGCGGCGACCCGAACGGAGTCACATCCCTGGCTCGTGATCTGACACGTGCGACAATCAGCCCCATGCCGCGCCGCACCCCCGCACCCGACCTCCCCGTCATGCAGGCACTCGCCAAAGCGGCAGCCGAATACGACGAAGCCGACCGGATGCTGCGAGAGAAAGACGCGGCGCTGCGGGCGGTGATCGTGGAGGCCGCACGGGAAGCCGCCGACAAGAGCAACGGGCTCACCCTCAGCCACATCGCGGACAAGGTCGGGTGGACTCGCGAAACCGTCAACCGCATCGCGACCAAGGCCGACGTCCGCCAGCGGGCCATCAAGTCTGATAACGCAAAGGCCGATCACGACTGACCCTTCGCGGGCAGGTTCACGCCGATACAGCTGCCGTGCGCCCCGACCCGCCCGTCCTCGACCGGCGCATCGTCACCACACACCGGGCACACCCCGACCGCCCGGACCGGCTCGGCTGCGTTCAGCAGCTCCCGGCACCGCCCGTGCAGCGACGCGGGCACAGTCTCGATCGACACCATGATCCGGCCGATCTTCCGGCCGCACAGCATCCGCTCCGCGCCCTCCACATGCGCACACACCTCAAGCTGCTGGCCGGCGCCATACCCGAACTCGATCACGCCGCTGCCGCCAACACAGCAGGCACCAACACCAGCTCACAACCCAGCGCGTCCGCCCACCCGGCCAACGCCCGCAAGCCCGGCGACACCCGGCCGCCCTCCCACTGCGACACCTGCGACTGCGTCAACCCCGCATCCGCCGCAAACCCGAACTGCGACAGACCACGCCGCCGCCGGATCTCCGCCAACGCCACCACCGGGTTCGCACCCAGCCGCGGCAGACCTACCCGCGGCTGCACCACCACCGCACAATCCAAAGCGGCAGCCCACAACATCAGATTCGACAGCACCGGCACGTGCTCACCGATCTCCCAACGGCGCAGCAAAGCCCACTGCACCCCGGCCCGTGCCGCAACCGTGCTGCGGCTGATCCCGGCGCTGCGCCGCAAATCCGTCAACTGTTCCGTGATCGGATGCGCGTGCATCAGACGCCGCCCGTCGCCGGATCCAACACGACCAGCGCCCTCGCCACACCCGGCACCTTGCGTATCCAGCCGATCTCCTGCAGCCGGCGCACCTGATGCGCCACCGACGACAAGCTCAAATCGCAGCCGTCACCGATCTCCCGCAGCGTCGGCGCGAAACCGTTCACCGACCAGTGCGAGCGAATGAACGACAACACCCGCACCTGCGTCGCAGTCAGCAGCGGCACCACCGGCGCAGTCACCGCAGCACCTCCCGGGCCGCGTCCGCGAGCTCATGCCGGGACATCGCTTGCACGCCGGACGGCTCCGCAGCCGGATCGTCCAGCCGGGCAATCTGTTCGACGAACTCCACGAACCCCTGCAGGCGGGCCGCCTCGCACCGCAACCGGTCAACTTCCTGCTCGGCCAGCCGCAGCAGCGCCGACGTCGGCAGGCCGTGCGGGGCGGTCACGGCTCCACCCGGTTTGCTGCCTGCCCCGCCACGCGAACCCTCGAACGGGCCACCGTCGTGTGATGAACCCCGAGCATCCTGGCCAGCGTCGCCGTGTCATGCAGATGCCCGACCCGGCGCACCTCCGCATCCACGCGCGCATGCTTGGCACGCAGCGGCGGCAACTGCCCAGCCGACAGCACCCGGGCAGCCTCGTCGCTCACGCCGAGCAGGTCCGCAAGGCTCGACAGCGACAACCCGCGCGCCTGACCGATCTGAACCGCGGCAACAAGTTCCGCATCATTGAGATGGATGCGCTCGCCGGCGAGAACCCGCTCGACCGCGACCTCATCGACCGTGTCGTCGGCGCATTCGGCAACAGCCGGTTCCTCATCCGGGTTGTCGATGTCGTCCCATGCGAGCGGAGGAAGCCAGCCAACCCTCGACGCCTGATTTTTTGCGCGAACCGAAGGGCCCGGGACCGACGACAGCTGCTCGAACAACCCGGCGACCGCCTCGTAGGTCCCGACGCTCACCGTGGCAACCTTGCCGTTCGCGATCTGGGACAACTGCTGAACGAACATGCCGATCCGGCGCCCCTGCTCGGTGAGAGGCCAGCCCAACGCGAGCAGCGCCCGGACACGGCGGCACGCGCCCGCCGCGGGCCGGAAACCGGTAGGCGGCAACGCCGGGGCCTTACGAACCGCCAGCAGGGCAGCCGCGGTCTCGCCCTGCACCCACTTCCGGTTCCGGATCCCGAACAGGGTCCGAACGGGCAATCCCGAAGCCTCTGCAATACCGGCCACGTTGGCGCCGGCAGCCAGAAGCCCGTCGAGATGCTGAACCACCTGCTCCTGCGGCACGAGCGGCTTCCACGTTCCTTCACGCTGCGCCCGACGCCTCTTACGGTCGTAGGCGCGAGACAAGCACTGGCATCCCGGGCATCCGGCGGTCCACCGCGGATGAGTGCCGCATCCGTTGGCTGTCATGCCGCACATCCGCAAGACACCTGCACCGGGCGGCGAATGGCCTTCAGCTCGGCCTCAATGCGACCCGATGCCAGGTCGGCCGGCTTCCACACCCCGGCATCGGCCCCGGCCGCGGTGAGCGCCGCCAGCCACACCTTCTGCTCCGGCGACAGGACACCCTTCGCCGACTTCAACTCGCGGAACAGGACCCCGCCCGGGCCGCAGAACGTCACGTCGGGATAGCCCTTGCCGTCACCCTGGACGGCGGTGAGCCACCGGCCGGTCTTGGACTGGGCGGG
>KL571199.1:111118-113894 GCA_000715855.1 Actinoplanes liguriensis
GCCGGAAGTGTGCGGTCAGAATGCCCATTGCGCGGGCCATGCCGAGCACCGAGCCAAGCAGATCATCCTCGGTCACTGGTCGCGTCCGTAGTCGTCGTCTCCGGCCGCGTCTACGAACGCGGGCCGTTCGTCGTCCGGCGCGCGCAGCACGTCGCCTTGGCCGGCGAACATGATCCGGTCGTCGCCCCACGGCTCGAAGTCGGTGTGCCGCAGGTAGTCGTCGGCGATCAGGTCAGACATGAATGCCTCCTTCAGCAGGGGAGTAGGTGATGCCGGTGAGCTGGCGGCGAACCGCGGCCTCAATGTCGGCCGGTACCCGCCAGCCGACGGACAGTTGCCCGCGGCACGGCACCGGCACGGCCAGGCGCCGAATGTTGGCCAACCCCAGATGCCAGGCCGGGCGCCCGTTGTAGGTGTGCATGCCCCACGGGCTGCAACACGGGTCGAAGCCGTCGGCGGCGGCCTGGTGGCAGTCGACGAGTTCGGCGACAGCCAGGATCGCGCCGCGCGCAAAGTCCTGCGTGCCGTGGACGTTGAGCAGGTTCAGGATGCGGGAGTCACGCTCGCCGTCCGGGTGCGTGGCGGCGCCCGCATGAACGGCGAACTCGCCGTCCCAGTAGACCTCCCGGCCACGATTCTCGGTCGTCTTCGCACCCACGGCGATCGCCCACGAATACGGCGGCCGGACGGTGATCGCACGGAGACCGGTCACCGGACGCCGCCGAACGGGCGGATCGGCCAGTCCAGCGTCACCGACTCGGCTTTGCCGTGAAGCTCCGCAACGTCGGCGAGCAGCGTTTCCCGCTCGGCGTCGTCGGTAGCACGCCCGGCCTTGTGTTCGGCTTCGTTCGCCGACCGGCGGAAAAACTGGGCTAGGGATTCGCCCTGCTCCGCGTACCAGCCGACCTGAGCCATGTGCAGCTCGTTCAGTGTCATCTCGGCCAGTTGCGGATAGCGCCGCATCAACTGCCAGGTGACCCGGCCGGCCTGCAGCGCGTCGTACTCGGCGGTGTGCGCCAGCTCGTCATCCCAGCCGACACCATGGACCTGGGCGAGAGTCTTCAAACAGCGCGCGCCCTGCGTAGGGGAGACCCGGCGCCGGAACTTCTCAACCTTCTTGTCCAGGACGATCGGGTCGAGGATCGGGGCCAACACGCGGCCGTCGAGCCGGTCGCTGATCGTCGGGACGCCATTGCGGCGGCAGTCCCGATCAAGGACGGTCAAGTCGTATGGGGCGTTGGCAATGATGATGGGCTGCCCGAGCAGTAGCACCGCCGCGAGCTCCGCGCAGTACTCGTCAAGAACGTCCGCGGACGGCTTGCCCTCAGCCATCAGCATTTCGGTCGTCAGGCCGTTCACCGCCGACGCCTCGGCGGGCATCTCCACCCGAATCAGCGCATTGATGACGTCCTTCGACTTCACACCCGGATCGATGATCGCCCGGCAGATCGAGGCGACCTGCGCCTGCTCCGGATCGGCCGACGTGGTTTCCGTGTCCAGCACGGTGAAGGGGCGTTCCCACCAGCCGGTCACGCCGCAGCCTCCTGCGCCTTGGCGTGCCGGATCGCGGCCAGGAACTTGTGCATGTCCTCCAACGACGCCTCATCCGAGGAATGCCCGACCAGCTGGCAGAAGCGCTGCTCCAACTCGTCGGCGGAATCCCACGGCGACTCGGCCATGATGTCCGCCCACGCCTCGCCCAGAAGATCGCCAGGGCTGGCCGGCGCTGGAGCGGTCACTACGGCCGCATCGGTGGCCGCTTGCACGGCCTGCGCCCGCGCGGTGAACTCGGCCAGCAGGTCTGCCGGCACGGCCCCTTTGTATTCCTCCATGGCTTGCTTGTGCAGGTCGAGCAGGGCGTCACGGGTCTTCGCGGCCGCAATCAGCGACCGGAAGTCGGTGACCGAGCCCGCGGTGAGGGCTTTCGCGCCCAGCGATCCGTCGATCGCTGCTGCCGCGCGGGCCGTCATCAGCTCCTGCACCCGCCCCGACATCAGCTCCTTCGGGGTGATGTCCGCGCAGTCAAGCACCGGAACCACGAAGTTCTTCGTCTTACCGTCCCGGACCACGGTCCGCTGGTCGAGGATGAGCCGGCCTGGGATCGCGCCCTGCGCCTGCGCCAGCAACTGTGCGATGCCGGGCAGTTCGGTGGCCGCGTAGTACGAGCCGGTGTCGACCCGCCACGCGCCCATGCCGGGCACGTCTTCGAGCATCACCCGCAGCCGGGTGTGCATCTTGCAGTCCCGCAACGCCGGGTCCGGGTCGCACAGGCACGCCTGACGGCTGATCGTCTCCGTCTGCCCGTCGCAGCGCCGCTGGCAGCCACCCGCCGACCACAATTCCAGCCACTGCGACTGGGCCGGGTCCTGCGGCGGCACGACCACCGGAACCTCGGTGGCGTTGGTGACGACCTCCCACTGGGCGGCCCTGCGCGGCGGCTGCCACGGCTGCACGGTGCCGCCGTACAGCTCGGCGATCTTCTCGATCAGGTTCTTGCGGGGCGAGGTAAACCGAAACCGGTCCAGCTTCGCCGGGCGGGTACCGCGACCAGCCGCGACCTTCATGCCCAGGCGGATACGGCCCGCCTCAGCCTGCGAGATTTGGAGCCCAAGGATCGGCATGGTCAGTTCTCCTTCAACGTGACGGGGCGAGACAGCACGGTGTTCAGGCCGGCGCTCAACCCCTCGACGACGCGCAACATGTGAATGAAGTTCTGAAAGTTCGCGTCGGTCAGATAGACCTCACGCATCTGCACCCGCTCCGGGCGAACGTGCAC
>KL571199.1:114189-114315 GCA_000715855.1 Actinoplanes liguriensis
GATCAGCCCGGCCTTGATCTCCGGCAGGTCCAGTTCCGCGCCGTCCGGTAGCAGCACCTTGTCGGCGTTCGCGTACGCCACGACCTGCCAGCCTTTGACCAGGTCAACCGACTTCGACGTTTTCCA
>KL571199.1:114632-114886 GCA_000715855.1 Actinoplanes liguriensis
AGTTTCACGCCGAGGTCGGCGGCCTGGTCGCGGACTTGGTTGTGCTGGTCGGCGAGCCAGAAGGTGACGCAGTCCCGGCAGCCGCCGCACGCATCGCTGGTTTTGGTCAGGTTGCACGGTTGGCTGCGGGCGGCGCGGTTGAGCAGCGGCAGCCGGTCGAACGCCGCGGTCGCGGACAGCTTCGCGGCCCACGGGGTGATGCCGAACTTGGCGATGTTGCCGAGCACGGTGGTGACGGAGATGAACCGTTCCCC
>KL571199.1:115124-116637 GCA_000715855.1 Actinoplanes liguriensis
GGTGGTCGGGTGGATGTACCAGCGGGATCCCTCGGCGTTGGTCTCCGAATTGACAGGATGCCGGTCGGTCTTTACGTCAGGCAGCAGCGCCTCGGCGATCGACATTAGGGACGCTCCCCGGCAAGGATGAGGCGAAGTCGCTTGGCGGTGGCGAACACGTAGGGCTGCGCCGGATGGTCGTCCGGGAATGACTCCGCGTCGGCGAGGAAGTCGGTGAGGGTCTCCCTGAAGCGCGCGACCTCGGCGGGGGCTGTGGCGTTCGCGATGTCCTGCTGGCGGTGGTCGCAGAAGGTGTGGTCGTGCCAGGTGGGGCACCCGCAGCCAGGGACCTGGCAGGCGTTGCCGTACCCGTGACCGTCGATATGGTGTCCGCAGCCGAACCCGCTTGGGTCGCCGGTCTGGTCGCAGCAGAAGTCGACCATGCGTCGCAGGTGCATCGGAAAGGCGGTCACGCTGGCACCCCGCCGTCGATCCGGCAGCCAGCACAGACCGGGCCGCGCCCGGACTCGCACGCAGGGCACGCCTCGGCAAGCGAAGGCTCTGCGGCCAGACGGTCGGCCTCCCACTGCAGGTGCCGGTCGAACACGTCGGCTAGCTCGCGGTCACCGGGAAGGTCCAGGCCGAAGTCAATGCGGGCGATCGCGTCCAGAGCGGCCGTCACTGGACGACCACCCGCACGGTCTTGCCCTGCGCCTCGTCGCGGGCGATGAAGTCGGCAAGGCTCGTGTGAAAAACCTGGCCGCGGACGCTCTCGCCGACGGTCGGGTGGTAGCCCCACCAGAACGCGGTGAACTGGATCCGCCCGAGTTCGTCGAACTTCCGGTCCGGCGGATACCAGACGATCGTCTCGCTATCGGACGTGAAGTCCTCGCGGGCCGGCGTCGGGAAGGCGGTCACTGCGTCACCTCCAGCTGCGGGAAGTCGCCGTTGTCGAACGCGCGGATGAAGTTCGGGATAGGCCCGTCATGCCCGAGCTCGTAGAACTCGGTGGAGGTGTTGACCGTGTAGCCGTCGTCCTCCGCCAGCATCACGGCGACCTTCTCGTAGCCGAGGTGCGTCAACCAGCGGGCGACCGCGCAGTCGCACGGCTCGTTACGAACGGCGGTGATGCCGGCCTTTGCGATCTCGGCGGCGATTGCGTTGGGCTCGTCGCCGAGACGGCCGAGCATCTCTTCCAGGCTGGCGCTCATGCGGCATCACCGGCCGGAACCCAGTACGGCAGGAACGCCGTGGTGACCTCGCGAACCCGCTGCTCGGTGACCTCAACGTTGCGGGTGCGGGCACGCGGGTTCGTGCGGATGTGCTCGGCGGTCGCCTCGGCCGTGCCCTTGTCCGTCATCGGCGCTAGGGCTGTGGGCTTCCAGCGGCGGCCGTTGTGAACTTCCCAGCTCACGATGTAGATGGTGCGGATGTCGTCCTGCTTGGGGGCGGTCACGCGGACGCCCCTTCGATGGACCGGATGTTGTCAAAGTGGCCCATCATCCGGCCGATACCGACCTTCCCTGCCGGGGTG
>KL571199.1:116887-121409 GCA_000715855.1 Actinoplanes liguriensis
ACGTACAAGGTGGTGCGCATCTGCCCGTTGAACAGGCGCGGAGCGTTCGGTTGGTCGCCGACCTTGAACCAGGAGGTGTGCGTCGAGTAGGGCTGGTACAGGTACTCGTCGACCCACTTGTTGCGGGACTCGGAGAATCGCTTGCCGATCGGCTGCTTGAAGATGACCTTCTTGCCGATCAGGAGCGCCCGCAGGTCGCCTTCCTTGACGTTCATCTGCTTGGCGTAGACCCGCAGCGTGCAGGCGTCGTCGTCGCGCAGGAACTGGTCGACGTAGGCGACCTTCGGGGCGGCGGCCTCGATCTCGGCGCGCTGGGCTTCGATCTGCTCCTGCTGGTCAGCGGCCAAGCGAAGCGCCTCGGCAAAGGTGCGCGGGGTCGCCGGCTCGACTTCGTAGCGGCCGGTCTTACGGATCGCAGGGATGACGTCGTGCGTGATCCAACGCTTAAACGCCTTTGCCTGCGGCTTGCGGCTTCGCAGGATCAGCGAGTAGAGGCCCGGCTCGTTAACGAGGTTCAGGAAGTCCTGCGGCCTGCCCTCGGTACTGACGAGGGCAGCAGGGACCAGCTCAACCTCGTCATCGTCGAGGGATCGAACGGCGTCTGACGGATTGGCGATGGCGAGTACGTCGCAGACGTCTTTTGCCACGAACCAGGGGGCGTCGTCACGGAGGACGGTACGGATCTGAGTGTCCGCGAACTGGAAGACCTGGGTGAGTGAGGACAAGGAAATCGCCTTTCGGAATGATCTTCCGTATCTGGCTTACGGAACAAGCTTACGATTGAGCAAGTGACTTACGCAAGTCGCTTCCGCTAAGGTGTGGCCATGACCGACCCGACCGAGGCGCTGAAAGAGCTGCGAGAAGCCAGCAGGGCCTACGAAGACGCCGAAGCCGCGCGCAACCGCGCCCACGAAGCCGTCATCGCCCGCGCCCTCGACGCACTCCGAGCCGGCGTCCAACCCGGAGACGTCTACGGATCGGTACCGTTCACCAGCACTCACATCCGCAACCTCGCCCGCGAGGCAGGCATCCCCGGCGGCCGACCCGGCAAAGTGCCCCGCAAGGCGACCAAGCCGAAGCCAGAGAACTGATCTCACCGCTGCACCTCGCAGCCGCATACAACCTGTTCGCCCTCGCCACGCCGCAGGTGCTGCCAGGCATGGAACGGGCACGGCTCGACAAGGCCAACACCGGGCGCATGCCGGACCGCACCCCACCGCGGGTTGTACGCGCCACCAGACGCCCGGCCCGAGACCAGGTCGCCGCAGGCCAGGCACCGCACGACGTTCCGCGAGTTCGGCACATCCACCCACAAGCCGGAATCACCCGAGCCAGGGCACACCGACGGCGGCGACAGCCAACGCGGATCGAACCGCAGCTTCGGCATACCCGCCGGGATCTCGTCCTGGCCGGCGCCCAACGCCTTCCCCACGCACACCGCACACACGTCGTCGGTGCCGATTTCATCGGCAAGCAGCGGCGGTCCCGCCTTCACGTTGCCGTCGGAGACGAACGTGCCGCACCACAGGTTGAAAGTCCGCGAACCGTCCTCACGCTGATACCCGGACCGGATGCGATGCCAGCGGCTCATCCCACGGCATCGGGCGTACCGCTCGGCCTCGGTGATCGGGGTCCGCTTCTGCGGTGTGCCCCAACGCTGCAGGCCGGAACTGGTGATCGGCGGAAGCAAGGCAACCGGCATCAGCGTGCCTTCCGCTGGAACGGGATGACCACGCACTCCGGCGACGGGCGCTGCTCCGGCACGAGCTCGCCGACATGCGCGGCCATCTCCCGGGCCAGGGCGAGACGCACCCGGCGCCGGGCCGGCCACTCAACCAGCCACCCCCAGCCGCGACCGACCCAGCGCACCGCATCGGACACACCCATTACCGCGAACCCGGCCAGGGCGAGCACCGGCACCAGCAGCGCGCCCATCACGAGTCACCGCCCGTGGTGAGCGGCACCGTCTGCTCCATCGCAGCGTCGTAGGCGGCCCGGCGGCGGACGTGTGCCTCAGCGCTGGCCTGCTCCTGCAAGCCGTCACGCAGCACCCGGCGCACCTTGAGGAAGGTGGCGCGGACCGCGGCCACAGCAATGAACGCCATGACCACGATCCCCAGCGCATCCACGGCGCTCACGCCGCAGCCCCGAAGTCGAACAGCGTTGGCTGGTTGCCAATGGGGCGGTTCGACCACAGCACCTCGGTACGGGCCCGTTCGACACCGTTGCCGGTCATCGACGAGATCTCGACCCGTGACCAGGCGGCGTACAGCTCCTGGTCGTAGAGGTCCGAGGGGTAGCCGGAGAGAACCACCGCCGCGGCGGTGGCGTGCAGAGCCTCGGCCAGCTCTCGATGCTCGGCCTCACTTTTCAGTTCGTGGCGGTATCGGTTGCCGGCCCGGGCCGAGCCGAGGTACGGCGGGTCAACGTAGAGGAGCACGTCCTCGCTGACTCCGTACTTTGCGATCAGGTCCAGCGCGGGCATCGACTCCAGCGACACCCCGCGAAGTCGAATCGCCGCCGGCGGCATCCGGTCGCGGTATCCGTCGAGGTAGCCCGGGAAGCTGGTGCTGAAGTTGCCCGGGTTGACGTAGTACCGCCAGCCGCTCTGCTTGGTCCGCATCGAGGCCCCGCGGCCCTGGGTCAACATCACCCAGACTCGGCGTGCCGTCTCCAGTTCATCGGCAACCGGCTCAGCGTCCCGGCAGGTGAAGTACTCGGCGCGCGAGTGCGGAGTGCGCTCACAAAGCCGCATCAGTTCGGCTTCGCGGTCACGCAGGACGCGCCAGAACGTCATCAGGTCGCCGTCGAGGTCGTTTACGGTCTCCATCCGCGCGGGCGGCTTGGCCAGCAGCACGGACAGCGAGCCGGCGAACGGTTCGACGTAGTGCCCGTGCTTCGGGAAGAACGCCACGATCTGCTCAGCGATCGACTGCTTCGCGCCGAAGTACGGCATCGGTGGCTTGGTCGGGTTACTCACCGGGCTCACCACCCCGCTCGGACCCGGCATCCTTGACCGCATCCCAGCGGGCCTGCCGGGCCTGTTCCTTCGCAGCCTCAAACACCAGATGCTGCTCGACCTCTGTCGCCAGGACTTCGCCCAGCCGGGCCTGCTGCCCGCCGGTCAACCACTGAGGGTTCGCCTCGTTGCCGCGCGGCAGGCCGTCATGCCAAGGGCCAGCGTTCGGCCCGGCCATGTTCAGGCCAGGCCAGCGTGTCGGCAGCGGCTCGTTCACCGGCCGCAGCACGTCGCCGTCACGGTCGAACACGGCGTCAGCGAGCGCCATCAGATCGTCATGCCCACCGACCTGCCCATCATCAGGATCGTCGGGGAAGTCGACGCCGCACGACCCGCACCAACAGCCGTCAGCGGCACGCGCCCGCTTCGGGCGGCCGAGAAGCCACCACAGGACGACAGCGAGCAGCAGGTAGGCGACAGTCAGCTTCCCTGCAAGCCAACACCATTCCGAACCGGGCGTCACCGCAAGGAACGTGGTGAACAGCATGTCCCCGTCGGTCATCGGCCGACCACCGTGCGCACGGCCGCGATCTCCTCAGCGGACAGATGGACCGTCGGAACCTCACCGACCGTCGGCCACGGCGAAGGAAGGCGGCGCGGCAACGGCGAACGCGGCGCCGGAGCGATCTCGGCCGTTGACCCGCCCAGCGGGGGACGATGCCGGCCAACATAGTACGAGCGCTGATTCGCGCCAGGAGTGACATGCATGACGGGCTCCTCGAAGACAAAGGGAGCGGACAAGAAAAGGGCGAGGAGTGGGGGAGGGGGAGACCGGCGGGGACGATCAATTCGGGGTGTGGAATACCGGACGCCGAATCGGCGCCGGCCGCTCCGGCTCCTGCCGGTTCAGGGCAGGCCAGCGAACCGCGGCGGCAGGATCATGGCCTTCCGCGACCGCCGGACGGATCCCGTACTCGATCAGCACCTGCTCCCGGCACACCCGGTAGCAGCGCTCCCGGATCCGGCCCGCGAATAGCACAAACAGGGCCAGGCCAAGAAAGCCGCCGAACGCGAACCCGCCAGCAATGAACCAGAACAGGGCGTTCACGACCGCACCCCCAGCCAGCGGCGCCGGCGACGGAACACACGCACCTCAACACGCGAACCAGGCAACATGTTCGCGGAACGACGACGGTCAAGCAGGGCGCGGAACCAGGCGCGGGGGCTCATGCGGACACCAGGCCCGCACTCGCGGCAGTCCGATTCAGGGCCGAAGCGACCTGCCGCCCCAGCCAGCACGCCACGTTCGACGCCACCGCATTCCCTGCGCCGGCCGTACGCTCCCCGGCGTTACCGGTCCACACATAAGAACCGGGGAACCGCTGAGCTCGGGCCTGCTCATACCACCACAAGGTGCGATAGCGGGCCTTCATCACGTCGTCAAGGACGGCCTGGTCGTCGAACCCCGTCGCCAAACCGGCACGGTCAACCGTGGTCATCGTCGGCATCGCCGACGTGTCCGCCCGGGTCGCGATGGCGGTCCGGTTGTACGGCACCACCAGG
>KL571199.1:121618-123366 GCA_000715855.1 Actinoplanes liguriensis
CCCTGCGCATTCCCGCCCGCATGCAGCCCAGTCATGGCTTCCCACGCCGACGTCGGCTTCGTGTTGTTGCGCATCGTGTCCACGAACGAGCCGTCCGGCACCACCAGCGACTGGTTCCGGCCCGTCGTCATAGTGCCGAGCGCCTGATCGACGCCGACAACCCGATCCTGCGGGCGACTATCCTCGCTGTAGTTCTTCACCAGGAACGGGGCCGGACCGACCGGGAACACAACACCGTTTCCGATTTTCGTGGTCGCGGCGGGAAGCGCCTGACCGGTCACTGGGGCAAGCCGGTCCGTGTCGTGGGCGTGATTCACCAGAAACGACTGCTCAGCGACCGGCGGCCACGCCACACCCGTCGTCGTGGTCGTCTGCTGCGCCATGAACGGTGTCCGGTCGGCAGGCCACGCCCGCACATAGCCCGAACCCGGCCGCTCGAACGTGTTCCCCGCCGCAGCGACCGTCACCGGTCGACCGAAAAGGCGAACCCCCAGACCGATACGCCGCAGCGTGTTCGGCACCAGATCCGGCAGGCCATGCTTGCCGCGTTCCTCGATCGGCACACCCAAGTCGTTCCAGTCGATGACCGCGGCGGCTGGGCGCTCCAGCGGGATGACCGTCGAATGCCTGCAAGCACCGTTCGGGCACTTGTATACGTACTGGCCGTTCTTGATGCCGTACTTGCCGACCTTGAAGTGCCGGCCGGACGCAGTGAGCATGCCGTTCGGCTTCTTGAACACCTGCATGCCCTCGACCAGACCGCACGTGTCGCACTTCGCCAGCGGGCGCAGATCGAGGTCCGGCTTCGGGCAGTCAAGGCGGTGGAACACGATGTACATGCGGTCCCGGCGCTGCGGGGCATGCGGGTTCAACGCGTCACCGACATGCGCGGCCGACGCCGACACGATCTGGTAGCCGTACCCGACTGGGCAGGCGATGGCCATCCCGTCGAGGAACCAGCCGAACAGCCGCCACTTCCATGCCGCTTCGACAACGTTCTCGATGATGACGTACTTGAACTCGTGCACCTCGGTGGCCCGGATCACGTCCAGGAACGTCGCCCGGCTCCGGACGAACTCTTCCTCGGCCATCGGACCGAACGCCATCAGTTCCTGCTGCTCGGGCCGGACCGGGCGCTTGCGGGCACCTTTGCCCATGCCGTTGCCGCCAGCCGGTGACAGCTCGGTGCAGATCGGGCTGGCCCACAGCACGTCGGCGCCGGCCGGGATGTTGCGCATGTCGTAGTGGTTGATGTCAGCGCAGGCATGCTCGGCGCCGCGGTGGTTTGCGGCATGCGTTTCAACGTTGCGCTTCGAATGGTTCGCGGCGAACAGCAGCTGCCCGCCGGCCATGACCAGGCCGGTGGAACTGCCCCCCGCCCCGCAGAACAGGTCAACGAAGGTGAAAAGGCGCGGGCGGTTCTCGAGCTCGGCGACCAGCGACGCGAACGTGCCCTCGTCCAGGGCCGGAAGGTGACCCCATTCGGTGTCGGCGATGAGCTTCTGGAAGCGAAGGTTGATTTGCTCTGCGGTGAGCCCGTCAAGTTGCCCGAGCAGGTTTGTGGCGGTAGGCATCAGGCTTCCGCCCAGTGGTTCGCCGCAACCGTCCACGTGAGCGGAGCCAGTTCCCGCCAGGTCGTCTCATCGGCCGCCCAGCCCCGGTAGTGCTCGCCGGCGCTCAGACACATGGTCTGCCCGCAGACGCAGTTGGCGGGGAAGCATTCCGGGCAGTCCAGCTGCGGCACGGGG
>KL571199.1:123581-124560 GCA_000715855.1 Actinoplanes liguriensis
TGCACGTCGGTGCGGTGCTGCAGGGTGGGAACTGGCATGCCAACTTTTGTGGCAACGTGCGCCGACATCTCGGCATCGCTAGGGTTCGACATGAAGCCTCGTCTCAGGATCATTGAGCGGGGTCAGGTACGAAGCGGTCCCCCGGGCAGGAGGGGCCGCTTTTTCGTTCAGGTCAGGAAGTCGACGACCGGGCCGTCGGCGGGAAAGCCGTGATCGCGCAGGAAGGCTCGGGCCGCGAGCTCGTCCTCACACCAGACCGGGTATGCGTCACCGATCTCGACGAGGAAACCGGCGATGTGCAGGCGGTAGATCGAACCAGCGGTGCGCTCGCGCGGCATCGACGGCCAGGCGGCGACACGCTGGTCTGCTGCGGTGGGGGCGGTCATGCGGCGGCTCTCCTCTGCGCGCGGTGTCGCAGCGAGGCGCTCGGTGTTCCTGTAAACGGTCCGGGAAGCCCAACGTGCATGCTGATCAGGGTTTTGATCTGGTCGGGGTTCATGACGTACTCGCCCCGGTCAATCGAGCGCGGGAACTGGTCGTAGACGCAGCCCTGGTGCAGGTAGCGACGGGCGAACTGCGGGTGCATCAAAGAGACATCGGCCATGGTGAAACGGCCGTGTTCCAGGGGGACGGCCGTCGGGATACCGGTGACGACGTTGTGCACGACTGTCTTCGCTACTCGCAACACCTGCAGCCAGTTAACGCCGTGGAAGTACTCGCGCCGATTTCGGCCGCAAGCCAGAAAGCCCATCTGGGCGATGAGGTGCTGCTCCGAGATCAGGTAGTCCTCGTGCGCGTCAGACAGCCAGCTCTCCAGAACCTCGTGCCCGAATGCGGCTGCGTCGCCGGTGTGGCTCCGGAGTCGGCTGTCGGGTTTGTAGGTCGAGCCGACTTTGACCACTCCGTTGGAGAAGTTGATGGCGTAGATGAACCCGTTCATGCGGCCCGCCGAACGGGCTTGGGCGGCTGCGCGCGCAGC
>KL571199.1:124768-127317 GCA_000715855.1 Actinoplanes liguriensis
CAGCGTCATGACTGGCGCGTACTGGTCGGGTTTGAGAACCCGTCGCAGTTCGGTGATCTGCTCGGTGGTGAGCGCGGGTGCGCCTGCCACGGCAATATCAACGAGCCGTTGGGTTTCGGGGTCTAGTTTGGTGTCGGGGAAAGGGCCTGGTTCGTTGGTCTCGATCTGCCGTACAACCTCGTCGAATTCGACCTCAACGCTCATGCCGCGGCCTTGGTTTCGGTCGGCCACAGGTCGTCGATGTCGCGGCCGAGTGTGGCGGCGATACGGCGGGCGCTGGTCAGCTTCGGCTCGACGCGACCGTGAAGGTAGTGGTCGAGGTTGCGCCGGGTGCAGCCCAGCAGGCGCGCTTGGTCGTCTCCGGTGGTGGCTCCTTTGTCTCGCAGCGCCTCGAGGAATGCCGTTTTGTTGACGGCGAGTTTGGGCGGGGTGGTGGCGAGGATGACGTGGGAGCGGCTGGTTGCGCCGGATGTGATGCGACGTGTGCGCTTGTTTGCGTCACGTGTGGTCATGTTGCCCAGCATGCCGCGCGATGGCCTCTGCGTCAAGCATGGCGCATCGTGTATCCACGTTCGGGTTTCATGTATCTCTGGCGGTCGATATGGTGGGATGCGGTGGCGCACGCAGACTGCTGATCTGGGGATCGGCCGGGCTGTTCTGGGGCTGCGTCACATCTGGCACGAGGTGGGCCGATGCGTCTTCACGCGCTATCCCTGGACTATGGTTGCGTCATGCGTGACGCAGACTCGGCGGGGAGCTTCGCCAGCCTCATCGTCAAAGGCCGGCAAACCAAAGGCTGGTCCCAAACCGAACTCGAAGAAGCCTCCGGAGTCAGCCGCAGCAGCATCAGCCGCTACGAACGCGGCCTCACCGACACCCCCGAACCCGAACACGTCCGCGCCCTCTGCGCCGCCCTCAACATCGACCCCCGGCAGGCCGCCGTCAGCCTCGGCTACCTCACCCTCGACGAGGTCCAGCCCGTCAAGCCGCTGCCCCCGAAAATGAAAGAGGTCCTCGAAATTCTCGAGGACCCCACCATCACCGACTCCGACAAACAAGCCTGGATCGACTACCTCATCTACCTGAAAACCCGAGCACAGTCACGCGCCAACAGCTAGACCCTGCTCCCGCCACAAATCACCCCACGTGCGAGAGTCGCCCTGCCAGCGAGACTCCGACAGGCGCCACGGCGACCACCGCCAGCCGCCCTTGCCCGTCGGTGACAGCACCACGTCAGCCAAGGCCAAAATCACGACCCTCTGCTCTCCAGGCGAATAGCTAGGCCAGTGGTCGGCCAAGTCAACCGGATCGTAGTCGCGCAACACCGCCGGCTTTCGCAGTTCCGTCAGACGCAGCGAGGCCGCTTCAATCTCCGGTAAAAGCAGGCGCTCCGCTGCAGCCACCAGAGCCATGCTCGGGCCACCCGGCTTTGCCGCTTCCGTATACAACTCATCCCGGCGCAACGTGAGCGCATCCAGCTCAGACTGAGCCATCACCAGCTTCCCGTCATCCACAGAAGCCGGCTGAAAAATTGCCCACGCATCCGGCTTTCGGAGGCGCTCGACAACCATCGCCTGCACCGTGCCCTCAATGCCGGCCATCTGCCCGGAAACGTTCCCGCAGCCTTGCCGCAACGGCGAACAGCGGTACCTCAAGCCCCATCGATCGGGGCCGCCAGACATCGACTGCTTCCGGCAAACACCGCACCGCATGGCCCCCGACAAGGGGTACTTCAGGCGCGTATCAGATACCGAACGAGCGGCGTGAGAGCCATAACGCATCTGCCGAAGCCTGGCAGCGGTGACCGAGTCAATAATCGGCGGCCACGCATTGCGGGCCACGATCACTCCACTCCGTTCCCGATGCCCCTCCATGCTCGGCTTGAGCAGCGACGTCCATATCGCAGTACCGCGCCACTTGGTATGACCTGCCGCTGTTGGGACACCGAAGGCCGTGAGAATCTTGGCGATCTTCATCGCGGGGACCCCGTTGAGGAGGCCCTCCGCCGCAGCCCGATAAATAGCCGCACGTTCCTCGTCCACGACCTGAGAGATCTCGCGGCGTCGCCTGTGACCGGAATCCGAAGGACTGTCCCCGGCCGGGCCACCGTAGACACGCTTGTATCCGTCAGGCACGTGGCCACCTGGCCGCCCTTGGCTTGCTGCATCGATTGAGCCGGATACGGTTCGACCCCGAAGACGGTCGACCTCACTCTCCGCCTTAATGCCTTCGCGGAGCAGGGTTTCGCGATCTCGTGTACGGCGAGGGTCGTAGGTGGCGGGATCATCCTCATCGAACACCCGGATGAGAACGCCCATGTCACGGCACAAGTCGAGGAAGTCAACCCATTCGCGCATACGGCGAGTGCCGCGGGATGTCTCCCACAACGACACCATCTCGCACTGCTTGGACTTAATGTGGTCGATCAACGCCTGATAGTCGGGGCGTTCCTTGCTGGAGTAGCGACTGGCCGACAGGTCGGGGTCGACGAACGTTTGTCCTGGCGTGATGCCCTCGGTTGCGCAGTCCGCGCGATAGATCCGCTCCTG
>KL571199.1:127596-127708 GCA_000715855.1 Actinoplanes liguriensis
TGCCGTGCGACAGAGCGGCCGGCGTCTTTGCTGCTTTTGCGGGCGTACAGATCAGAGACGGGCACTCGGCGACGATACTGCACAACTGCGGCCTAGGTGCATGCCCGGCTCG
>KL571200.1:0-705 GCA_000715855.1 Actinoplanes liguriensis
GTTTGGTGGGCGTGTTGACTGCTGTGCTGCGGTTGTCGTGGATGGATGATCGCGGTGCGGCGGGTCCTTTCCCTTTCCCGCCGGGAAAGTAGTGGTTGATGTCGGTGCGTCCGGAGTCGTGGCCGGAGCCTTCGGTCGAGGTCAGTCAAGCGGTCCGAGCGATGTATGCCCGGCGCAAGGCGCCGTTGCCGGTCGTGATCCGTGACGAACTGGGCGAGGTGTTCGCGGACGCCGAGTTCGCGCACGCGTTCGCGGTCCAAGGCCCGGCGGGCTGGTCACCGGGCCGGTTAGCGCTGATCACCGTGCTGCAAATGGTGGAGAACCTGACCGATCGGCAGGCCGCTGACGCGGTCCGGGACAAGATCTCGTGGAAGTACGCGCTCGGGCTAGGGTTGACCGACCCGGGGTTCGACTTCACCGTGTTGTCGCAGTTCCGGACCCGGGTTGTCGAACACGGTCTCGAACAGAAGGCCCTGGACCTGCTGGTGGGCGCCCTGATCGAGCGGGGCCTGCTGAAGCCCGGCGGCAAGCAACGCACCGATTCCACCCACGTGTTGGCAACGGTCCGTGACCTCAGCCGCGTCGAACTGGCCGGCGAAGCGGTACGCGCGGCCCTGGAAGCGCTGGCCGCAGCGGCGCCGGACTGGCTCACTGACGTGATCGACGTGCCCGGCTGGCAGCAGCGTTACGGCCAGCGCATCGACT
>KL571200.1:989-1108 GCA_000715855.1 Actinoplanes liguriensis
CTGCCGGCCTCGAAAACCCGACGCGACCAGATCGGCGCCGAATACGGCCGTGACGCCCAAGGGCTACTCGCAACGGTGTTTGCCCCGGACAGCCCGGCCTGGTGGATCCCCGGCCACCA
>KL571200.1:1340-2367 GCA_000715855.1 Actinoplanes liguriensis
CAACGGTGTTTGCCCCGGACAGCCCGGCCTGGCTCGCGCAGCTACCAGCCATCAACACGCTGCGGATCGTGCTGCTACAGAACTTCGTGGTCACCACCGACCGGCAGGGACGGGAGGTGATCAGGATGCGGGAGGCCTCGGACGGGCTCCCGCCCGCCAGATCGAAGATCACATCCCCGTACGACCTCGACGCCCGCCGCGGCCGCAAACGCAACCTGGCCTGGAACGGCTACAAACTACACATCAGCGAAACCTGTGACGCCGTCGCCGGCCAGCCGGGCACCAGCGACGCCCTGCCACCACCGAACCTGATCACGAACGTGGCCACCACCGACGCCAGCGTCGCCGACGCCGCGATGACCGAACCCATCCACCACGACCTGGCCCGCCGCGGTCTGCTCCCCGCCGAGCACTACCTCGACTCCGGCTACCCCTCAGCCGACCTGCTGGTCTCCAGCCACACCGACTTCGGGATCACCCTGATCACCCCGATCCTGGCCGACACCAGCACACAAGCGAAAACCCCCGGCGGCTACGACCGCACCGCGTTCACCATCGACTACCACCACAACCAGGCAACCTGCCCGCAAGGTCACACCAACGCCAACTGGATCCCCGGCCACCAACGCGGCACCGAGGTCATCACGATCGGTTTCTCCGCCACCGTCTGCCGGCCCTGCCCGGACAAAGCCCGCTGCACCACCGCCAGCCGACGGCAACTCACCATCCGCCCCCCATCAGTGCAGCAAGCCGTCGATCACGCCCGAACAGAACAAGCCACCAAACAGTGGCAGGCCACCTACGCCCACCGCGCCGGCGTCGAAGCCACCATCGCCCAATCGATCAAGATCACCGACACCCGACACGCCCGTTACCACGGCCTACCAAAAACCCGCCTCGAACACGCCTTCAAAGCCACCGCCCTCAACCTCATCCGGCTCTACGCCTGGTGGACCGGCCACACCCTCCAACCCCAACACACCAGCCACCTCACACGTCTACAACCCACCGCCTAACCACCAATAGG
>KL571200.1:2579-13981 GCA_000715855.1 Actinoplanes liguriensis
GTCCCCGCGGGAGCGGCGGTCTGGACCACAGCGGAGAAAGGCAATGAAGATTTTGAAGTCAGCCCTGAGCCGGCGCCGGAAAGCGGGGCGGCCGCGGCACGGATTGTCCTGAGTTCGCGTCGGGAGGCGTCACGCTGAAGTGCGAACGTTTTTGATCTTGCGGCGGGATGGATGCGGCCGTGACGCGGAGTGCGTGAGCTGTGCTGGAAAAGGGTGAAGCCGCGACCGGGGCCGCGGCTTCACGCTCTGATCAATGACGGTCAGCGCCAGCGTGCGATGACCGTGGCCCCGCCGATCACGCGCTCGTCGACGCTGACCAGTGCCTCTGCTTGGTCGGCCGGGAGGTAGACGTCGGTGCGGGAGCCGAAGCGGATCAGGCCGAAGCGCTCGCCCTTGGCGACCAGTGTGCCGACCGGGGCGCGCTGCACGATGCGGCGGGCGATCAGGCCGGTGCGCTGGGCGACGACGACCGTGCCGCGCTCGGTGTCCAGCACCGTGTACGCCGCGACGTTGTGCTCGGCGGCCGCGGTGGCGGCGTTGGCGTAGCCGCCCTCCTCGACGAAGTAGTCGGCGACACGACCGGCGACGGGGGAGCGGTTGACGTGCACGTCAAAAACGGACAGGAAGACCGCGATGCGCAGGAACTCGCCGGGGCCGAAGCGGTCGTCGCGCATCCGCTCGACGGAGAGGACCTTGCCGTCCGCGGCGGCGACGACGGCCGACGGGTCGGCGGGGACGTCGCGCTCGGGGTCGCGGAAGAACGCGGCGACCGGGGCCGCGGCGAGCGCCGGGATCAGCCAGAGCTTCGACTTCGGGCGGGCGCGGCGGGCGAACGCGGCGAGGCCGAGCGCGATGCCGGCGGCGGCGACGCCGTTCGAGTCGATGTGCATGGTGCGGGTCAGCGGGACGCTCGACGTGCGGAACGTCGGGGCGACGGTCGCGGCGGCCGTCACCTCGGCCGGGGTGAAGCGCAGTTTGTGCACGCGCAGCGGCGGCTGGTTGCGGACCACCAGGTCGGAGCCGACGCCGAAGAGCGAGCCCTGCCGGAACAGCTCGGCCGCGGCGCCCTGGGTGCGGCCCGGGCCGGCCGGGGTGGCGATGCTGAGCACGCCGCCGTCGGTGAGGAGCTTGGTGAGCTTGTCGATCAGGCCGCGGGTGTCCTCGGCGGTGCCGGTCAGCGGCTCACCGACGATGACCACGTCGGCGGGCTGGGCCTCGTCCAGCGACTCCACGATCTTCACCCGGTCGGCCACCCAACTGCCCAGGCCGGTGATGTGGCCGCGGAGCAGGTCGGCGCTGCTGTGCTCGCCGGCGATCAGGACCAGGGTGTCTCCCGGCAGCAGCGCCTCGACGGCCGCGGCGACAACCGTCGATGCGTGATCGGCCCCGACCAGCAACGCGGTGGTGGCCGCGTTCTGCCGGGCGAACTCGGCGGTCAGGGCACGGGCGGCCCGGGCTCCGACGGCCGGAACGGGCGTGGCGGACACGGCGGGGAACTGGGTCATTCCGCGAGCATATTGCCCCGCCCGCGGGGGTCGGTCCGAGGGCGGGGCAACGTGTCATTTATCCGTTTTGCTGTCGGAGCGCTCGGCGTTGTCGGGGCGCCCAGCGTTCTCGGGCTGCCCGGCCGGCTCGGGGTGCTCGGCCTCGAACTTGGCGGCCGGGTTCTCCAGCAGCTCCTGGACGATCGAGGCGTGCACCTCGGGCGGCAGGTCGCCCGGTGTGGTCTCCACCCGGGTCTCGGCCGCGACCGGCATCGGGGCCGGCTGCTCGCGACGCCCGGAGCTGATCGCCCCGAGCAGGCCGATCGCCCCGAACAGGATCAGGCCGCCGGCGACCGTCCAGCCCAGCGCGGGCAGGTGCAGCGTGACCACCTGGGAGATCGCCCACCATGTCGCGATGAGCAGGAAGAGCAGGCCGAAGGTGAGCGAGACGGCGTCCATCCGATGCGGTTTCATCGGATCACCTCCAGGTTTCCGGTGTCGAGGCGCAGGTCGAGCGCGAGTTTGCCGCCGCCGGAGCCGTCCGCGCCGAGGTCGGTGATCTCCTGCGACTCGGCTTCGGAGCCGCTGTACTCCTGGCCGAAGACCTCGGCGCGACCGCCGACCCGGACCTGGGTGGTGGTGTCGACGTTGTCCGGCAGCAGCACGCGCAGCTGGCCGACCTTCATGTTGACGGTGGTGCTCTGATCGGCGCCGGTGAAGTCGACGCCCCGCAGGTCCAGGGTGACGTTGCCGAGGGTGAACTCGTACGAGTCGGCGACCTCGGCGAGGCCGGCCGGACGGTACACGCTGTCCCGGAACTCACTGCCCCACTGCTCACTGCCGGTGGAGATCAGCAGGCCGATGCTTGTCACGAAGGCCAGGAAGATCAGCCCGCGGGCCCGGCCGAACCAGGCGCCGACCAGCAGGCCGAGCGCGATGGTGGTCAGGGCGGCCGCGAAGTACGCCGAGACGGCGACGTTCAGCCCGGCCATGTCGAGCGCGGCCAGCACACCCATCACCACGATGATCGCGAAGAACGTCAGCCGGCCCAGGATCGAGCGCTCCTTCGGCGGCTTGGGCGGCTTCGGGGGCTTCGGTGCAACGGGCGGCGGCGGGTAGCCCGACGAGCTCGCGAACGGGCCGTGCGGCGCGAACGGCGGACGGTAGCCGGACTCGGCCGGCGGCGGCGTCCAGCGGGGCGGTTCGTACGCGGTCACCGGTTCTGTGGCCGGTGCGGCCGTGGCCGTGGACTGCTGCGCGAACGCCGCAGTGGGCTCCTCGAACGGCCCCGCCGGACCCGGCCCGGGCGGTGGGGGCGGGGGCGGCGGAAACGTCCCGGCCGGCGTCCCCCGCTTGATCAGCAGGAACGCGCCGACCAGCACCGCGGCCGCGAGCATGCTGGCCCGGGCGCCGTCGCTGACCACGAACGAGAAGGTGAGCAGGGCGGCCGCGCCGAGCAGGACGACCGACAACGGCGACATCCCGGACCGGCCCTTGCCCAGCAGCGACTCGACCGGGGAGGCGGAGTCGCCCTCGGACGGGATGACCAGCCAGCCGATCAGGTAGAACAGCACGCCAGCGCCGCCGAGCACGCCGAGCACCGCGAGCAGCACCCGCCACAGCACCGGGTCGGTGTTGGTCCGGCGGGCCAGCGCGCCGCAGACGCCGGCGATGTAGCGGCCCTCCCGGGGACGGACCAGCTGCTGACGAGCGAACGCGGCCTGCGCCGCGGTGAGCCACGGAGGGATGTTTGCGGAAGGTGCCGGCCCGCCCTCTGGACCGGCACCCGGGGTACGGGGTTCGGCAGCTTCGTCGTTCATGCCTTCGATCCTGCGGCCCGGCACGCCCGAGCCGCCTCAGGAGGTGACCCTGAGGCCACCCTGAGATCCTGCCCCGGGAGATCCCCGTGGCCAGGGCTTGCGGTACGTGTGACGATCGGAGGGTGACGACAACCGCCGCTCCGCCGCAGCCGCGCCGGCTGTACCGCCCGCGCGATCATCGCATCGTGGCCGGCGTTGCCTCCGGGCTGGCGCGCCACCTGGGCGTTCCGGTGATCGCGGTGCGCATCAGCCTGGTCGTGCTGCTCGGATTCAACGCCCTGGGCCTGCTGCTCTACGCGGCCTACTGGGCGGTTCTGCCGCAAGAGGCGCGCAACGACGAGCAGCCGGCCCGCCGTGACTTCGCCGCGCTGGTCCCGTTCGCCGCGATCGGCCTGGGCGTGGTGCTGCTCCAGGCGCTGGTCTTCGGCGACCAGGTGGCCACCACGGTGGGCTGGATGATCGCGGTCGTCGCGGTCGGCGCCGGGGTGATCTGGCACCAGTCCGACCCGAGCCGCCGCGAGCAGTGGACCGACGCGAACGCGCCGTCCGGCTGGATGGCCGCGATCGTCGGCGAGACCGACCGGCGCTCGTTCATGCTCCGGTTCGTCGGCGGCGGCGTGCTGGTCGCGATCGGCGTGATCGGCGTGGTCGCGATCTACTCACCGGCCGACTCGCTCTCCTCGGTGCTGAACGGGATGATCTTCGCGCTCGTCGGCCTGCTCGGCGTCGGTGTGGTGGTGGCGCCGCTGGTCTGGCGGACGTTCGGCCAGCTGCGCGCCGAGCGCGAGGGCCGGATCCGTGAGCAGGAGCGGGCCGAGGTGGCCGCGATGATCCACGACCAGGTGCTGCACACGCTGGCCCTGATCCAGCGCAACTCGGCGGACATCAAGGAGGTCCAGCGGCTGGCCCGCGGTCAGGAGCGCAGCCTGCGTAACTGGCTCTACAAGCCGACCGCCTCGCCGACCGAGCGGTTCGCCGCCGCGCTCGAGCAGGCCTCCGCCGAGGTCGAGGACACGTATGCGATCAGCGTCGAGACCGTGGTGGTCGGCGACACGCAGTGCGACGAGCGGGTCGCCGCGCTGGTCGCCGCCGCGCGTGAGGCGCTGGTCAACGCCGCGCGGCACGCCGGGGTGCAGACCGTGTCGCTCTACGCCGAGGTCGAGGCGGACGAGCTCAGCGTCTTCGTCCGCGATCGCGGCGCGGGTTTCGAGTTGAGCGGCGTGGCCGAGACACGGCACGGCGTTCGTGGTTCGATCATCGGGCGCATGCAGCGCCACGGCGGCCGTGCGGAAATCCGCAGTGCCCCCGGCAACGGTACGGAAGTGCGCCTCACCCTTCCCGTCCGGGAGAGCGTGACCGCCGGTAAGGAGTCAGCACGATGACCGAGCCCGTGACACAGTCGGCCGGCCGGCTGACCGTCTTCCTGGTGGACGACCACGCGATGTTCCGCGCCGGGGTGCGCGCCGAGCTGGGCCGGCACGTCGAGGTGGTCGGCGAGGCGAGCACGGTGGCCGAGGCGATCAGCCGGATCGGTGCGATCCAGCCGGACGTGGTGCTGCTCGACGTGCACATGCCGGACGGTGGCGGCCGGGCCGTGCTGGAGGCGATCCGGCGCACCCATCCGCAGGTCAAGTTCCTGGCGCTCTCCGTCTCGGATGCCGCCGAGGACGTGATCGGCCTGATCCGGGCCGGCGCCCGGGGCTATGTCACCAAGACCATCTCGCCGGACGAGCTGGCCGCCGCGGTGCGCCGGGTGGCCGACGGCGACGCGGTGTTCAGCCCGCGGCTGGCCGGTTTCGTGCTGGACGCGTTCGCCTCCCGGCCGGATGTGCCGGTCGCCGATCCGGAGCTGGACCAGCTGACCAACCGGGAACGGGAGGTGCTGCGGCTCCTCGCGCGGGGTTATGCGTACAAGGAAATCGCCAAAGAGTTGTACATCTCGATCAAGACGGTCGAAACGCACGTGTCCAATGTGCTGCGGAAACTCCAGATGAGTAACCGTTACGAGTTGTCGCGCTGGGCGGCGGATCGCCGACTCGTCTGACCCGAGATCGACTGAGCGTCACCGAAGATCACATGATCGGCTGCGTTGGGTGTACGTTCGGCCACTACAGGGAGTACTCCCAGCTCAGACCAGCCGAATCGGCCAAAAGAACGATCTTTGGGCGTGCGTACGGACGTAAACGGCTAATATCGGCTTGATAACGGCGCTCTTTGGTTTCAGTGCCCCTGTGTCACAGTGGCAGCTACTCACACAACCCCTCGTGAGCGCCCTTGAAGGAGACACTCCCATGCCTGGGAAAGCCCCATGGAAGATGGTGGCCGGTGCGGCCGCCATCGCCTTGTTGGCCGCTGGTTGCGGTGGCGGCGGGTCTGATGACACGTCGGCCACTTCCAATACTGTCGTGATCGGTATCGGCGAGCCGCAGCACCTCATCCCGACGAACTCCACGGAGACGAACGGGGCCGAGGTTCTGGCGTCGCTGTTCTACCCGCTGGTCGACTTCGACGCTCAGAAC
The DNA here is from genome assembly GCA_000715855.1 of Actinoplanes liguriensis. Lineage (GTDB taxonomy): Bacteria > Actinomycetota > Actinomycetes > Mycobacteriales > Micromonosporaceae > Actinoplanes > Actinoplanes liguriensis. The sequence continues at coordinate 8,403 of KL571200.1, forward strand.
AAGCCGATCACGGTCGCCGCTGAGTCGATCACGCCGGATGCCGCCAACACGGTCTGGACCGTCAAGCTCAAGCCGGGCTTCACGTTCAGCAACGGCGAGCCGGTGACGTCGGACAACTACATCAACGCCTGGAACTACGGCGCCTACGGCCCGAACGCCCAGGGCGCTTCGTACTTCTTCGACAAGATTGCTGGTTACGCTGACCTGCAGTCCACCGACCCGGACGAGGACGGCCCCAAGAAGGCCCCCGAGCCGAAGGCGAAGACCCTGAGCGGTCTGAAGAAGGTCGACGACACCACCTTCACGATCACGCTCTCGGCGCCGTTCACCGGCTGGGAGTCCGTCATGGGCTACAGCGCGTTCTACCCGCTGCCGAAGGCCGCCTGGAAGTCCGAGGGTGTCCTGGCCGACGGCTTCGAGGACGCCATCATCGGCAACGGCCCCTTCAAGCTGAAGGGCAAGTGGGAGCACGACTCGCAGCTGGTCGTCGAGAAGGTTGCCGACTTCAAGGGCACCGTTCCGAAGGTCGACGGCATCACCTGGAAGATCTACCAGGACCAGCAGGCGGAGTACGCCGACCTCGTCGCCGGCAACGTCGACGTGCAGACCACCATCCCGATCGAGAGCCTGTCGAAGGCCTCCGCCGACCTGGGTGACCGGTTCAAGAAGAGCCCGAACTCGGGCTTCGGCTTCATCGGCTTCCCGCAGTACCTGCCGGAGTACAAGGACCTTCGCGTCCGCCAGGCGATCTCGATGGCGATCAACCGCGAGGAGATCACCAACCAGATCTTCCTGGGTTCGCGCACCCCGGCCACGTCCTTCGTGTCCCCGGTCGTCGCCGGCTACCGCGAGAACACCTGTGGTGAGAACTGCACGTACAACCCGACCAAGGCCAAGGAGCTCTACACCGCGGCCAACGGTCCGAAGGAAATCAAGATCACGTACAACGCGGACGGTAACCACAAGGCGTGGATCGACGCGACGTGCAACCAGATCAAGGCTTCCCTGGGCGTCAACTGCGTCGGCAACGGCGAGCCGAAGTTCGCTGACCTGCTGACCAAGGCCGAGAAGCACGAGAACATCGGCCTGATCCGCCTCGGCTGGGTCATGGACTACCCGCTGATGGAGAACTACCTCGGCCCGCTGTACAGCACCACCGGTTCGTCGAACTACTACGGGTACAGCAACCCGGCGTTCGACAAGCTGGTCGCCGACGGCTCGAAGGCCGCGACGACGGACGACGCCATCAAGCAGTGGCAGGCCGCCGAGGACATCCTCGTCAAGGACATGCCGGTTGCGCCGATCTACACGCAGCAGAACGTGTACGGCTACTCGCAGAAGGTCAACAACGTGGAAGTCGACCTGCAGATCAAGGTCAACCTCTACAAGATCGAAGTTGTTAACTGATCTGACCTGACCGCTCGACCGGTGGTGGCGTCACGGAGAATGTGAAACCGTGGCGCCACCACTGCGTTACCCCAACCTCATCGTCGCCGTGCTCACGAGGCCGGCGCTCTTCCGCGGAAGAGGCTAAACCCGTATGTTCCGCTATATCGTGCGGCGCTTACTGCAGATGGTCCTTACCTTCTTCGGGGCCACATTCCTGCTGTTCGCGCTCGTGTTCGCCAACCAGAAAGACCCCATCCAGGCGCTGGTCGGCGAACGTCCTGTCACTGAGAGTCAGCGCACCTTCCTGACCGAGAGGTACCACCTCGACGACGGCTTCTTCACGCAGTACTGGTACTACCTGAAAGGCGTGCTCACCGGGGACTTCGGCACGTCGCTGACGGGCCGCAAGATCGTCGACATGATGAGCGACGCCTGGCCGGTCACGCTGCGTCTCGCCCTGATCGCGATCGTCATCGCCGCGACCTTCTCGGTGAGCGCCGGTGTCTACTCGGCGATCAAGCGGGGCGGCATCTTCGACAACGTGTCGCTGCTGCTCACGCTGGTGCTGCTCGCCATGCCGATCGTGGTCATCGCGCCCCTGTTCCAGTTGATTTTCGGTATTCAGCTGGGCTGGTTCCCTCCTACCGCAACACGCGACGCGACGTTCTGGCAACTGCTTTTGCCGGCGATCGTGCTCGCCTGCATCGTCATCGCGCCAGAGATGCGAGTGACCAGGACCGCGGTCGCGGAGAACCTGCGGGCCGACTACGTGCGTACGGCTCGGGCCAAGGGCCTGACCCGAATGCGCGTCATCTGGGTGCACGTGCTGCGCAACTCGCTGATTCCGGTCGTCACGCTGATCGGCGTCGACCTGGGCGGCCTGATGGCCGGCGCCATCGTCACCGAGCACGTCTTCAACATTCCCGGCGTGGGTTTCAACCTGGCCAGGGCCATCCGCACCGAGGACGGTCCGCTCGTGGTCGGGTTCGTGAGCATCCTGGTGATCCTGTTCCTGTTCATCAACCTGCTCGTCGACCTGATGTACGCCGCCCTCGACCCCAGGATCCGCTATGAGTGACTTGAACACGGTGACCTCAGCCGAGGCGCCCGGCGGTCAGCCGAGCCTGCCGCGCGGCCCGGTCAAGAAGGACAAGCCCCGCAGCCTCGCCGCCGACGCGTGGGCGGATCTGCGCAAGCGGAAGATCTTCTGGGTCGCGATCGTGCTCGTCGCGGCCATCCTGGTGATGGCCATCTGGCCGACGCTGTTCACCTCCGCCGACCCCGGTGCCTGCGCGCTGTCCAACCAGTACAAAGGCTCGTCCGGCAGCGCCCTGTTCGGCTACGACTACCAGGGCTGCGACATCTACGCGAAGGTCATCCACGGCGCCCGGAACTCGATCATCGTCGGGATCCTCTCCACCGCGCTGGCCGGCGTGATCGGCCTGATCTTCGGGCTGAGCGCCGGTTACTTCGGTGGATGGCTCGACGCGGTCCTGTCCCGCTTCATCGACATCATGCTGGGTGTGCCGTTCCTGCTGGCCGGCATCGTGCTCTCCAACCGGCTCTCGTCGGACCCGAAGAGCAACGGCATCTTCGCGGTGACGCTCACGCTCGGCCTGCTGAGCTGGACGTCCGGCGCCCGGGTGATGCGTTCCGCGGTGATCACGGCGAAGAACCAGGACTACGTCGCGGCGGCCCGGATGCTCGGCTCCTCGCCGGCCCGGCTGATCTTCCGGCACATCCTGCCGAACTCCATCGCGTCGTACATCGTTCTGCTGACCCTGCTGCTCGGCATCAACATCGCCAGCGAGGCGACCCTGTCGTTCCTCGGTGTCGGTCTGAAGAACGGCGCCATCAGCTGGGGCATCATGATCGCCGAGGGCACGTCGTTCGCCCGGACCCAGCCGTGGCCGCTGGTCTGGCCGGCGCTCTTCCTCGGTGTGACCGTGCTGGCCTTCATCATGCTCGGCGACGCCGTCCGCGACGCCTTCGACCCGAAGTTGCGGTGACCCTGTGACTGATATCAAGGCGCAAATGGACGTCCTACCGGGCGTCGATCCCCGCGCACCCCTGCTCGAAGTGAGTGACCTTCACGTCGAGTTCCGCACCGGTTACGGCGTGGCCAAGGCCGTCAACGGCGCCAACTTCTGGCTCTCCCCGGGCGAGACGCTGGCGATCCTGGGCGAGTCCGGCTGCGGCAAGTCGGTCACCGCGCAAGCGATCATGGGCATCCTGGACACCCCTCCGGGCTATGTCACGCAGGGCCAGATCAAGTACCGCGGCGTCGACCTCCTCAAGATGTCGGAGAACGACCGTCGCAAGGTCCGGGCCAACCGGATCGCGATGATCTTCCAGGACGCGCTCTCCGCGCTGAACCCGGTCTACACCGTCGGTTTCCAGCTCGGCGAGCTGTTCCGCAAGCACCGCGGAATGTCCCGCGGTGACGCCAAGAAGCGCGCGATCGACCTGCTCGACCAGGTCAAGATCCCGGCCGCCAAGGCCCGGATCGACGACTACCCGCACCAGTTCTCGGGTGGTATGCGGCAGCGCGTCATGATCGCCATGGCGCTGGCGCTCGACCCTGAGGTGCTGATCGCCGACGAGCCCACCACGGCGCTCGACGTCACCGTGCAGGCGCAGATCATGGGCCTGCTCGCGGACCTGCAGCGGCAGCGCAACATGGGCCTCATCCTGATCACGCACGACATGGGCGTGGTCGCGGACGTGGCGGACCGGATCTCCGTGATGTACGCGGGCAAGGTCGTCGAGGAGGCGCCGGTCTACGACATCTACGCGCGCCCGGCCCACCCGTACACCCGGGCCCTGCTCGAGTCGATTCCCCGGCTCGACATGAAGGGCCAGCAGCTCAGCGTCATCCGCGGCCTGCCGCCGGCGCTGACCGACGTCCCGAAGGGTTGTGCGTTCAACCCCCGGTGCGCGTACGCGCGGGACGCCTGCCGGCAGGACCCGGCCCCGCCGGCCTACCAGGTCTCGCACCAGCCGCACCGTACCGCCCGCTGCCACTTCTTCCGGGAGGTCATCGGTGAGTGACGTAGTTCTCGAGACCAAGGGTCTGGTCAAGCACTTCCCGATCACCCAGGGCATCGTCTTCAAGAGCAAGGTGGGTGCGGTCCGGGCGGTCGACGGCGTCGACATCCACCTGCGCCGGGGCGAGACGCTCGGCGTGGTCGGCGAGTCCGGCTGTGGCAAGTCGACCCTGGCCAAGCTGCTGGTCGGCCTGGAGAAGCCGACCGCCGGCTCGATCAACGTGCGTGGCCAGAACATGGTCACCATGAAGGGCGCCGAACTGCGCCGGGCCCGGCGCAACATCCAGATGGTGCTGCAGGACCCGTACACGTCGCTCAACCCGCGCATGACGGTCGGCGACATCATCGGTGAGCCGTTCGAGATCCACACCGAGGTGGTCCCGAAGAGCGGCCGCCAGCGCGCGGTGCAGGATCTGCTGGACACGGTCGGCCTCAACCCCGACCACATCAACCGTTACCCGCACCAGTTCTCCGGCGGCCAGCGCCAGCGCATCGGCATCGCCCGCGCGCTCGCGCTCAAGCCGGAGATCATCGTCTGCGACGAGCCGGTGTCGGCGCTCGACGTGTCCATCCAGGCCCAGGTGATCAACCTGCTCGAGCGCCTGCAGAACGAGTTCGGCCTGTCGTACATCTTCATCGCGCACGACCTGTCGGTCGTCCGGCACATCTCCGACCGCGTCGCCGTCATGTACCTCGGCAAGGTCATCGAAACCGGTCACGACCAGGCGATCTACGAGCAGCCGACGCACCCTTACACCCAGGCGCTGCTCTCCGCCGTCCCGGTCCCGGACCCGCGCCTGCGCGGCCACCGCGACCAGATCGTCCTGGAAGGCGACGTCCCGTCCCCGGCCAACCCGCCGTCGGGATGCCGCTTCCGCACCCGGTGCTGGAAGGCGTCGCAGATCTGCTCCGAGCAGGAGCCGCTGCTGCAGATCCGCGAACGCTCCCCGCACCCCAGCGCGTGCCACTTCGCGGAGATCCGCGACGTCGTGCACGGTCGCTGAACCAGGGCAGCAGGCCGGGCCGGATTTCTTCCGGTCCGGCCTTCGCCGTTTCCGGAGCTGCTCCGGTTACTGCTCAAACTTCAAGATCTTCATTTCCTGCCTCCGCTGTGGTCCTTCTCCGCCGCTCCCGCGGGGACCC
>KL571200.1:14216-34198 GCA_000715855.1 Actinoplanes liguriensis
CTGGCCGCTGGCGCGTCCAAAACGCGAAGCCCTACAGGGCGATCTCCGTGGATGGGCACGGTTACCCCCGAACCCTGACCGTCCCCGTTCCCGGTCAATGCAGCCAAGCTACCGCGGCGGTACGACGTTCCCGCCGTTGTCCACAGAAGCGAGTTGTCCACAGGGCAGCAACGCGGGCCGGCGGAAATCCGCCACAATGGTGGTGGGTGGCCTGCCCCCGGTTGGGGTGGGGACTGGGTTGTCGGCCGCCGTTCCTCAGCTGGTGAGATGTCCCTCGGCCCCACGGCGAAGCCGGGTGGGCGTCAGCCCGGTGACCGTCCTTGCCGGCTCGACCTACAGCGGGCCGCGGCCGGAGCGGAGCAGCAGCAGGGCGACCTGGGTGCCGTCCGGGCCGAGCGCGGCGCGGAAGCGGTCGACGATCTCGCGTTCGCGGGCCAGGACCAGGCGGGTTCCGCCGGACGCCATGCGGGTCTTGCCGACCTCCTGGGAGAGGCGGGACCGTTCCTGCCAGAGGTCGATGATGGCCTGGTCGATCTCGTCGATCCGTTCGCGCATGGCGCGGATCTCGTCGGCGGCGAGCGGCCGGCCGGCGCCGGTCGAGGCGTCCAGGGCGGTGGCCGCGGCGACGGACTTGTCGGTGACGGTCATCGAGCTCGCGGTCGCCTTGTCTGCGGCGGTTGCTGTGCCGGTTGTCGCCTTGTCCGCGCCCGGCAGCGGCCCTGCGGGCGATTTGTCCGCGACGGCGGCCGGGCCGGCGGAGGGTGACTTGTCGGCGGCGGACTGGTCCATCACGTCGGCGGTCATGTTCGTGCTCCTCGGGTGCTCATCGCCCCGGACAGCCCGGCCCGGGATGCAACAAGCCCCGGGCTGTGGAAGCCCGGGGCTTGAAGTAGGTCTGTCGTTCAGGGGCGACCTACGGCTGCCGGACTTCCGGGGCCGTAGTAAAAAAATCGCGCCTGCTGGATCACGCAGCCGAGTATGCCCCGCTCCCGGACCGCCTCGCAAGGAAACCGCCCGAACGTTGGGAACCGGCACACAACCTGCCCCGGACGAGCGTGTCGCGACGGTGTTGCCGGAGCGTCAGGTTCGTCGTAAGGGCAGGAAAGTCCCGCCTTGACTCTGCCCCTGGGGCAGACCCCAGCATGGTCTCAGGCGAACGATCCGGGGCGATTCCGAAAGAGCGGCCCCCCGACCGAGGAGGTCAGGGGGCCGGTCGAGCAATAGGTCAGGAGGTGGTGGCGATGCGGTTGGCAGGGCCGGGGGCAACGGTGCCCGTGGCGAGGTAGGAGGTGAGGGCGTCGATGTCGAAGCCCGGGGCGGTGACCACCTTGGCGGGGTCCACGACCAGGTTGGTGAAGCCGTCGCCACCGGCGGCCAGGAAGTTGTTCATGGTGACCTGATAGGTGGCGGCCGGGTCGATCGGAGTGCCGTTCAGAGCGAGGTTGCTGACTCGCGAGCCGAGGGCAGCCGAGGCGCTCCAGGTGTAGGTGAAGCCCGCCGAGACCTGGAGGATCTTGGTGGTGGTCTGCCCGGCGTAACCGGCGAACTGCTGCTCCAGCACGCTCTTGAGCTGTGCGCCGGTGAGCGGCTCGGTGGCGACCAGGTTGTTGAACGGCTGGACGGTGAACGCCTCGCCGTAGGTGACCTGGCCGTAAGCCTCGCCACCGGAGGACTGGTCGGCGTCGAGGTCGGAGCGGATGCCGCCCGGGTTCATCAGGGCGATCTGCGCACCGGCCGACGAGGTGTAGGCCAGCTGGGCGTCAGCGATCACGTCACCGAGCGGGCTCTCGCCGGCCGCGGTGGTGGTGCGCACGATGTCACCGCTGATGCTGCCGATCACCTTGTTGGCGAGCGGCGCGACGGCGGTGCGGTACTTGTCGGCCACCTTCTTCGCCGCGGCGTCGACGGTGTCCGGGTTCTTCAGGTAGACCCCGGCCACGTCCTTCTTCCACCCGCCGTTGCCGTCCGATACGCCGTTCTCCACGATCACGTTCTTCGCGGTGATCTCGGCGAACTTCCCGGTCCGCTTGTCCAGCGAGTAGTCGATGTCGGTGATCAGCTGGCCGTTGGTGCCAGCGCTGGTCACCACGGTTTCCTTGCCGGCCTTGTCCGGCAGTTTGCAGCTGTAGAAGCGGTGCGTGTGCCCGGACACCACGACACCGATCTCCGGGTTCAGGCCCTTGACGATGTCGACCACCGGGCCGGTGAAGTTCACGCAGTCCGAGACACCCGGGGTGGGTGTCGCCGAGCCCTGCGCGCCGCCCTCGTGGAGCAGCAGCACCTGAGCCTTGACCCCGAACAGCTTGAGGATGTTGCTCCACTTGTTCGCGGTCACGATCTCGTCGGTGAAGTGCACGTTCTTGATCCCGGCCGGGTTCACGATGCCGGCCGTGCCCTCGAGCGTCAGGCCGATGAAGCCGACCGGCACGCCCTTGACGTACTTGATCTCGATGGGCGGCAGGATCGGCAGCCCGGTCTTGTTGTTGATCGTGTTCGCGGCGAGGTAGCTGAACTTCGCCCCGCGGTACGGGTCGCCGTCCTGGCATCCGTCGACCGGGTGACACCCGCCGCGCTGGATCCGGATCAGCTCGTCCACGCCCTCGTCGAACTCGTGGTTGCCCACCGAGCTGACCTGCAGACCGATCGTGTTCATCAGCTCGATCGTCGGCTCGTCGTGGAACGCGGCGCTGACGAGCGGAGACGCCCCGATCAGGTCACCGGCGCCGGCCGTGATCGTCTCCCGGCCCTCCTGCGAAGCCTCGGCGCGCAATTTCTTCAGGTACGTCGCGAGGTACTCCACGCCACCGGCCGGGGTGCTCGTGCCGCCGGCGTTGACGACGGCGCCGCTGCCGGTCGGTGGGTCGATCGCGCCGTGGAAGTCGTTGTAGCTGAGGATCTGGCCCTTGACCAGCGCAGCCCCGTGCGACGCGCCGTAGGCGGCCGTCACCGGGGTGAACTCGGCAGGCGGCGCGGCGGCCGCGGACTGTGCGGCGGGCATCGTGGAGAGCGCGCCGACGACGGCCAGCGCGACGGCCGGTACGCCGAGACGCCGCCGTAGCGGAGAAGTCATGATATTCGATCCCCGAATCTTCAGTGGATGTTCGAGCAACTGGATCAGACTCGCTGATCGGTCGATGTGACGCCACCACTTCGAGGTGTCAAGTAGATTGCCGACGACCGATGGCGCGGCCGCCGTGGCGCGTTTTCGTGTCAGAGGGTCGGCATACACTGGCTCCCGCGATGCGACCTTCTTCAGAACCTTCCGACAACGCCCTGTTCGCGCTGCCCACGGTGGCCCCGCCGGCGCCGGTGGCGGTTCGCCCCGCGCACGCTCCGCCACCCCGCCCGTCGCGGCGGATCGACCCCGGCTCGCTGCTCGAGGGGCTGAACGGTCCTCAGCGGGACGCGGTGATCCACGCCGGCGGGCCGCTGCTGATCGTGGCCGGCGCCGGCTCGGGCAAGACCCGGGTGCTGACGCACCGGATCGCCTATCTGCTGGCCGCGCGGGACGTGCACCCCGGCGAGATCATCGCGATCACGTTCACGAACAAGGCGGCCGGCGAGATGAAGGAGCGGGTGGCCCACCTGGTCGGCCCGCGCGCCCGGTTGATGTGGGTGTCGACGTTCCACTCGGCCTGTGTCCGGATCCTGCGGGCCGAGCACGAGCACGCCGGGCTGAAGAGCACGTTCTCGATCTACGACGCGGACGACTCGCGCCGGTTGATGCAGCTGGTCGCCCGCGAGCTGGATCTGGACCCGAAGCGCTACACCGCGCGGGGCCTGGCCGCCCAGGTGTCGAACCTGAAGAACGAGCTGGTCGACCCGGAGGAGTTCAAGGGCCGGGCGAGCGGGCCGAACGAGCGGGCCGTCGCCGAGGCGTATGAGCTGTATCAGCGCCGTCTGCGCGAGGCGCACGCGCTGGACTTCGACGACATCATCATGGCCACCGTGCACCTGTTCCAGTCGCATCCGCTGGTCGCCGAGGCGTACCGTCGTCGTTTCCGCCACGTGCTGGTGGACGAGTATCAGGACACCAACCACGCGCAGTACACGTTGATCCGCGAGCTGGTCGGCAAGGACGACGAGGACCCGTCCGAGCTGTGCGTGGTCGGTGACGCGGACCAGTCGATCTACGCGTTCCGCGGCGCGACGATCCGCAACATCCTGGAGTTCGAGCGGGATTACCCGTCCGCGCGCACCATCCTGCTGGAGCAGAATTACCGCTCCACCCAGACGATCCTCTCCGCGGCGAACGCGGTGATCGACCGGAACACGTCGCGCAAGCCGAAGCGTCTCTGGAGCGACCAGGGTGCCGGCGAGCAGATCGTGGGATATGTCGCCGACACCGAGCACGCCGAGGCGGACTGGGTGGCCCGGGAGATCGACCGGCTCTCCGACCGGCACGAGGTCCGCCCCGGTGAGGTGGCCGTCTTCTACCGGACGAACAACCAGTCCCGTGTGTTCGAGGAGGTGTTCATCCGCGTCGGCCTGCCCTACAAGGTGGTCGGCGGGGTGCGGTTCTACGAGCGCAAGGAGGTTCGCGACGCGTTGGCGTACCTTCGCGCGGTCGTGAACGACGACGACACGGTCAGCATCCGCCGCGTGCTGAACACGCCGAAGCGGGGGATCGGCGACCGGGCCGAGGCGTGCGTGGAGGCGCTGTCGGGCCGCGACCGGATCTCTTTCGGGCAGGCGCTGCGCCACGCGCGGAACGCGCCGGGCATCTCCACCCGCGCGGCGAACAGCATCGCCGACTTCGTGCAACTGCTCGACGACCTGCGGGAGCTGGCCGCCACCGCCCCGCCGGAGGAGGTGCTGGAAGCCGTCCTGCAGCGCTCCGGTCTGCTCAGCGAGCTGGAGGAGAGTCTCGACCCGCAGGACCAGGGCCGGGTGGAGAACCTGCAGGAGCTCGTCAGCGTCGCCCGGGAGTACACCGAACGGGTGGAGTCCCAGGCCGACGAGGAGAATCCGGAGGCGCCGGCCGCCACGCTGGCCGGTTTCCTGGAGCAGGTGGCGCTGGTCGCGGATGCCGACCAGATCCCCTCCGACGACCCGGATCATCAGGGTGTGGTCACGCTGATGACCCTGCACACCGCGAAGGGGCTGGAGTTCCCCGTGGTGTTCCTGACCGGTTTGGAGGACGGCATCTTCCCGCACATGCGGGCGATGTCGGACAACACCGAGCTGGAGGAGGAGCGCCGCCTGGCCTATGTCGGGATCACCCGCGCCCGCCAGCGCCTCTACCTGTCCCGGGCGGTGACCCGGTCGCAGTGGGGCCAGCCGCAGTACAACCCGCCGTCCCGGTTCACCGACGAGTTGCCCGCCGAGCTGGTGCGCTGGGAGCGCACCGGCGCGTCGTACACGTCCTGGTCCGGCACCGGTGGCGGGGTGGGTGGCCGGGGTGGCGGTGACCGTGGCCGTGGTGGTGGCTTCGCCGGGGGCACGCCGAAGGCGCAGCGCATCGCCGAGCGCCTCGGCATCGACGCCAGTCGGCTGTCCACCGCGAGCGAGTTGAAGCAGGCGCCGAAGGTGGAGCCCGGCGACCGGGTCAACCATCAGCGTTACGGCCTGGGCCGGGTCGTGGCAGTCGAGGGGCAGGGCCCGGGCGCCCGGGCGCAGATCGACTTCGGTGACCAGACCATGTGGTTGATCATGCGCCACGCCCCGATCGAGAAGATCTAGACCCGATTTTCAGTACGTGTCGCAGCCGGCGATGTCCACGCCGTGCTGATGCATCCACGCGGTCGGTTCGACCGGGTTCTTGTAGTGCCCCTCGTGCACCTCGAAGTGCAGGTGCGGGCCGGTCGAGTGCCCGGTCGAGCCCTCGTCCCCGATCTGCTCGCCGGCCTGCACGACCTGGCCCACGGTCACGGTGATGCGGGACAGGTGGCCGTAATGGGTGAGCCAGCCGTCGCCGTGGTCGATCAGCACGGCGTTGCCGTAGCCCTCGGCCGGGCCGGCCCGGACCACCACGCCGGCGCCCGCGGCGACGATCGGGGTGCCGTCCGGCGCGGCCAGGTCGACCCCGGCGTGCAGCCGGCCCCGGCGCGGGCCGTAGCAGGAGGTGACCTGGGCGGCCGGGTTCGGGCTGACCCACGCGGCGCCGGTCGCGTCGGGCGCGGAGAACGGGACGATCGTCGGGGCGGGCCGCTCCCTGCGCTTCACCGGGACCACCGGGACGCTGTCCAGCCCGGCGTCGGCATCGGCGTCGTTGTCCGTCAGTTTGGGGTACTCCTTGGCCGGCGCCTCGTCACCGGGTGGCGGGACGATCGGCAGGGCAGCGCCGGCGTGCGCGGCGGTGTGCCCACCGCTGGACGAGTGGTCGGCCGGGGAAGAGGCGGAGGCGGCGGCGCCGGCCACGCCGATCCCGGTGGCGAGGGTGGCGGTCAGCGCGGTGAGGGAGATCGCGGAGCGGCTGCGACTGGCGAAGAGTGCCGGGAAAGCCGGGGCCCGGTGCCGGTGGAGGCGCTCCTGACGGTGCCGCCCGCTCCAGCCTGCTGCCGAACTCTGCCCCACGCGAGACTCTCCTCCCGACCACCGTGATCAGTGCTGTCACGGTTCTGTCGGCCCCGTTCGGGGAGCGCTGAGGGGGTGGAACCGACCTGCAACCGAATTGGTTGCGTGCGGGTCAGGAGTCGGCTTCGGCGGCGGCCATGCTCGCGTAGACCGACTCGGTCTGGAGCTGGATGTCGACGCCGTGTGCCTTGAGGAAGGTGATCGGGTCGGTCGGCTTCCCGCCGACGTGGATCTCGAGGTGCAGGTGCGTCCCGTACGAGTACCCGGTGTTGCCCACCTCGCCGATGACCTGACCGGCCTTGACCGCCTCGCCCTTCTTCACCAGCAGCCGCCGGGAGTGGGCGTAGATCATCTCGGTGCCGTCGTCCTGCTGGATGGTGATCGAGTAGCCGTAGCCGCCGTTGTAGCCGGATGCGGTCACCGTGCCACCGTGCACCGCCTTGTAGGGCGTGCCCTCCGGAGCGGCCAGGTCGATGCCTGCGTGCAGCTTGCCGAACCGGACCCCGAACGGGGCGGTGAACTCGTAGTCGTCGAGCGGCAGCAGGTAGACCTCGGCGGCGGCCTGCTCGTCGGTGATCTCGGCGCCCGCCTTGGCGGCGGTCTCGCGGTTCTCACTGCGGGAGGCGCGGCTCGGGTCGGACCGGTTCGCCAGCGCGTCGGTGGCTGCCTGCGACTGAGACTGATCCAGGCTCTGCAGCACGTCCGGGCTGACGGCCTTGGCGTCGGAGAGGTTCGCGGCGCCGAGGGCGACCACGCCGGCGCCGACGAAGGCGGAGGTGACGACTGCGGCGTAGCGGCTGCGGGGAGGGGTGGGTACACGGCGGCGGCCGCGATAGCGATCGGGCTCAGACGACAAGCGCTGGCGCACGAACAACCCTCCGTCGACGACATTGCGGCGGCACCCCCGCGCCCCGCGTCAAGCGGTTAACGAGTGTTGGCCGGGCTCTCGCTTAGGGGTGAACCTGTGCGGGAGCCGTCGCCACGGTAACGAAACGTCCGCCCGGTCACAAGTCGCAGCGCCATTTTCGTGACAGTTCTGCGCCGGTATTGATCGGCTATTGTCCGAATTGGCTTACTTTCCTTACGGCCAAATTAGCGACGGTGTGTAATCGGCCATAAAGCAGAAAGTAATGTGACCGGAGTAACCATTCCGGAGCCGTGTCCTGGTCCGGGGTGGTACCCGCGGTCCGGCGCCGCGGGTTACCGTTCGTTCAGGTGGACACCGAAGAGGGGTTGGCATGCAAGCACGGATCAGGGTAGTCGTCGCGAAGCCCGGGCTGGACGGCCACGACCGGGGCGCCAAGGTCGTGGCCCGGGCGCTGCGGGACGCGGGCATGGAAGTCGTCTACACCGGGCTGCACCAGACGCCCGAGCAGGTCGTCGAGACGGCGATTCAGGAGGACGCCGACGCCATCGGCCTGTCCATCCTGTCCGGGGCGCACATGACGCTGTTCCGGCGGGTGCTGGAACTGCTCGGCGAGCGCGAGGCCACCGACATCGTGGTATTCGGTGGCGGCATCATTCCGGAGGACGACATCACGGAATTGGAATCACTCGGTGTAGCCAAGGTATTTACGCCCGGTGCTACCACCGCATCCATCATCGAATGGGTCCGCGCCAATGTGGGCAGCGCGGTGGCCTAGACCTGGGCATAGGGAGAGGCCGGACGCACCCCTCACACGTCCGGCCCCTCTATGCGCGATGCCCCGCCGCCACCCCTCGACCGACAGGGCATCGGCCGCTTTCTCGTCCGCGGGCCCGTGTAGCAGGCCGCTGACATCACACTCAACGACGCCCTTCTCCCAGGGGTTACGCGCGCCCGCGTGACTTTTTCCGCACAGTTGTGCCGCGGCGGCTCCGGGATCGAAGGCAAAGGTTGCGAGGGGCGTTCCGCGGGCCCCGGTGATCTCTCTGTGCACGGCTGTCCCGACCGTCCCGGAGCTGCGATTTCGTCCCTCCAGTGTGTGGTCTTGCACACCGTGTACCCGCGCGGGCACGAAGCCCGATTCGGTCGCTACTCTGCGGATGAAGGCCATTCGACGGCTGCGCTTCGGCAGGCTGGGAGATGGCCGGACGATCCTCACGCTGGCGGCGCCACTGCGACGCGCCGCGCACACAACAGGTCGGGACGCAATGGTGCGGCTTGCCGGCGCTTGGCGTCGCGAGCGAAAGGAGACACGTGGACCTGTTCGAGTATCAGGGGCGCGACCTGTTCGAACGGCACGGCCTGCCCGTGCTGGGCGGCGGCGTCGCCGAGACCCCGCAGGAGGCCCGGGCGATCGCCGAGCGTCTGGGCGGCAAGGTCGTCGTCAAGGCGCAGGTCAAGGTCGGTGGCCGCGGTAAGGCCGGCGGCGTCAAGCTGGCCGACGGTGCGGACGAGGCCGAGGCCCGTGCGACCGACATCCTGGGCATGGACATCAAGGGTCACACGGTCCACAAGGTGATGCTGGCCGAGACGGCCGACATCAAGGAGGAGTACTACTTCTCCTACCTGCTGGACCGGGCGAACCGTACGTTCCTCTGCATCGCCAGCGTCGCCGGTGGTATGGAGATCGAGACGGTCGCCGAGACCGACCCGGACCGGGTCGCCAAGGTCGCCATCGACGCCAGCAAGGGCGTGGACGAGGCGAAGGCGCGGGAGATCGTCACCCTCGCCAAGTTCCCGGCCGACGTCGCCGACCAGGTCGTCGACATCGCGGTGAAGCTGTGGCAGGCGTTCGTCGCCGAGGACGCCCTGCTGGTCGAGGTCAACCCGCTGGCCAAGGTGGGCGACGGCCGGGTGCTGGCGCTCGACGCCAAGGTCACCCTGGACGAGAACGCCGGCTTCCGGCACCCCGACCACGAGGCGCTCGAGGACAAGTCCGCCGTCGACCCGATCGAGCAGGCGGCCAAGGCGAAGAACCTCAACTACGTCAAGCTCGACGGCGAGGTCGGCATCATCGGCAACGGCGCGGGCCTGGTCATGTCGACGCTCGACGTGGTCGCGTACGCCGGTGAGAAGCACGGCAACGTGAAGCCGGCGAACTTCCTCGACATCGGCGGCGGCGCGAGCGCCCAGGTGATGGCGAACGGCCTGGAGATCGTCCTCGGCGACCCGGCCGTCAAGTCGGTCTTCGTGAACGTCTTCGGCGGCATTACCGCCTGTGACGCGGTGGCCAACGGCATCATCCAGGCCCTCGAGCTGCTCGCCCAGCGCGGCGAGACGGTCACCAAGCCGCTCGTGGTACGCCTCGACGGCAACAACGCCGAGGCCGGCCGCGCCATCCTCGACGGCGCCAACAACCCGCTCGTCACGCGGGTCGACACGATGGACGGAGCGGCAGAGAAGGCCGCCGAGCTCGCGGCTGCGGGGAAGTGAACTAATGGCTATCTGGCTCACCAAGGACTCCAAGGTCATCGTCCAGGGCATCACCGGTGGCGAGGGCTCCAAGCACACCAAGCGGATGCTCGCGGCGGGCACCCAGGTCGTCGGCGGCGTGAACCCGCGCAAGGCCGGCACCAAGGTGGACTTCGACGGCACCGAGCTTCCGGTGTTCGCCACGGTCGCCGAGGCGATCAAGGAGACCGGCGCCGACGTGTCGGTCATCTTCGTCCCGCCGGCGTTCACCAAGGCCGCGGTCGTCGAGGCGATCGACGCCGAGATCCCGCTCGCCATCGTGATCACCGAGGGCGTGCCGGTGCAGGACTCGGCGTCCTTCTGGTCGTACAACGTGGCCAAGGGTGAGAAGACCCGGATCATCGGCCCGAACTGCCCGGGCATCGCCTCGCCGGGCGCGTCGAACGCCGGCATCATCCCGGCCGACATCACCCCGCAGGGCCGGATCGGCCTGGTCAGCAAGAGCGGCACGCTGACCTACCAGCTCATGTACGAGCTGCGGGAGTTCGGCTTCTCCACGGCGGTCGGCATCGGCGGTGACCCGATCATCGGGACCACGCACATCGACGCGCTGAAGGCGTTCCAGGAGGACCCGGACACCGATGCGATCGTCATGATCGGTGAGATCGGTGGCGACGCCGAGGAGCGGGCCGCCGAGTTCATCAAGGCCAACGTCACCAAGCCGGTCGTCGGCTACATCGCGGGCTTCACCGCCCCGCCCGGCAAGACCATGGGTCACGCCGGCGCGATCATCTCCGGCTCGGCCGGCACCGCCGACGCGAAGAAGGCGGCGCTGGAGGCGGCCGGAGTCAAGGTCGGCAAGACGCCGAGCGAGACCGCGCGGCTCATGCGCGAGATCATGAGCTGACAGTCGATTCGGTACGAACGGCGCGCCGCGGGCCGGGTCGATACGACCCGATCGGCGGCGCGCCGTCGTATCTGCATCGCCGTAAGTGCCTCGGCGTGACAAGGTAGGTCGCGATGCCCAGCACAACCGACCGTCCCGGCGGCTCGGAGGACCCGTTCGCGGTCGCCGAGGCGCTGCAGTCCGTGGTGCGGGACACCGAGGCTGTGCCGGTCCTCGACGATCGGGAGCCGGAGACGCGGGACACCGTCGTCGTCGACGACGAGGTGCTCGGCCGCCGTGAGACCGTCCGGGTCCCGGCCCAGCGCCGGTCCCCGGAACGACTGCGGGGCGCGCCGCTGCCGGTGGCGGTGGCCTTCGCCACGATCTGGGCGGCGCTGCTCACCTACCTGCCGGTTGCCGCGGCGATGGGGCTGGCCCGCACCCTGGAGGGGCAGGGCGGCCTGGTCGGTGCGGCCCACGCCGGCGCGGCCGCCTGGCTGCTCGGTCACGGGGTGGCGATCGGCACCTCGATCGGCCCGCTCGGGCTCGCGCCGCTGCTGCTCACCGTGCTCGTGCTGTGGCGGCTCAACCGGGCGGGGCTGCACGTGACCCGGGCGATCGGGGCGCGGCGCTCCGGCTCGATCGGGTCGGCGCTCCTCGTGGCCATGTGCGTCGGGGCGACGTACGCCGCAATCGGCGCCTTGACCGCCCACCTGACGGATGGTCGCGGCACCGAGGTCTCCACCGGCCGGGCCGCGTCTGATTTTCTGCTGCTCGGGCTGATCGGATCGCTGATCGGCGCACTGCGCGGCAGTGACGCCGTCACCACACTTGCCCGGCGGGTCCCGGCCGCGCTGCGTCACGGTGTCCGGACCGGCCTGGTCGCGGGCTTCCTGATGGTCGGGGCCGGCGCGGCGGTCGGCGGTCTGTCGGTGGCGCTCGGCGGCGGTGACGCCGCGAAGATCATCGCGGCGTATCACACCGGGGTGGCCGGCCAGGCCGGAATCACCCTGATCAGCGTGGCCTACGCGGCGAACGCGGCGATCTGGGCCACCGCCTACCTGCTCGGGCCGGGCTTCGCGCTCGGCGTCGGGTCAACCATCAGCCTGACCGAGTTCTCGGTCGGCGACCTGCCTACGTTGCCGCTGCTGGCGGGCCTGCCGAACGGTCCGGTCGGTGGTGGCGGCACGCTGCTGCTGGCGCTTCCGGTGATCGCCGGGGCGGTGGCCGGGTGGGGGCTGACCCAGCGGCTGCGGTACGGCCGCGCGAACGCCTGGGGCCCGGGCCGCGGCTCGGGCGCCGAGGCTCCGGAGCCGGACTGGTCGCTGCTGATCGGTGCGGGCCTGCTGGCCGGGCCGGTCGCCGGGCTGCTGCTGGGGTCGCTCGCGTGGTGCTCCGGCGGTCCGGTGGGCGCGGGGCGGCTCGCCGAGATCGGGCCGGCGGCCGGTCAGGTCGGGCTGGTCGCCACGGTCGTCGCCGCGATCTCGGTGATCGTCGGCGCGTCCGCGGCCCGAGTGTTCAGCACCCCACGCCGCCCTGCCCCGAGCAAAAGCCGCAGATAGCCGCCCGGTTGTTCAGCACCCCGGCCGCCCGGCCCCGAGCAAAAGCCGCAGATAGCCGCCCGGTTGTTCAGCACCCCGGCCGCCCGGCCCCGAGCAAAAGCCGCAGATAGCCGCCCGGTTGTTCAGCACCCCGGCCGCCCGGCCCCGAGCAAAAGCCGCAGATAGCCGCCCGGTTGTTCAGCACCCCGGCCGCCCGGCCGCGAACAAAAGCCGCAGCCAACCGCCCGGATGTTCAGCGCCCCGCGCCGCCCGGCGGTGAACAATTGCCGTGGACAACCGCCCGATTTCGGATGACCTGAGCGGCCCGGATAGGGTGCTGAGGTGACTGACCCCGCGCCCGCCCGCCTGGTCGTCCTGATCTCCGGATCGGGCAGCAACCTGCAAGCTCTTCTCGAAGCGGCCGAGGACCCGGCGTATGGTGCCGAGGTCGTCGCCGTCGGCGCGGACCGGGCCGGCATCGCCGGTCTGGAGATCGCCGCCGCGGCCGGTGTCCCCACGTTCGTGGATTCGGTGAAGGCCTACCCGACCCGCGACGACTGGGATGCCGCGCTCACCGGGCACGTCGCCGAGCACCGCCCCGACCTGGTCATCTCGGCCGGTTTCCTGAAGCTGGTCGGCAAGCAGTTCCTGGACGCGTTCGGCGATCGCTACATCAACACGCACAACGCGCTGCTGCCGTCGTTCCCGGGCATCCACGGGCCGCGCGACGCGCTCGCCTACGGCGTGAAGATCGCCGGCGCGACGCTCTTCTTCGTCGACGCCGGTGTCGACACCGGACCGATCATCGCCCAGGTCAGCGTCCCCGTGCTCGACGACGACACGGAGGAGACGCTCACCGAGCGGATCAAGGTGGCCGAGCGGGCCCAGCTGGTCGACCACGTCGGCCGCCTGGTCCGCTCCGGTTGGACCATTCAAGACAGGAAGGTACGGATCCGTGACCGAGCGTAGTGGCGGCATGACCACCGAGGGTCTGCGTCCGATCAAGCGGGCGCTGCTGAGCGTGTGGGACAAGGCCGGCATCGTCGAGCTGGCCCAGGCCCTGCACGCGGCCGGCGTGGAGATCGTCTCGACCGGCTCGACGGCGTCGACCGTGGAGAAGGCCGGTGTCCCGGTGACCCGGGTCGAGGATCTGACCGGCTTCCCGGAGATCCTCAGTGACCGGGTGAAGACCCTGCACCCGAAGGTGCACGGGGGTCTGCTCGCCGACCTGCGGCTGGACAGCCACGCGCAGGAGCTGCGGGAGCACGGCATCGAGCCGTTCGACCTGCTCGTCAGCAGCCTCTACCCGTTCTCCGAGACGGTCGCGTCCGGGGCGGGCGAGGAGGAGTGCATCGCCAAGATCGACATCGGCGGGCCGGCGATGGTCCGCGCCGCGGCGAAGAACCACGCGTCGGTCGCGGTGGTCGTCTCCACCGCCGGCTACCCGTTGATCATCGAGGCGCTCGAGAAGGGCGGCTTCACGCTCGCCCAGCGCAAGGTGCTCGCCTCCCGGGCTTTCATCAACATCGCGGAGTACGACATCGCCGTCGCGAACTGGACCGCCACGGTGCTCGCGCCGTCGGAATGGCCCGACTTCGCCGGCCTCGCACTGCAGAAGCAGGACACCTTGCGGTACGGCGAGAACCCGCACCAGCAGGCCGCTCTGTACCTGGACCCGAACGCTCCCGCCGGGCTCGCGCAGGCCGAGCAGCTCAACGGCAAGGAGATGTCCTACAACAACTACGTCGACGCGGACGCCGCCTGGCGCACCGCGAACGACTTCACCGACCCGGCCGTGGCGATCATCAAGCACGCCAACCCGTGTGGCGTGGCGATCGGCGCGGACGTAGCCGAGGCGCACCGCAAGGCGCACGAGTGCGACCCGGTCTCCGCGTTCGGCGGCGTGATCGCCGTCAACCGGGAGGTCACGCTCGAGCTCGCGAAGCAGGTCGCGGAGATCTTCACCGAGGTCATCGTCGCGCCGGCCTTCGCGCCCGAGGCGCTCGACGTGCTGCGGGAGAAGAAGAACCTGCGCGTCCTCGTGGCCCCGGCGTGGAATCCGCCGCCCGCGGAGATCCGGCAGGTCGGTGGCGGCGTGCTGGTGCAGCTCTCCGACCGGATCGACGCCGACGGCGACGACCCGGCGAACTGGACCCTCGCGACCGGCGCCCCGGCCTCGCCCGAGGTCCTGCGCGACCTGGCCTTCGCCTGGCGGGCGATCCGCAGCGTCAAGAGCAACGCGATCCTGCTGGCCAGCGACGGCGCCACCGTCGGTGTCGGCATGGGCCAGGTCAACCGGGTCGACTCGGCCAAGCTCGCGGTCGACCGGGCCGGAGCCGACCGGGCGGCCGGCAGCGTGGCCGCGTCGGACGCGTTCTTCCCGTTCCCGGACGGGCTGGAGGTGCTGATCGCGGCCGGAATCAAGGCTGTCGTCCAGCCCGGTGGCTCGATCCGCGACAACCTGGTGATCGAAGCCGCGGAGAAGGCGGGCCTGACCGTCTACTTCACCGGCACTCGGCACTTCTACCACTGAACCTAATTGCTGGGCCTGATTGCTTCGCTTCGCTCCGCGCACAAAACGCCTGGAACCCGGTGAGGAGGCAGATGAGTTTCCGCCACCCGCACACCCCGCGGGCGCCGAAAAATCAGCTGCCTCCTCACCGGCGGCGTTTCGTGAGGTGCTGATGGACCGCCGGGCTGATGAGCGGTTCTCGGGGGAGGACTGGGCGCTTGGCGAGGAGGAGCGGGTTCACTACGTGGACTGCGTCTTTCAAGACGTGGACTGGAGCGAGTCGACCTTTGTCGGGTGCACGTTCGAGCGGTGTGAGTTCGGCAACGTCAAGTTCAACGCGTCGACGTTCGAGCGCAGCGCGTTCCTGCAGTCGACGGTGCGGCGCTGCTCATTTTTCGACGCGAGCTTCGTCGAGTGCAAGCTGACCGGCACCAGCTTCGACGACTGTGAGCTGCGGCCGCTCACCCTGGACGGCGGGGACTGGAGTTTCGTCTCGCTGCGCGGGCAGAAGCTGGCCGGCATCCGGTTCGGCGCGATCCGGCTGCGGGAGGCCGACCTGACCGGGGCGGACCTGTCCAAGGCCGATCTGCGCGGCGCGGATCTGTCGAACGCCCGGCTCAAGGACGCCGTACTGAAGGGCTCTGATCTTCGGGGTGCCGATCTCGACGGCACACCGCTGCGCGAGGTGAACATCACCGGGGCGAAGATCGACCTCGCGCAGGCGGCACACTTCGCCCGTGCTCATGGGGCGATCGTCAGCTGAGCGCCGCGAGGATCACCGCGGCCGTGAGCGTCGCCAGCGCCCACAGGGGAAGGGCGACCCGGGTCAGGCGACGGCGGTCCGGCCTGCCGGCGGCGGCCCTGGACCGGGAGTCGAGCGTCTCGCGGGGGCCGAGCAGCAGGACGGCGAGCACGCCGAGGAACGCGGTGACCCAGCCGGCGACCAGGCCGATCCGGAACGCCGGGGCGCCCGGCCCGGTGATGATGTCGGTGAGGCGGGCGCCTCGGGCCGGCAGGAAGGTGACCGCCACGATTCCGAGCGGCGCGCCCAGGATGGCCAGCGCGATGCGGGCGAGCCTCCGGATCCGGGCGGATCGGGTGGCGTGCAGGGCCCGGCGCTCGTCCCGGCTGAGGCGTTCCGGCTCGCCGAGCTGCCAGGCGAGGAAGGTGAGGGCGAACGGCGCGACCACGAGCAGCCACCCGGCGGCCGCCATCCCGCTCGCAGTGGTGCCGGTCACGTCGCGGGCCAGCTGGACGGCCGGGCCGTGCGTGACGAAGCCCCCGGCCAGCATGGTGCCGATGATCACCAGGATCGCGAGAGCTTTGCCCCACTCGAAAAGCTGATGCCGGATTCGTTCCTGGCGGCTCCATCCATGGCGAGCGGCGTAGCGCTTATCGGCACGCTCGGGCTCCATCGCTGGGATGGTAGAGGGGGATCACCAGTTGGGGCCGCCCGGCGATCTTCAGTAGGCGGGCAGTACGCTCGTACTGCTAAGCATGTGTTTCGGGAGAGGAGCGCCGGCCGATGGCGAAAATCAAGGTCAAGAACCCGGTCGTGGAGATCGACGGCGACGAGATGACCCGGATCATCTGGAAGCAGATCCGTGAGCAGCTGGTCCTGCCGTACCTCGACGTCAACCTCGAGTACTACGACCTGGGCATTCAGTACCGGGACGAGACCGACGACCAGGTGACGATCGACTCCGCCAACGCCATCAAGCGGCACGGTGTCGGCGTCAAGTGCGCCACCATCACCCCCGATGAGGCGCGGGTCGAGGAGTTCGGCCTGAAGAAGATGTGGCGGTCGCCGAACGGCACGATCCGCAACATCCTCGGCGGGGTCGTCTTCCGTGAGCCGATCATTCTGAGCAACGTACCCAGGCTGGTGCCGAGCTGGACGAAGCCGATCATCATCGGTCGTCACGCTCACGGCGACCAGTACAAGGCGTCCGACTTCGTCGCGCCCGGCAAGGGCAAGATGACCGTCACCTTCACGCCGGAGGACGGTTCCGCGCCGATCGAGATGCACGTGGCCGATTTCCCGGCCGGCGGCGTCGGCATGGCGATGTACAACTTCGACGAGTCGATCCGCGACTTCGCGCGCGCCTCGTTCCGCTACGGTCTGGCCCGCAACTACCCGGTCTACCTGTCGACCAAGAACACGATCCTGAAGGCCTACGACGGCCGTTTCAAGGACCTGTTCGCGGAGATCTTCGAGACCGAGTTCGCGGACCAGTTCAAGGCCGCCGGCATCACCTACGAGCACCGGCTGATCGACGACATGGTCGCCGCCGCGCTCAAGTGGGAGGGCGGCTACGTCTGGGCCTGCAAGAACTATGACGGTGACGTGCAGTCCGACACCGTCGCGCAGGGCTTCGGCTCGCTCGGCCTGATGACCTCGGTCCTGATGACGCCGGACGGGCAGACCGTCGAGGCCGAGGCCGCGCACGGCACCGTCACCCGGCACTACCGGCAGTGGCAGAAGGGCGAGAAGACCTCGACCAACCCGATCGCGTCGATCTTCGCGTGGACGGGTGGGCTCAAGCACCGCGGCAAGCTGGATGGGACGCCGGAGGTCACCCAGTTCGCCGAGACGCTGGAGCGGGTCTGCATCGAGACCGTCGAGGGCGGTCAGATGACGAAGGACCTGGCGCTGCTGATCAGCAAGGACGCGCCGTGGCTGACCACTGACGAGTTCATGAACGCGCTCGACGAGAACCTGGCGCGCAAGCTCGCCTGATCATTCTCGGACCAAACCCCAACCCCTTATTGGGTACGGCGTGAGCGGTGCTCCGTCCGTACCAAATCGGGGGTTGGGGTTTTTGGTCCTTGAACATCCGACAAAACTGACGTTTCGTGTCGTAACCGGCGGGTATCGGCTCTCGTTTGTCTCAGTGGTGCGTGTGGCGGGCTTGGGTACGCCACTCGCCGTCCCCTTCAGCGGGGGCCTTGTCCCGGGCCCCCGCTGGTCCCTTTTCCGCACCATGTGAAACGGCCCCGCCCGTGGGGCGAGGCCGTCCGGTACGGCGGAATCGTCAGATGGCGTCGCGCAGCAGCTGCGCCGCCTTCTCCGGGACCACGTCGCTGACGAAGGCGCCCATCGCCGACTCGGAGCCGGCCAGGTACTTCAGCTTGTCGGCGGCGCGCCGGATGCTGAACAGCTGCATGTGCAGGTAGCCCAGGTCGCGGCCCTCGCCGACGACCGCCTGGTGCCACGCCGAGATGTACGGCATCGGCTTGCCGAACAAACCGTCGAAACGGTGCAGAACGTCCAGGTAGAGCGGCCCGAACGCATCCCGCTCGTCGTCGGTGAGCCCGGGCAGGTCGAGCACCTGCCGGTGCGGCGCGATCTGCACCTCGAAGGGCCAGCGGGCCGCGGCCGGCACATACGCCGTCCAATGCTCGTTGGCGCCGATGATCCGGACCTTCGCCTCCTGCTCGGCGGCGAGCACGTCGGCGTAGAGGTTGCGCCCGCCGGTCTTCTCCGCGTGCTTCTGCGCGGCCCGCAGCATGGCGGCGGTGCGCGGCGGCACCATCGGGTACGCATAGATCTGGCCGTGCGGGTGGTGCAGCGTCACGCCGATCTCGACGCCCCGGTTCTCGAACGGGAAGACCTGCGCGACGCCCGGGAGCTGCGACATCTCGGTGGTCCGGTCGGCCAGCGCATCGATCACCGTGCGCACCCGCGACGGCTGCAGCGCGCCGAACGAGCTGTTGTGGTCGCTCGTGAAGCAGACCACCTCGCAGCGGCCCAGCCCCGGCTTGACCGGCACCATGTCGGTCAGCTCGGTGATGTCGCCGCCCGGCACCTCGCGGTAGCTGAACGACGGGAACTGGTTCTCGAAGACCACCACGTCGTAGCTGGGAGCCGGGATCTCACTGGCGAAACGCGAGTTCGTCGGGCAGAGCGGACAGGCGTCGGACGGGGGCAGGAAGGTGCGGGTCTGCCGGTGCGCGGCGACCGCGATCCACTCGTCGACCAGCGGGTCGTAGCGCAACTGCGACGCCGGCGGAGGCGGAGGCAGCTCGCGGGTGTCCGCATACGCCGATCGGCCGGAGTCCGGCTCCTCGTCGAAGTAGATGAGCTCGCGCCCGTCGGAGAGTGCGACGGTCGAGCGGATGGGTGTCACTGGGGGTTCACCACCACGAGTTCAGGGACGGTTTCGATGAGCAGGGAACGCGCGGTGGCGTCCAGGCCGTCGTCGGTGATCAGCACATCGGCCCGCTCCAGCGGGACGATCGAGGAGATGCCGACGGTGCCCCACTTGGTGCTGTCGGCGAGCACGACCAGGCGTTCCGCGGCCTCGACCAGGGCGCGGTTGACATCCGCCTCCATCAGGTTGGGCGTGGTGTAGCCGGCGCGCTCGCTCATGCCGTGCACACCCAGGAACAGCATGTCCAGGTGCAGGGTGCCGATCGCGGCCACGGCGACCGGGCCGACCAGCGCGTCGGACGGCGTGCGGGTGCCGCCGGTGAGCACGACCGTCTGATCCGGCCGGCCGGCGCGGTAGAAGACGTCGGCGACCGGGATCGAGTTGGTCACCACGGTCAGCGACGGGACGTCGACCAGCCGCTGGGCCAGCTCCGCGGTCGTGGTGCCGGCCGAGAGCGCGATGGCGTCGCCGGGCGAGACCAGGGCGGCCGCACGGGCCGCGATCGCGGTCTTCTCGTCGCGCTGGCGCACCGACTTGGCGGCGAAACCGGGCTCATGTGCGGATCCGGGGCTGACCGTGGTCGCGCCACCGTGTACTTTCGCGAGCAGCCCACGATCCGCGAGCGCCTCGAGGTCACGGCGGATCGTCATGTCGGAGACGCTGTATTCCGCGGCCAGCTCGCTGACCCGGACGCCCCCGGTGGCGCGGACCCGGTCGAGGATCGCGGCCTGTCGCTGCTGTGCCAGCATCAGCAATCCACCAACTTCGGCCAGGTTTTCCGCACTATTTCGAACACACTTGAACAGTACCGCTGATCGGGTGTGCGCGAAAGAGTGACTTCAGATACCGCGCCCCCGTTTGTGCAGCGCTGAAAGCACATTCTCCACCTTCACCGCGCCGGTCATCGCGGCGAGCGCGATCGCGGTACGCGGCTCCTTCCAGTTCGCCCGGACCGCCTCCTTGCTGAACTGCCACGCCTGGCTGCGGTTTCCGGTCGCGACAGACCAGCAGGCGAGCTGCCCGTACACCCGGGCGG